>JACQUA010000226.1 GCA_016210565.1 Chloroflexota bacterium
AGTCGGGACAATGAACGATGAAAATGTCATTCTGAGCGAAGCGAGCGTAGCGAGCGTAGTCGAAGAATCTTTCGAGGTGGGGCGCCGGACGAAAGACCCTTCGACTGCGCTCAGGGTGACATTTTCAGAGCAAATCGTGCAAAAGATGGAAAGGAAACGATGGAACCACGAATAAACACGAAGACACCGTTCTTTCATGCTCGGCATTTGTCATTCTATGTGACAGCTATTCACAAACCATTTCGTTTTCATTCGTGGCTGAATTCGTCAGGAGCTTCTGATCCCTAAGAGATTCAAGATTCCCTGCCCCTGCTACTACTTGCTACTCTTCCTACTCCTTCCTACTTGACAGTCATTCGTCATTCGGGCTTCGTCATTAGTTTGGTCATTCGTCATTCGGGCCTCGTCATTTCTTCCGTGCCTTGACAGGCATAGCGCGGCCATTTTAGAATAAAAGAAACTCTTGGTGGGTGACGGAATTCTTGCCCCCTTTATCGCGCCGCGGGCGATCTGGTTTCTCTTGTCCCATCGTTTTCTAACCGGGGGGCATCGTGCGGGCTATTTGAGCAGCGGTTGGAGTTTGAATATTCCTATGACTAACTATATATTCGTGACCGGTGGTGTGGTGAGTTCCGTGGGGAAAGGCATCTCGGTGGCTTCCATGGGCCGGATACTGAAGAGCCGGGGCATCTCCGTCTCGGTACAGAAGCTCGATCCATATTTGAATGTCGACCCCGGGACCATGTCTCCCTACCAGCATGGGGAAGTGTTCGTGACCCAGGACGGGGCCGAGACGGACCTGGACCTGGGACACTACGAACGCTTTATAGACATAGATTTGTCCGCGGCCTCCAGCGTCACCACCGGGCAGATTTACAGCTCGGTCATCGCCAAAGAGAGAAAGGGCGATTTCCTCGGTGGTACCATCCAGGTGGTACCTCATGTCACCAATGAGATAAAGAGTCGCATCAAGGACATAGGGCGGCTTTCTCAGGCGGAGGTGGTCTTTGTCGAAGTGGGCGGGACGGTGGGAGACATCGAGGGCCTGCCTTTCCTGGAGGCCATCCGCCAGATGCGCAGCGATGCCGGGCGGGACCACGTTCTGTACGTGCACATAACCTGGCTGCCCTTCATCGGGGCCAGCGGTGAGCTCAAGACCAAGCCAACCCAGCACAGCGTCAACGAGCTCCGCCGCATCGGCATCCAGCCGGACGTCATCATTTGCCGGAGCGACCATCCGGTATCTGAATCCACCAAAGACAAGATTTCCCTGTTCTGTGACGTGGAGAAACGGGCGGTGATACCTCTGATCACCGTGCCGTCCATATATGAAGTGCCGCTCATTCTGGAGGATGCGGGGGTGGGACACATCCTCATCGAGAAGCTGGGGCTCCAGCCGGCCAAACAGGACCTGGCTGAGTGGCGGCAGATGGTGCAGCGAATGAAAGAGGCCAAGGATAAGGTGAATATCGCCCTGGTGGGCAAGTACACCGAGCTAAAAGACGCCTATCTTTCCATCAGGGAAGCTTTGTACCACGCCGGCCTCCATCATGAGCGAGAAGTAAACATAAGCTGGGTCAACTCCGAAGAGCTGGACCAAAAAAATGTCCACAATGCTCTTTCCCAGGCCCAGGGAATCATCGTGCCGGGAGGGTTTGGCTACCGCGGCATCGAAGGCATGATCGTGGCGGCGAGGTATGCCCGGGAAAACAGAATTCCCTACTTCGGCCTGTGCCTGGGGATGCAGGTGATGGTCATCGAGTTCGCCCGCCACGTCTTTTGCGCGCAAACACCGAACTCGTCGGAGTTCGACTGCAATACTCCCTATCCCGTGATCGACCTGCTCCCGGAGCAGAAAAATGTGGTGGACAAAGGCGCGACGATGCGCCTCGGCGGTTTCCCCTGCCGGTTGACCCCGGGCGGGAGGGCAGCGGCGGCCTACCGGGAAGACATCGTCTACGAGCGCCACCGGCACCGTTTTGAGTTCAATAATGTCTATCGCGATGCCCTGGCGCAGGCCGGCCTGATGGCCAGCGGGGTCTCGCCGGACGGCAAACTGGTGGAGATAGCAGAGCTGGTAGACCATCCCTGGATGCTGGGCACCCAGTTCCATCCCGAGTTTCGCTCCCGCCCCTACCGCCCCCATCCCCTCTTCCGGGACTTCATCGGGGCGGCCAAAGTGGTGCTGCGTGAGGGAGCGCAGCCGGCCCTGCCCATCGAATTGCCCGAAAAACGGGCGCTGACTGCCGAAACGGCGGCGCAGAAAAGTTAGAGGGTTCGTAAGGTTAGAAGGTTCATAAGGTTAGAAGGTTCCCCACCCCAACTGCTTGACTGCTCGACTGCTTAGACTGCTTAGACTGCTCGACTGCTTGAATTTGACTGCTCGACTGCTTGACTGCTCGACTGCTCGACTTGCTTGACTGCTCGACTGCTCGACTGCTCGACTGCTTGACTGCTCGACTGCTCGACTTGCTTGACCGCTTGACTGCTCGACTGCTTGACTGCTTGACCGCTTGACTGCTCGACTGCTTGACTGCTCGACTGCTCGAC
>JACQUA010000230.1 GCA_016210565.1 Chloroflexota bacterium
CGGTCGCGAATGGATGGGTCGTTGATAACAATGAACTCCCAGGGCTGGCCGTTAGCCCCGGACATGGCCCAGCGACCGGCCTCGAGTATTTTTTCCACCCACTCGTCAGGTATTGGGTCGGGCCTGAATTTCCGGCAACTCCTGCGGCGTCTGACAATAGACAGGAATTCATCGATTTCCATGTGTTACCTCACTTCCAGAACGCCTACCACGGCCGGCCGTCTTTCTCCCACGGTTTTTCCAGTCCGTAGTCCTGGGCCAGGATTTTGTAGCAGCAGTAGCCGCTCCAGCAGGAGGACATGCCCATGGGATGCCAGGCTGAACCGGTGGCGTAAAGGTTTTTGACCGGCGTCCGGTAGCTGGAGAGCTCCGGGATGGGCCGGTTGCGGCCAAGCTGGCCGGGAATGTTATCGATAACGAATTGATTGCCGGTGGGGGCCATGTTGGCCAGCTTGCAATGATCGTAAGGCGTGCACCCCGCGTAGCCGAGAACGTTGTCCCAGGTCATGTTAGGGGCGAATTTCCCGAGACAACTCAGCACTTCGGCGGCATGGTCCTTCTTGTACACCGCCCATTGCTTCTCGCTGAGTAAATCGGCCGGCACCACGAACTGCTCGGTCAGGATGGATGCCTTGCCCTCGGGTACCCGGGCCTTGTCCACCAGGGAATGATTAGTTATGTTAAGTTGCAGGTCGTGAGGAATGATGCCCAGTTTCCTCTGGGCCAGCTCGCGGCTCAGCGTCTCCGGGTCCTTGCTTATGAGCATAACGCTCATCGCCTTGTTTATGTCGGGAAGGACGGCCGCCGCCCGGTAGTCGGGTTGCTCGTGCAGCGCCCAGGTATACCAGGTAATGATGCCGATGCGGCGCTCCAGGGAGGCCACCTTCCTCAGGATTTGCCAGCTCAAATGCTCTTTGCCGATGAGTTTGAAGCACAGGCCATAAGGGTCTATGGTCGAAAGCACCAGCTTTCGAGCCCTCACCTGGGACCCGTCGGCCAGCCTGATGCCTTTAGCTTCCCCGTTTTCGATGATAACCCTGTCCACCTCGTGCCTGGTGAAAATCTTGCCGCCGTATTTCAATACGATCTTGACCGCGGCGTGCGCCCAGTTGTGGGTGCCCCCGGCCACGCCGGCGTGAAGCGGTCGCATCAATGATACCGAATACAGGAAGGCCCATATCCCGGTGTAAGGCATGTCCGGTGGGTTGCCCAGCGCGGTCTCGTTGTAGCGCATGGCGGTGGCGATCATCTCGTCACTTTCGAAGACCTCGCGCGCCACCTCCAGGGGGCTCTTCACCACCCAGGAGGGGTCGACGCCGAACTTCCTCAACTCCGGACTGGCGGCCAGCCGCTCGATGGCGTCGGGTTCATTGGGCGGGAGGGGCGGAGTATGCACCCATTCCAGCATGGCGTTCCAGAAGATCTTGCCAAACAGGGGCTGAAGCCTGACCCAGGTATCGGCGTCACGCTGGGAAAACCGGGCAATGCAGGCGGCCGACTTCTCCATGGAGGGGTCGGCCTTGCGATTGTAAATCACCAGGGGCTCACCGGTCTCCTTGAAAATAGCGCCCGAGCCCATTTCAGCCTCGTTGTACCTTACGCCCAGCTCTTTCCATTCGGCGAAGTCCCACTCGGTAACCGTCTGCCAGAAAGGACCCACGGCGGTGGCATGATAGTCGGCAACGAATCCAGGCGCCGGTCCCTCGTCGCTGCACCAGCCGCCGCCGGCCTCATGCCTTTTCTCGAACATGGCTACACTCATGCCGCCGTACTTGGCCAGGTACATGGCCACGATCAGGGCCTTGTTGCCGGCGCCAACTACGACGGCATCGTAAGTTTCATCGGGCATGGACAGTCACCTTTCTATATGCTCGTAGCCGCGGGCCGCCGGCCTGCCCTTGCATTGCCGGTGATCGAATATCGAATGGGGATTTTGGGTGGGCGGTACAAAGAATGTGTTCGGACGGTTATCTGCATTTCGGTCGGTTCGAGGGCGAGCCAACGGCTCGAGACTACGGTCTCGCTTATGTTTTCACAGGCAGGGCCGCCTGTGGTACCGGTTATCTTCAGAACAGCGATTACTTAGCCTGCAGTATCTTTCTGGCCACCTCGGTCATTTTGGCCGCATTCTTCTGCCATTCCTCGGTGTCCGGGAAAAGCTTCTCTCCGGGAACAGGCAAATAGATCGGGTGAATCCCCTCGGTCGGGACATCCATCCTCATGCTGGGCAGGCGCGAGGCCCGCGTCATTACCGTTTGGCCCTCTCTGGACAATAGCCAGTTCAGAAACACGGTTTGCGCCGCCGGATGCGACGAAACCGCAGGCAGGGATAAAGAAAAGACTCCCGAAGACACCCGCGTTCCCTCTTTCATTCGCACCGGGGTTATGGGCGCCCCCATTTCGAGAAAACTGGCCAGGATGTCCGCCTGCGTGCCCAGGGCGATGGCGAATTTACCCTTGGCCGTCGATTCCACGTGCATGCGGCTATCCCTGACCACCACCGGTTCCTGTTTCATCAGTTTGGCCAGGAAATCAGAAGCGCCGTCCAACCCCATGACATCGACCACGAGGTGATTGAAAAAGCTGTTGCCGATGCCGGTGACCGAGGGGTCATTCATAGTTATCTTACCCTTAAACTGAGGCTTCAACAGGTCGCTGAAAACGGTTATCTCGCCTTCGCGGACCAGGTCCGTATTGCGGGCTACCATCTGCTGCAAAGCCCCGATCATGTTGATGCCCATCCGGTCTTTGTCCACAAAAGGCACCTGCCCCATCCGCCAGGCGCCGGGGTCGGTCACTTCCGGCAACACCAGCGAGGGTTCGAAGGGCGCCAGCAGGCCGCCCGGCTTAAGCCCGGTGATTATGGTCGTGGCGCCGGAGCTCAGCACGTCGGCCACCGCCAACCCGGCCCTCCGTTCCGCCTGGACCTTGGCCAGGAGTTCGGCGCCGCGGCCCAGGGGAAAGAATTCAACCTCGACGCCGTATTTGTCTTTGAAGGCAGCGCCGATCGCCGTCCTCACTTCCGGCACCCAGCCGGCATATACAATCACCTTGCCCTCTTTTCCCGCTTCGCTTACCATAGCTTGCCATTTCTGTTCCCGGGCGGGGGCCTGCCCCGGCGCCTTCACCGCCGGGGTGGCGGTTACCGCCTCCGGCCGGGGCGCCGCCCCGCCGCACGCTACCCCTGCCAGAAAGACAATTACTATTGCCGCCGCGATTAATTTTTTCACGTTACCCTCCGGTGTAAAACGGTGTTAACCGGTAGCACAGGCGTCCTCGCCTGTGGACACATGGTTTTTCAAAGTTCATGGCGCTGGCTCGCGGGCATGGGCGATTGTTACGAAAATGTCGCCATCTCCCCCTTTGAAAAAGGGGCAAATCCCCCTGTATCCCCCTTTTGCGAAAGGGGGAGGTAAACTGGGTCTCTTCGCGATGATAGGCCATTTTCATCCTTGATGGCGCCCGCTAATAGCGGGCATGGGCGATTCATTCGATTTTGCTCAATTTGAGAGCGAGCCGGCGGCTCGCGGCTACCCGGGTCATTAGCGTCTCGATTCCTCGATGATCTTCCGGGCAATGTCCATCATCTTCGTGCCCGCTGTAAGTTGCCATTCCTCGCTGTCCGGGTAAAGCTTCTCCCCCGGCACCGGCAAATAAATCGGATTGATGCCTTCGGTAGGAACATCCACCCTCATACTGGGTAAACGGGAGCTTTTGGACAGGACAACCTGCCCTTCCCTGCTTAATATCCAGTTGACGAAAACAGCCGTGGCGTTCGGCGAGGCCGAGACTGTTGGCACAGCCATAGAGTAGGTCGATGCGGATACCCGGACGCCTTCTTTGACGATCACCGGGGCTATGGGCGCTCCCATGTCCAGGAAATTGGCCAGGATATCGGCCTGGGTCCCCAGCGCGATGGCATATTTCCCCCGGGCCACTGATTCCACGTTTGTCCGGTTATCACGTTCGATCACCGGTTGTTGTTTCATCAGTTCGCGGAAGAAATCGTAGGCTTCCTCGGGCTTCCACAGGTCCACCGCCAGGTGGGTCAGCACACTGTTGCCTGCCCC
Organism: Chloroflexota bacterium; assembly: GCA_016210565.1. Lineage (GTDB taxonomy): Bacteria > Chloroflexota > Dehalococcoidia > JACQUA01 > JACQUA01 > JACQUA01. The sequence goes on from JACQUA010000230.1 coordinate 4,071, forward strand.
CTGGACCGTGGGGTCATTCAGCGTGATCTTGCCCTTGAACTGGGGTTTCAGGACGTCACGGTAGGTCCTCACCTCGTCTTCCCGCACCAGGTCCTTGTTGCGGACGATCAGCCGCTGCACCGCCGCAATCATGTTGACACCCATATGGCCCTTGTCCATCCATGGGAACTGGCCGCCCTGCCAGTTCTGGGGATTCTTCACCTCGGGGAGAACGAGCAAGGTCTCCATCGGTCCCATCAGGCCGGCGGGTTTCAAGCCGCTGATAATGGTGGTGCCGCCCGCGCCGAGGACATCGGCCAGGACCAGGCCGGCGCGCTTTTCCGCTTCGACCCTGGCGATCAGCTCGGCGCCCCGGCCGAAGGGCAAGAAGTCCACTTCTATCCCGTGCCTGGCGCGAAACGCGGGCGCGACGGCGGTCCGGACTTCAGGCCGCCACAGGGCATAAATAGTAACTTTTCCTTCTTTTTTGGCTTCTGCCACCTGCTTGTTCCATTGCTGTTCCCAGCCCGGCGCCGGGGCGGCGGTTGCCGTCGCCCGGGGCGCCGGCTCCGGGGACGGCGCCGGCCCGGCGCAAGCGGCCAGGACCAGCATCGCCGTTAGTGCTGTTACCATGCCTGCAAATCTCTTCATGATCAATCAACCTCCTTATATATCGAGCGATTAGCTATTAGCCATTAGCAATTAGCCATTAGCCATTAGCAATTAGCCATTAGCTATTAGCTATTAGCTATTAGCTATTAGCCACTAGCCATCGGCAACCGGCGATCGGCTCCCCAGCCCCACGCCGCCAGAGTATACCCAATACCGACTGCCTGCTGCCAGCGGCGTTGCGGTTCGTAGCCAATGCCTGGCGAACTGCGATTGTCAGCAGCTATATGCCAAATGCTAATCGCTAACCGCCAATTGCTAACCGCTACCGTAGCCTGCTGACCTCGTAGATCACCCAGTGCCTCGGGTCGGGGCAGGATAGCCGGACCGACTCCGTTTTTTCTTCCTCCCCGTCGGGCCAGGAAAATTTTCCACCCGGCGCGCCGAAGGTCCTGATGGCCGGAATCAGGGTGGAAAACGCCGCCAGGCAGATCCCCTCGGGCACGGTGCGGTGATAGACCCAGGAGTCACCCGGCTTCATTTCCAAAGGACAGTTGCCTTTGGTAACTTCTTTTACGGTGATCTTGACCTTATGTCTTTTTGGTGGTTTCATCCTCTATTCTCCAGGCCTTACTCTTTCAGCCGCGTCAACCGGAAGGTAACATGACGCTCATGGTCGGGACAGGAAAACTCCACCGAATCGGGGGTTTCCTGGAAATAAAAGGTGCCTCCGAACGAAATTGCCCTGGCATAGGGCAATATCGTAGACAGGGCGCCGAGGCAAATGCCCCCTGGCGTCTTGCTGTCAAGTATCCAGTTCCTTCCGGGTTTCATGCCGTTGGGACATACCCCTTTGCCCACTTTGGTGACTTCGACCTTTATCTTGTGTGTCTTTGGCGGTCCAATCATTATCAAACCTCCTTATTATGCAAAAATTCTAAGCTCCAGGCGGCAAATTTCAAATAATCATCCATGCTCGCCGGCGAGCACCATGAAGTATGAAAACCCATGTGCCCACAGGCAGGGCCGCCTGTGGTACCGGCTATTTTCGGAGTAAACCATGTCTCACAGGCAGGGCCGCCTGTGGTACCGGCGATTACATTCGGCAACGCAATCTTGCAATTTTCCAATTGACCGGCTACTGCTTCAAAGGCCGGGTATGAATGCCACATTCGCCGCCGCACTTGCTGGTACCTACCCAGCGGCCGGCCCGTTCGTTCTGATCGCTCGTTATGCGGGTGCATGGCGCGCAACCCAGCGACCGGTAGCCCGCACCGTAGAGCGGGTTGACCGAAACACTGTTTAGCGCCAGGTACTGCCAGACTTCCCGCTCGTACCACAGCAAGATGGGATTGAGCTTGATAAGACCCTTGTCTCGCTCTTCGATTTCCTGGAAATCGGTGCGGGTCCTTCCTTCGGTGCACCTCAGGCCGGTGACCCAGCAAGCCACGTTCATTTCCTCGATGGCCCTTCGCGTCGGCTGGACCTTCAGGATATCGCAGCAGCGGTCCGGTTCCGTCAGGTATAGCTCATCGGGAATGGGCTGATCGTTTTTGAAGACCCGCAATTCGGGGTAGAGAGCGACCTGCTGTTTCATGAACTCCACTGTCTGGGCGGGCTTGAAGCGAGTGGTTATGATGAAACCGCGAATGTCAGGGGAAACTTGCCTGGCAAGATGCCATACCGCCACCGAGTCCTTACCCAGACTGTTGGCCACCACCAGCGCATCGCCGTGCTCTTGATAGGCTTCGCGGATAAGCGCCAGGGAGCGGTCGACTTTCTGGGCAAAATTCAGTCCCTCCACCAGGGCCGGCAGATTTTCGCGAGTCTTGATTAACATGAGTCCTCCGTAATTATCAGTAAACCGATAGGAATAATGAATTTTAAACCCCGGGTCCCGGTTTGTCAAGAGGGTTGACAGCTATGCAGATTGGACATTTTCTTAGAAATGTTGTAAATTTTGTTGATTTCGGGCTGAAAGACATCGAAGCGCAATTTACGGCATGGTCGCCACTGGGCATAATAGCCTGGCATGAGTGGCGGGAGCTGGGATACAGGCATCGTAAGAAATCAGAGAGGTCAGGACATGAAAGCAAAATTTGGCATCGCATTTCTATTGTTGGTGGGGTTGGGCAGCTTGCTGGCAGCCTGCGGTCCGGCGGCGGCGCCGACCAGCCCGCCACCGGGCAAAGAGGGCAAGCCGGAGGCCGCCGCGCCAAGAGCCTGGGATGAGCTTGTCGCCGCTGCCAGGAAAGAGGGTGTGCTCAACCTCTATGCTACGGCCGTCCAGGCCGGGGTTGTGCCCCTGAGGGAATCCTTTGGCGCCAAGTATGGCATTGACGTAGAGTTTGTCCAGGGCAGACCTCCCGAAGTGACCGCCAAGATCGAGGCCGAACGAAGGGCCGGGCTCTATCTGGCCGATATCGGTCACCTGGGAGAGACCACCACGACCATGGACATCAAGCCCAAGGGGATCCTTCAACCGATAGCGCCCCTGATAGTACAGCCCGATATAACTGATCCCAAGAATTGGATCGGCGGCAAGTTGCCTTACCTGGATAAGGATACTCATGGCTTTATGTTCGCCTCCATGGCCATACCTCACGCCGTTGTCAGTACCGAACTGGTCAAGTCCGGCGAGCTTTCTTCCTTCACCGATATTCTTGACCCGAAGTGGAAGGGGAAAATCATATTCTCGGACCCCACCATCTCCGGGACCAGCCCCAATTTGCTGGCCGCAATGCACAAGACTTTTGGTGAACAAAAAGCTATTGATGTCTTCAAGAAGCTGGCAGCCAACGATGTGCAGATCACCAGGGACCAGCGATTGCTCCTTGAATCGGTTGCCAGGGGCAAATACGCCATTGGGCTGGGGCAGAGCATGGCCCTGTTTGCCGAGTTCGAGCGCGCAAAGGCCCCGATACGCATTCATAATTTTAAAGAGCCGAGGTTTATTTCCGGAGGCCCGGGGAACCTGGCTGTATTCACTAATAACCCCCATCCCAATGCGACCAAACTGTACGTCAACTGGCTTCTGAGCAAAGAGGGGTTAACAGTCTGGTCCCAGGCCTTCCAATACCCGGTTGCCCGTTTGGATGTCCCGAAGGAAGGTCTGGACCCGGAAACGTTGCCCCGGGCCGACGACATTTTCCCGGACCTGGAGCAAATGAACCTGCGCGTCGATCTGCGCAAGCAATCGGCAGAGATTTTCAAAATAAGATAGGTCTCCTGTTTGCCTCTTGTCACTTAATTTCTGAAAGGAGTCTTACATGGCAACCAAAATGAATTTCGATGATTTCCTGGCGGTGGTCCGCAGCCGGCGCTGCGTGCGAAAATATAAGCCGGACCCCATCCCTGATGAGGATGTAGAAAAGATCTGCGAGACGGCGCGCTGGGCGATGTCCGGGGCTAACGGCCAGCCCTGGGAGTTTATCGTTATTAAAGACCAGGCTACCAAAGACAAGATCGCGGACCTGGCCATGGGGCATCGAGACTGCATCTACCATCTGGAGC
>JACQUA010000232.1 GCA_016210565.1 Chloroflexota bacterium
CAGATGGCCGGCGGCATCAGCGCCGCCAATCTGAAGACCCTCGAACTCATCGAAATCTGGCTGATTGTTTCCACCATGGTGCTGGTCTCTATCTACCTCCTGACCATGTACTACTCGTCAACGGCGGCCCGGGAAGCCACGCGCCTCATGATCAAAGGCAACCTCGCCCCGCTGTTTATCGGCGGAGTAGCGGTTGCGGGCCTGGTGGTCCCCCTTCTTCTCACCATATTCGCCTATTCGGCGGGACTCGATCCGGCCGCCGCTTCGGCCATCCTGGTCGTCGGCGGCGTCCTGGAACTGGGGGGCGGCCTGATGTTCCGCTACACCCTGTTGCAGGCAGGGGTATATAATCCGATTTATTAGGGAGAATTCAGAATCCAGTAGCCAGTAGTCAGAAGGGATCGCGTCATTACGTCATCATTCTGGATTCTGAATTCCGGATTCTGGCTACTGAATTCCTGGCCTAATTTCGAAAGGACCAGCATTGGGATACACACTCAAGATCTTGAAGATAGACCTGTCGTCAGGCGTTTGCGCCCGGGAGGAAATACCCGAAAAGATATCGACGGACTATGTCGGGGGCCGCGGCCTCGGGGTCAAGTACCTCTATGACAACCTGCCGCAGGGGGTTGATCCCCTCAGCCCGGCAAACAAGCTTGTTCTCGCCACCGGGCCGCTGGCGGGGACAGGGGCGCTGAGCTCTTCGCGGTGGATGGCCGTCAGCAAGAGCCCGCTGACGCAGACGATCTTCCGTTCGGTGGGCGGGGCCGATTTCGGCGCCTGGCTGAAATGGGCGGGGCTCGATGCCATAGTCATCGAGGGCAAAGCTGCCGGACCGGTGTACCTTTATATCGAGAAAGACCGGTGTGAAATACGGGAGGCCGGAGACCTCCGGGGCAAGGGCACGGAGGAGACCCAGGTGCATCTGAGGGACCGGCATGGAGATGGGGCCAGGATAGCCTGCATCGGCCCGGCCGGTGAGAATCTGGTGCGCTACGCCGCCATCTTCAGTGGCCCCAACTGCGCCGGACGGGGAGGCCTCGGCGCCGTCATGGGTTCCAAGAACTGCAAGGCGGTGGTGGTCAAGGCAAATCGCCAGTCTAGCATCGCCAGGCCGCAAGAGCTAAAAGAAATCATCAAGGAGCACCTCGCCTTCACCAAAGCCGCCCCGGCCTTCGTTCGCTTCTCCACTTTCGGCCCCACCGGCAACGCCGAAAACTGCAACGTTCATGGCATATTTCCCACCCGCAATTTCCGTGAGGGCAGCCTGGAGGGATGGGAGAATTTCCGGGCTTCCGAGTACGCAAAGCTTAGAGAGAAGGATATGACGTGCTACGGCTGTCCGATACACTGCGGAAAACGGCGGGTGGTGAAAACCGGGCTGTATGCCGGCGTCGCCGCCGATGGACCGGACTACGAGAGCATCTGGGCTTTCACCGGGCCCATAGCCAGCACCGACATCGGGGCGACGATCGCAGGTAATGCGCTCTGTGACGACCTCGGAATAGACACCGTGACCATGGGGAATGCCATCGGCTTTGCCTATGAACTGTTCGAAAAAGGTATCCTGACGACGAAGGATACCGGTGGCAGAAGTCTGACCTATGGCGACCATCAGACCATGATAGACCTCATCAAAATGGTGGGCAGGCGGGAAGGCCTGGGAAATATCCTGGCCGAGGGCGTCAGGGAAGCCGCCAGGATCATCGGAAAAGGATCGGAGGCCTATGCCGTCCATATGAAGGGCCTGGAGCCCCCGGCCTATGACCCGCGGGGCGCCAAGGCCAACGGGCTGGCCTTTGCCACCTCCAACATGGGGGCCAACCACAATATCGGGTACTGCAAGCAGGAGATTTTCAATATCCCCGATCCCCGTCCGGTCAACCGCTACGCCGACGGCGGGTTTGCCGACGTGGTTATGTTCAACCAGGACGAGACCGCGATGTACGAGGTCGGAATTGCCTGTCTGTTCCCCGCCCTTCTCGGAATGATGAGTCACAGCCTTTTCCTCAGAATGATGTCGGCGGTCACCGGCGTGTCCGAGTTCGGCGACAAGAAATACCTCTTTAAGGTCGGCGAGCGGATTTACAACCTGGAACGGCTTTTCAACATCAGGGAGGGTTTGACCCGCAAAGACGACGGCTATCCGCCGCGGCTGGCCAACGAGCCTCTCAGGAACGCCGGCCCATCGGAGGGGCAACTCATCAGGCGCCAGGAAGAAACCCTGGACGAATACTACCAGGTCCGGGGCTGGGACTTGAATGGCGTGCCCACACCCGAGAAACTCCGCGAACTTGGCCTATAACCCGTGGGGTGGGTTAAGCACAGAGGGGAGGCCGGGAAACGAGGCGGCTGTGCCAACCCACCAGAGTGGGGGCATCGTCGTTCCAATCTGAGCCAGCAGTTGGGATACGAGGCCATCAGAAGGGGCATAAGGAGGCGAGCATGAATCGAATATGGGGGCTCCTTTTCGCGGGGTTGCTGACCACAGTCGCCTGCGGCCCGCAGCCCGAAGTAACCCGGCTCCCCGACGCCGGCCTTCCGGCGAAAGGCGCCGGCAGGGCCGCCTGGGAGCAGAAGTGGGAACGAGCCCTGGCGGAAGGCAGAAAAGAGGGAACGGTGCGCGTGTACACCCTCTGGGGGGCCAACACCAGGACCCTGCTGGCCCAGGCCGTGAAACAGAACTATGGCATCGAGCTAGAGTTCGTACCCTTTGCCCGGGGTCCTGAGGTCCTCGCCCGGGTGGAGGCAGAAAAGAGAGCCGGGCTGTCCATGGCGGACGTCTTCGGGGTAGGGGCGAGCACTCTGATAACGCTGATGAAACCGGCAGGACTTTTAGGCTCGATCGAAAGCCGGTTGATCCTCCCCGAGGTCACCGATGCCACGAAATGGCGCGGCAACGTGTTTCCATTCCTGGACAAGGACCGCCAGGTCATAGGCATGATTGCGGCCATCCAGCGCCACATCAGCTATAACACCGACCTCATCAAAGAAGGCGAAATAACTGCTTACAGGGACCTTCTCAGGCCCCAGTACAAAGGAAAGATCGCCATGGCCGATCCCACGATGACCGGCACGGCCAATGACATGTTCGGGCTTCTGGCTCACGACATATGGAACGAGGAAGAGGCCAAGCAGTTCCTCCGGCAATTGATAAGACAGCAGGAGGCGATCATCCAGAGAGAGCACCGCATTGTGGTGGAGTGGGTGGCCCGGGGAAAGTATGCGATCGGGTTAGCCGGCCAGCGGGAATCAGTGCAGGAATTCATCAGTCTGGGGGCGCCGATAACCCTGGTCGTCCAGAAAGAAGGCCACAAGGCGGGAACCGCAGCCGGCGGGCTCAGTGTTCCCACGGTGTCTTCCCACCCCAACGCCGCCACCGTCTTTGTCAACTGGCTGCTGAGCAAGGAGGGACAAAAGCTGTTCGCCGTTGACGGCTATGGCTCTCCCAGCCTCAGGGCAGACGTCCCGACGGAAGGGATGCACCCGCTGTTTGTCCCGCAGCCGGGAGAAAAGCTGTTTACGGATTCTGAAGAGAGGATCATATTCACCGGTAAGTTCACCGAGACTATCAGGCAGGTCATTGCCGAGGCCAGCAAGTGAAGCGTCTCCGATGGCACGGGCGTCACCTGGGTCAAAACCGGTAGAACGGGCATCTTGCCCGTTCCCGCTGAAGGTCCCGAGCGTCAGAACCCTGGCCGGAAGTCAGCCCCCTCACCTCAATCCTCTCCCACAAGGGGGAGAGGAAATATGTTTCTCAGGAGCTAAGTGCCGAAACAACATACTGTAATCGATGCCCAGTTCCACCTGCTGCCCCCGGGAATAGCCGGGATATTCGCTGCTGCCGGCTCCCGCGCGGGAGAGGTGGACTTCCAGCGCCGGCTGGCAAAGCCAAATGCCGCCTACTCCAGAGTGCTGGACGCCGAAGGCGCCATCCGTCACATGGACGAATGCGGCGTGGATATGGCGGTGATACCCCAGCCTATCTGGCTCTCTCTCGGCCTCGACTTCTGCAGGATGTTCAATGACGGTTTTGCCGAACTGGTCAGGAGCTATCCGGGCAGGTTCCTGCCCTGCGCCCATGTGCCTTACATGGAAGGCCAGCCGGCTCTGGATGAACTGGAAAGGGCCGTCAACTACCTGGGGATGAAAGCCGTAGCTGTGGTCACCTCGCAGCAAGAGGTCCGCCTTGACGACCCCGGACTCAAGCCGTTTTTCAGGAAAGTGAGTCAACTGGGAATCCCGGTGATCGTTCATCCCACCGTCAGGGAGCCTCTCTGGGGCGGAACCAGGTACAACATGAGCGGCAGTGTTTCCAGGGAGTATGAAATCATCAAAGCGTTTGTCGAGGTGCTCCAGGGAGTCCTGCCGGAATTCCCCGACTTGAATTTCGTTTTTGCCCACTATGCGGGCGGTGCGCCGTTTCTCCTGGGGAGGATCATGTCCTACTACGAACCCCCGAAAGGCACTGAGAACACAAGAATGATTGGCGAGCCGCCGCGGACCATCAGGGAATTCGAGGAGTCGGGCGCCGGAGACGGCTTTGCCAGACTGCTCGATCACGTATACTTCGACCTGGCCGGCGCCGGCGGGTGGCTGCCTGCCCTGAAACAGGCCCTGCTGGTAGTGAGACCCGACCACCTGTGCTTCGCCACCGATTATCCTCACGAGATGGCCCGGACGGCAGACCTCAGGGCCTACATGGAGGGAATCCAAGCGCTGGGACTCAGCGAAGAAGATAAGGCTAATATCTTCGGAGGAAACATAAGGAAGCTGCTTAAACTGTAGCGACACCCCCCCCGCGGGCGGTGTCTCAAGAATCTCAATCCTTCGATGGGAGAGGCCAGGTGAGGGTGAAGAGGCTTGAAGGCTCCCTTCATCCTGACCCTGCACTCCAATGAACGAACGGGCAAGATGCCCGTTCTAGTGATTGTGACACAGGCGGGGACGCCTGTGATACCAGGAGAGAAACTTGGTTGAAAGAATAACAGAGCGAAAAACGGAACCCGAGCCTGCGGAACTCATTCATTTCGAGATACGTCGCATCGAAAGGGAAGCCATCGAGCGAAAGATCCATGGGAAGGTAGTGATCAAGGGCCGAGAGGTACCGTGGGAACAGAACAACCAGGGACTGCTTCAATACCTCCTGTGGGAGCGGATATGGGGTGAGGTGGGCACTCCGGGCTGGAAGCTCTTCGTCCAGAACATCAAGAAGCATTCCGGCCGGCACACCCACCAGGGAGGGCTGGCCATATTTGTTCTGGAAGGGAAGGGCTATAGCGTGGTGGACGGGGTCCGCTACGACTGGGAAGACGGGGACCTCATCGTCCTCCCGGTAAAACGGGATGGCTGCGAGCATCAGCACTTCAATCTTGACCCCAATGCCAGTTCTTACTGGCTGGCCTTCATCTATATGCCCATGTGGGACCAGGTACAGGTAAAATACGTTCAGAACGCAGAGCACCCTGACTGGGTTAAAGTGCAGAAAAGGTAGCCAGAATGCCATACCGAGACCTCAGAGAGTTCATCGCCAGGGTGGAGCAGGAGGGAGAGCTGAGCCGGATAAAGGTGGAGGTTGATCTGGCCTATGAAGTCGGCGCTATCTGCAGCCGCAACTACGACCTGGGCGGTCTGGAGCACAGCAGGGCCCTGTTCTTTGAGAGACCCGGCGGCTACACTGTGCCCCTGGTGGTAAACCTCCTGGGCACCGCAAAGCGGTATTCAATGGCCATAGATACCACGCCCGACAGGTTTACGGCGGAGTGGGCCAGGCGGACGAAGAACCCCATCGAGCCCGTGCTGGTCAAGGACGCGCCGTGCAAGGAGAACATCCACCTGGGCGATGAGGTCGACCTGCTGGAACTCCCCATTCCGATCTGGAACGAGAAGGACGGCGGGCCCTATGTCACCCTGCCCCACCATATCAGCAAGGACCCGCAAACGGGACAGCGGAACGTCGGGATATACCGTTCTGAGTTGCACGACAGGAAGACCCTGGGAATATGGGCGGCGACCATGCGGCACATCAATATGCACTGGCGCAAAGCCCATGCCAGGGGTGAGAGTTTCCCGGTAGCCGTTGCCATCGGGGTCGACCCGACCATCACCCTTGCCGCCAACGCCTCCTTTCCGCACGGGACCGATGAACTGGCCATGGCCGGAGGACTTCGGGGCAGGCCGATCGAAGTGGTGCCCTGCGAGACGATACCGCTGGAAGTGCCGGCCACGGCCGAGTTTGTCCTCGAGGGAGAAGTGAGGCCCAACGCCCTGAGGAGGGAAGGCCCTTTTGGAGAAGGCGCCGGCTACTACGGGGAAATCGCCGACCTCGAGTTCATCGAGATAAAGGCCATCACCCATCGCAATAATCCGATCCACCAGGCGGCATATTTGCGCAGACCACCCAGCGAGGTGCTGTCGCTCAAGAGGTGCTGGGAGGCCGAGGCTTTCAGCCAGTGCCCGCTTCCGGGGCTGCTGAAACTGAATTTCCCCGAGGGCGGCTGCGTGGGCGCCATCGCCATCGCCTCCATCAAGAAGACATTTGACGGCCAGGGCAAGATGATGGGGATGGGAATCCTGGGGACCCAGGCCGGACGGAGCGTCAAGATTGTCATCGTGGTGGACGAGGATATCGACCCGTTCAACCTGACCGATGTCCTGTGGGCGATGTCCACCCGGTTCCAACCGGAAAGGGACCTGGAGGTCATCAAAGATGTCACCGGCTGGGCGCTGGACCCGTCGATACCCATGCATTCCCAGGAATTGGGGACCAATCTCGTATCTAAGATGATCATCGACGCTACGAAGCCCGTCAAAGAGCCATTTCCCGAGGTCATCAGTCCCAAGAAGGACGTCATGGAAAAGGTAATAAGGGAATGGCAGAAATACGGGATCACGTGACCGGCCACCGTAGCGGCACGCTGCCGCGTGCCCCCCGGTTTGGCCAACCAGGCCACCGCGCCTGTGAGCCATCTCCCCCTTTGAACAAGGGGGACTAAGGGGATTCAACCTCGATGGTGTGCCATGACCGTAGGGGCGAACGCGTGTGTTCGCCCGCCCGGCGGGCAGACCCAGGTGTCTGCCCGCACAGTATGGGACGATGGGTGTACCTTCGTGAGCAAACGGGCAAGATGCCCGTTCCACCGGTTTCGATTCGTAGTGTCAGCAGAAAGCTAATATGCATACAGCCGTGAACAAGGAAATCAGGGCCAATGTCAGAAAACTGGTGGACCTCCTCGAAGATGATGATTACAATCTCTGGGGGATGGTACAGATAACCAGGCAGGTGATGTCCTCGGCGCGGGAAAAAGAGCTGGCGCCGTTCGGTATTTCCAGCGTCGAAGCCATCGTCCTGTTTGTCATCCAGATCATCCGGGCCAGCGGGCTGAAGAGCACCCCGGCCGAAATATCGCGCTGGTTGTACCAGAAGCCGCACTCGATCTCAGAGCTTCTGAACAGAATGGAAAAGAAGGGCCTGGTCAAAAAAGTGCCCGGTGAAGACCGGAAGAATTCCAAGAACGTGATGATAACCGCCGAAGGCAAGCGCACCTATGAAAGGTCGTCCCAGAGGCTGGCGGTGCGCAGGATATTGTCCTGCCTGACCGAGGAGGAACGCGGCCACCTCTGGCACTGCCTGGGCAAACTCCGCGAGGAGGGCGCCAGGGAGCTTGGAAGCAAAGTCATGGCATGGCCCCGTCCGGCAATCGCCTCCCCGTAGGGGCGGACCCGTGTGTTCGCCCGCCCGGTGCGCCAGCGCCGCGCCCGCCGGGGATGTCAGCTACAAACCACGAAACGACCTGGTACAAATATCGCCAGGCAAAGCCCCCCAGGTGTGCGTGCCCGCTCATTTCAAACCAAACTTCGCCCGATTGACCCGGCAGTTGGCATGGCGATATAATACCTCCAGGGTCAGGCACAGTGTTGGCACAGATACACGTCTCGCCTCGGATTTCTCCTGGGACTATCCCGGTACATCCATTTATGGTACTTTTTTCTAGCGGGTCTGTCCTGTCGCGCTTGCATTATTCCTCAAAGATAGTGCAACCGCTACTTTGTCTACTATCCCTTCTGCCACTGAACGAACCATCTTCTCAAAGTGTCCCCCCCGGCACGAGGTTCTATCCCGTTCATCATGAGAAAGACGACTGATGCGACAGCACCGGTCCGCTTGTTACCATCCATGAAGGGGTGATTTCGAACATCAAAAGAACGAGAAAGGAGTCCCAAACAATGGTTTCCAGAAAACTGGCGCTGGTGGAGAAACATGGAGAAGTGGCCCGGGTAATCATCAATGACCCGGAGAAGAGAAACCGTCTCAGCCAGGAGGTCATCGGCGATCTCATTTCGGCGTTTGAAGAGCTTCGGGACGACGATTCCGTAGCCGTGGTCGTGACCACCGGGGCCGGAGACGTATCGTGGTCCGCCGGGCAGGCCGGCCAGGTGCTGCTGGCCGGGGTGGAGGCCCGCAAGCAGGGCAAGAAGGTCAGCAACCGCATGGGCGAGCTTGACGAACTGGTACGTAACTATCCCAAAGTTACCATCGCCGCCGTGAACGGCTACTGCCTGGGCGCCGCCATCACTTTCCTCTGCTGCCATGACCTGGCCATGGCCTCGGAAGAGAACGCCCGTTTCGGCCTCCCCGAGGTCCTCCGCGGGTTCCCCCCCAAGACCATCCTGACCAGCCTCTTCCGGGCGGTGCCGACCAAGTGGGCTTTTGACATGGTGCTCACCGGAGAGAACTGGGACGCCCGGACCGCCCAGAAAGCCGGGTTGGCCACCAGGGTTGTCCCCCACGCCAAACTCCCGGAACTGTCGCTTCAATGGGCCAGGGAGATCGCCCGTTGGGACAGGGTGACCCTGGAGTACTGCAAGAAGGCCGCCCACGCCGGCATGGACGAGGCGGTCTATACGAGATCGCTGGCCCTGACCGGATTCTTCTGCGACGAGCACAACCGGGTCAACCCCAAAACGCACCAGGGAATGCGCGATTTTCTGGCCAAACAGGGGGTCAAAGCGAATCTCGATATCAAGTGGGTGTAACGGGCAGGACGAAAGGGACTGTCATTGCGAGCGAAGCGAAGCAATCCCCTGGTTGGCTGGACATCCGGTCCACCTTGCGGACCCTCGGAAAGCGGAGGAGATTGCTTCCTGGCCGCCTCCGCTTGCAGGGCCCACCCGGTGTAGCCGGGCAGACGGCCCACTCTGGTGACCCCCAGGCCGGCTATGGCGAACTTGTTCCGGAAAACCATGCGTGTCTCCTGTATTCTAGCCTGAGCAGGTGCCAAACGGGATTTGCGTGGGGTGGGTTAAGCTCAAATGGGGGTGTGGTTGAGCGAACCCACCAGGCCGGCGCAAGAAATACCAGTAGCCAAATGCCAGGTTCCAAACCACAAACTTGATATCGCTCAGAAGATGGGTGCCCACCGTCATTGCGAGGAACCCCGATGAAATCGGGACGACAAACCCGTCATGAGGGAACTGGGAAAGTAGGGACGGCAAATGAGCGAGCGGAGCACGCCGCCGGGACCCGACCGGCAATACGTCATCTTTGAAAAAGGGGAGGGAGTGGCCAGGATCACCTTCAACAGGCCGGAAAAACGGAATGCCCTCAGCCACGAGATGCAGAACGATATCATCTCCTGCCTCGAAGAGGCCCGCACCGACCCTTCCGTTAACGCGGTACTGACCACCGGCGGCGAATGCAGCGCCTACTGCGCCGGAGCCGAACTCCGCAATGTGGCGCGGTCCCCGGAAGGCGGGCCGCAGGCTGCAGCGACGGAAAAGCCTCCCGATATCTACGAGCTAATAAGGACCTTCCCCAAAGTAACCATCGCGGCCGTCAACGGCTATTGCCTGGGCGGCGGACTGGCGCTGGCGCTGTGCCATGACCTGATTATCGCCTCAGCGGAAAAAGCAGTGTTCGGGCTGCCGGAGGTCAAGCTCAATCTCGTTCCGGGGCGGCCCGCCGCGTATTTGTTCAAACTCATCCCCCAGAAGTGGGCCCTTGATATGGCCCTCACGGGCGCTAACTGGGATGCCCGGACAGCCCTCCAGAGAGGGATAGCGTCCAGAGTCGTGCCGCACGCGGAGCTGCAGCGCGCCGCCGGCGAATTGGCCCGGAGCATTGCCGCACTGGACCCGGTTACCATGGAGTACTCCAAGCGGGCGGCGCATGCTATCATGGAGCAGCCAGGTTTCGCCGGGGCCATCGAAACCGGCTCAGCCTTTTTCCGGGAGCACAACAAGAACAACCCGGCCGCCGGCAAAGGGGCAAGCCGCTTTCTTTCGGACAGGAAGAACGCACCCGAATCTCCCTAGGAGAACGCTGAAAAAGGGGGGCGACGCGTTTCCTCTCCCTTTCGTAAAGGGAGATTGAGAGGGATTTCAGAAGCGGCAAATCCCCCTTTATCCCCCTTTTTCAAAGGGGGAGGTGAACGAAAGAAGGCTTTTTCAGGAGCCTCCTAGTACCACTACGTTAAGTATTGTTGACAATTACATGAGATTGAGCGCATACTATCGTCATGGATACGGTAGGCGCTCAACGAGAACGATTGAAAGGTTTCCTGGACAAGACCCTG
>JACQUA010000236.1 GCA_016210565.1 Chloroflexota bacterium
CTGAGCGCAGTCGAAGGGTCTTTCGTCCGGCGCCCCACCTCGAAAGATTCTTCGACTACGCTCGCTACGCTCGCTTCGCTCAGAATGACATTTTCATCGTTCATTGTCCCGACTCGTCGGGATGGCCGATTGTTTAGGATTTCGTGCTTCGGATTTCGGATTTGGATACCCTTTTTGGCTCCGGCTTTGTCCGGGTTAGGGGGTTATCGTGGCCTACTTAGTCACCGGCGGAACAGGCTTTATTGGCTCCTACGTGGTCCGGGACCTGCTGGAAGCAGGGAAGAAGGTGGTGTGCCTGCAAAGATCGGGGATTACCCCGCTGTTCCGGAACGTGGTCGGCGAACAGAATATCGACAGGGTTAAGATCTTCCAGGGAGACGTGAGCGACCCTTTGCAGGTGTTTGACGTGATCCGTAAGGGCAATGTAGAGGTGATCGTCCATCTCAGCTACGTGCTGCCGCCCATGAGCGACCTTCAACCGGCCTATGCGCTGCGGGTCAACTGCGTGGGGCTGAACAACGTGCTGGAGGCAGTCCGCCTGTTCGGATTGAAGCGGCTGGTCTGGACCAGTTCGTCCCGGGCGATGGGCCGCCTGAAGGAAGTGTGGGATGAGCCGGTGGGGGGCGACGATGCCCTCTACATGCCCGATGATTTCTATGGCGCGACCAAGGTTCTGGGCGAGTTCATGCTGAAGCTGTATTTTGACAAGTACGGGACGGATAGCATCGGCATCAGGACCGCGCGGACTTTCGGCACCGGGAAAACGACCGGGACCGGGACGACTCTTTACCAGTTCTTCAGAAACGCCGCTCTCGGCATTCCGGCTACAATCGGGGGGGCCAACAAGGTCTCCGCCTACCAATACGTGGAGGACCTCTCGCATCTTCTAGTCTGCGCCTGCGAAGTGCCGACCCCGAAGTCCCGCATATTCGCGACGGGGGAAGAACTGACTACCAGGCAGCTAGTGGAAATCATCCGGAGGATCAACCCGCAGGCCCAGGTGACGGTGGAGGAAAGGGCGGATGCAGGGATGGTCGTCATCCCCGCCTCGGCGTCGGCCATCAAAGATAGCTCCAGGGTCACCGTCGGCCTGGGATGGCAGCCAAAATATACCGTGGAGAACGGGCTGAGGAAGCTGTTCAACTATTTTCGCCAGCAGGAGGGGATGCCGCCCCTGTGAGGAATAAGACAAACCACGAAACACACCAACAACACGAAAGACCCGCAGGTTATTAATACAGACGCAATAACAAATGCATCATCCCGTAATGCAGGCGACAAAGGGACATTTTCACCACAGAGGACACCGAGGCTCACAGAGGCTCGTTGTTCCTCTTGTGGTCTCCCCTTTGCGTTCAGGGCTGACGGCTGATAGCTGAAAGCTGATAGCTATGGGACAATTGGAACATAACATGAAAAGCTATTCGGTAATAGGCAAAAGAGTGCCAAGGGTCGACGGGGGCGTAAAGGCCACCGGAGAGGCCAGGTACGCCAGCGATCTGGGACTGGCCGGTCTGCTGCACGGCAGGATTCTCAGAAGTCCTTACCCTCACGCCAGAATCATCAGGATTGACACGCGCCGGGCGGAGAGACTCCCCGGCGTCAAAGCGGTGCTGACCGGGAAGGACCTGGCAGAGGCGGACTATTCCCTCGAACTCGGGGCCGAGCCGGCGGTGGCCATTGATAAAGTCCGTTACGCGGGCGAGGGAGTGGCGGCAGTGGCCGCGACCGGCGAGGACATCGCCGAAGAGGCCCTGGGGCTGATCGAGGTCGAGTACGAGGAACTGCCCCCGGTATTGAACGCCGGAGAGGCGCTCAAAGAGGGCGCGCCGCGGGTCCACGAGACCCTGGAAAAGAATATGGCGGCGAAGCTTTTGTACAACTTTGGCGACGTGCAGCAGGGCTTTCGCGAGTCCAGCTATGTCAGGGAGGACAGGTTCACGACACAGGGAGTCCATGGCTGCTACCTGGAACCTTTGATCTCAGCAGCGTCGTTCGATTCGCAACGGAGGCTGATGGTCTGGTCGACGACCCAGGGGACCGGCCGGCTTCGCAACACCCTGGCAGCCACCCTGAGGATGAGGCAGGGTGACGTCAGGGTTGTTGGGATGCATATGGGCGGGGGGCACTGCGGGAAGACCCGCATCTTCCCCCAGGACCTGTGCGCGGCGCTCCTGTCCCGGAAGGCCGAGAGGCCGGTCAAGATAGAATTGTCCCGGGAGGAGGCGTTCATTCTCAACCGGGGCGCTCAGCCGACCGCAGTGGAGCTCAAGACCGGGGTCAGGGCGGACGGGCGACTGGTGGCCATCGAATGCAAGCTCGTCGCCGATACCGGGGCCTATTTCGGAGGAAACCTGGTGTACGGCTACACGTTCGGCACCTGTTTGCTCTCGGCCTACCGGCTGCCCCATTTCAGATACCAAGGCTACCTGGTTACCACCAACAGCGGCCCGTGCCAGGCGCAGAGGGGGTCGGGCGCCACGCCCGCCCGTTTCGTAATTGAATGCCAGCTTGACATAATAGCTGCTGATTTGAAGCTGGACCCGGTCGAACTGAGGCTGAAAAACGCCCTGCGATCAGGGGACACGACCATAAACAAGTCCCGGGTGTCCGGCTGCGGCCTGAGCGATTGCATCCAAAGGACGGCGGAGGCTGCGGACTGGAAGAACCGGAAGGGGAAACTGCCTCCCGGCCGCGGCATAGGCATTGCTGCCTACGCCCACCCCACCGCCGGCAGTAACACCGTCCTGCCCAGCGGGTACTCCAGCGCCTTCGTCCACGTCCACCAGGATGGCGCCGTCACCCTGGTCACCGGCGCCAACGAGATAGGGCAGGGTTCTTCTACCGTGCTCTGCCAGATCGTGGCCGAAGAGCTGGGGGTCGACATCAAGGACATAAGGATAAGCCTGCCGGACACCGAGGTCACGCCTTTCGACTGGGGGTCCATGGGCAGCAGGACCACCTTCCTGGCCGGCAATGCGGTAAAGGCGGCAGCGGCCGATGCGAGACGGCAGGTCTTCGAACTGGCTGCCGGAAAACTCGGGGTGACCGTGGATGAATTGGAGGCGGCAGGCGGGCAAATCTATGTCAGGCGCAGCCCGGAGAAGCGAGTCCCTTTCACGGCCATAGCGCGGGTCAGCCAGTTGGCCGGCAGCGGGAAGCCTATCCTGGGTAGCGGCAGCTATTGCGCCGAGGATATTACCGAGCGCAACTGGGAAACCGGAGAGGGCGACATGGGTTCTGCCTTCAGCTCCGGCGCCGTGGTGGCCGAGGTGGAGGTGGATAAGGAGACCGGGCGGGTTACCGTATCGAGGGTTACGCTGGCCCATGACTGCGGCCTGGCCTTGAACCCCATGGCCGTGGAAGGCCAAATAGAGGGCCAGATACAGGCCGCCGCCGGGCAGGCCATATGCGAGGAGCGCCTCACGCAGAAGGGGGTTCTCCTCAATCCGTCATTTGTGGACTACAAGATGCTTTCGGCGACGGACATGCCGCAGGTCATCCCGGTCATTGTGGAAACGGTGGATACATCAAACCCGCTGGGGGTGAAAGAGTGCGGCGAAGGGCCTCAGGGCGGCATAGCGCCGGCCATAGCCAATGCCGTTTATGACGCCATAGGGGTCAGGATAAACGATCTCCCCATCACGCCGCAAAAGGTGCTGGACGCGCTGAAAGAGAGAATGTTGAAGGGCACGGGATAGCACTGCCCTTGGCCGGAGTGGCGCCCAATCCGGCCTACTCTTTGTTGCATTTGCCGACTGCTGATTGCTGCTCCATTGCCTTCGCGAACAAGGACAGCTCACCTCTACTCATTTCCCCCCTCACGCGGACAAGCCGCCGCGAAGAAATCAAACATCAAGAACCAAAATGCCAGGGGCGCTGGGTGGGTTCGCGTCCCGATCCAATCGGGACGCGAACCCACCATTTTCGCTGGTTGGCTTGGATAGCTTTGCTCTTCTGCCACCGCTTCTGGTGGGTTCGCACAACCACCCGCCCCCGGCGCTGCCCCTCTGTGCTTAACCCACCCTACGGGGCTTTTTCAAAGGGGGAACGTTACGCCGCGGCATTGGCGCCGGCAATACGGCCGAAGACATAGTTCAATGCCACACCACCGCCTCCGGTCCAGCTCTTGTGCCAGATGCCGCCGACCAACTCCCCGGCGGCGTACAGTCCCGGGATCGCGTCACCCTCGGTGTCCAGCACCTGGGCCCGGGTATTGATCTTGATCCCGCCAAACGTGAAATTGAGCCCGCAGCCCACTGCGCAGGCCAAGAACGGCGGCTCATCGATCTTCTGGGCCCAGTTGGACTTGGGCGGCGTAATTCCCACGGTCCCCCGGCCATCCCGGATGGCATAGTTCATCGGTACGTTCTCCTGCACCGCGGCGTTGAACTCATTCAACGTATTTGTGAGCGCCGGCATGTCCAGTTTTTCCGCCAGCTCTTTGATGGAGTTGGCCATGACAGGGGAACCCTTGCGATATCCCTCCTCCAGAAGATGAATAACCCTGGCGTCGAATATTTGCCAGGCCATGGCTCCCGGCTGGGGAAGAAGAAGCGCGCCATATTTGGCATAGATAAATGTCCTGAAGTCCGCGCCTTCGTCGAGAAACCTCACCCCGTTGGCATTGACCTGCACGCCGTAATTGTAGTCGATGCGCTTGGGGTCATCAGCGGTATGACTGCCGGCGATATCTTCCCCTTCAGGCACTCTCGAGACCTGATAGTCGATAGCAAGGGCGTTACATCCCGACCAGTGACCCGCAGGCTGAGCTCCGATCTCCAGGGCCATTCTCAAGCCGTCGCCGGTATTGAACCTCGTGCCTTTGGGTCTGACAAGGTCCCAGCCGGGGCCCAGGTACCTGGCGCGCCATTCGCGATTGGATTCGAAGCCGCCGCAGGCCAGGACGACGGCCTTGCTCTTGATATCCCTGAACCCGTCCTTATCCTGAGCGGTGACGCCGCCCACCCTCCCCCGGGAATCACACAGCAGCTTCACCGCTTTGGTCGCATATAGTATTTCGACGCCTTTCTTTTCAGCAATGGCGAAAAGGGAGTCCGAAAGACCCCTGCCGCCGCCCCTGGCGCGGACCACAACCCCCTGCGGCTTCCACCTCAGTTTGGCTCCCTCCCGAACTGCTTGATCGGCATCCAGCTCAAGCCTGAGACCCTGGTCCATCAACCACCTGAGGGTGGGATTTGATTCTGTGACCAGGACCTCAGCCAGTTTGGGATCTGCTCGCTCCTCCGTAACCTCCATTATCTTGTTGTACCAGGCATCCGCCGAGTTCTCCGGCACAATCATAGATTGGGCTTCTTCTTCCGTGAGGTCCGGCAAGAACTGGAGTATCTCCGACAGCCCTTTATGCCAGAACTGCGTGCCTCCACCGATGAACCGGCAATTCCCACCCCTCATTTCCTGGGGAGCTTTCTCGAGAACGAGCACCCTGGCCCCTTCGCCGTGTGCAGAAAGGGCCGCAGCCAGCGCGGCGCCGCCGGCGCCGACCACGATGACATCGCAATCCAATGTATCCTTCAAATCGCAGGCTCCTATATCCCTTGTCCTGGGAGGGTCCTGAAAAAGCCTTCTTTCGTTCACCTCCCCCTTTGAAAAAGGGGGA
>JACQUA010000237.1 GCA_016210565.1 Chloroflexota bacterium
CACCCTGAGCGCAGTCGAAGGGTCTTTCGTCCGGCGCCCCACCTCGAAAGATTCTTCGACTACGCTCGCTACGCTCGCTTCGCTCAGAATGACATTTTCATCGTTCATTGTCCCGACTCGTCGGGATGGCCGATTGTTTGGAATTCGGTCCTTGGGATTTGGAATGTTGCGTTCTTGGTGGGTTAAGCGTCCCGATTTGTCTGAAAGACTCATCGAGACGCTTGATCCTCCCTACGGACTGGCTTCTGGATTCTGTATTCTCTCCTCAAAAGGACTGCCATTTTCAGAATAATCCTCGTCCGTCACGGCCAGACCGACTGGAATAAGGAGGAGAGGTTCCGGGGTAGGTTTGACATAGAACTGAATGAGACCGGTCTGAAGCAGGCCGAACTGGCCGGCCAGGCGCTTCTCCGTCTCGACGTCGCGGCGATATTTGCCAGCCCGCTGAAACGCGCTTTGAAAACGGGGGAGATAATAGCGGCGCGAACGGGGAAACCGCTGTCCGTCACGGATGGCCTGATCGACATCGATTTTGGCGAGTACCAGGGCCTTAACTCGGCGGAGGCCAAAACGAAAGATGAGACCCTCTGGCGAAAGTGGCTGGACAGCCCCCAGCTCGTGTCCTTTCCCGGGGGGGAGAGCCTGGCCAGTGTGGAGGAGAGGGTCCGCTTGACCATCGGGAAGGCCAGAGAGCAACAGCCGGGCAAGACCGTGGTGATGGTATCCCACAGCGTCGTTTGTAAGGTCATGGTCTGCCACGTCATCGGATTGGACCTCTCTCATTTCTGGCAGATCGATCAGGCCACCGGGGCGCTCTCCGTCTTCGAAGAACGCAACAGTCAACTGGTGGCCAGCCGGATCAATGATAGCTGCCATTTGAAGGAAATCAAGAACTAAGAATCAAAATGCTGTCATTGCGAGCGAAGCGAAGCAATCTCCCGGATGTCCAGCCAACCAGGGGATTGCTTCGCTTCGCTCGCAATGACAGCTAAGAAAGGAAAGATATGTCAGAAGCAGTTATCGTCAGCGCCGTCAGGACCGCCATCGGGAACTTCGGCGGGTCGCTGAAAGACATACCCGCGGTTAAACTGGGCGCCATCGTGATACGGGCGTCCCTGGAGCGCGCCGGGCTGCGCCCGACGCGCATTCCCGAAATACACGACCTTGCCCCCGCTGCTCTGCGGGAGGAAGGCCCCACCCCGCTGGAGAAAAAGTACGCCCAGTGGGACGCTTCTCTCAAGGAAGTCTGGGTTGACGAGGTGATCATGGGGAACGTGCTGCAGGCCGGCCAGGGCCAGAACCCGGGCCGCCAGTCCATGATCTATGCCGGACTGCCCAAAGAGAGCAACGGCTATACCATCAACAAGGTGTGCGCCTCGGGCATGAAAGCGGTGGCCCTCGCTGCCCAGGCCATCAAGTGCGACGAGGCTGAGGTCATGGTGGCCGGCGGCATGGAGAACATGAGCGCGGTCCCCTATTACCTGCCCAAGGCGAGGTGGGGCGCCCGCATGTTCAACGCCGAGATGGTCGACGGCATGGTCCATGACGGACTCTGGGAGATATTCCATGACTATCACATGGGCGTCACCTCGGAGAACATCGCGCTGAAATACTCGATCACCCGCGAAGAGCAGGACCGGCTGGCGCTGGAAAGCAACCGCCGGGCTATGAACGCCATCAAGAACGGGACCTTCAAAGAAGAGATCGTGCCGGTGGACATCCCGGCCAAGAAAGGCGTGCAGCGTTTCGATACCGATGAGCATCCCCGGGATACCTCCATGGAAGCCCTGGGGTCGCTGGCGCCGGTTTTCAAGAAAGAGGGTGGGGTGACGGCCGGCAATGCGTCGGCGATTACCGACGCCGCGGCGGCGCTGGTCGTCATGTCCAGGGCAAAAGCCCAGCAGCTCGGGCTGAAGCCTCTGGCGACCATCCGGGCGCACGCTGCCGGCGGCATCGACCCGGCCTATATGGGCATGGGAGTGGTGCCGGCGACGCGCAAAGCCTTGAAGATGGCCGGACTGACCCTGAAGGACATCGGGCTGTTCGAGGTCAACGAGGCCTTTGCGTCCCAGTGCCTGGGCGTGGACCGGGAACTGAGGCTCGACTGGAACGTGGTCAATGTCAACGGTGGAGGCATCTCTCTGGGCCATCCCATCGGTTGCACCGGCGCGCGGCTGATCGTTTCGCTGGTTCACGAGATGAGGCGGCGGAACGTCAAGTACGGCCTGGCTACCCTCTGCATCGGCGGCGGCCAGGGCTTTGCCATGGTGCTGGAAAGATAGATGCGAAATGACGAAATCCGAATGACGAATGACCAAACGACCACGGTACCACAGGCCACCGTGCTGGTGAGCCGTTGATTTTGACCATTCCAGGTGCTTGGCCCACCAAAGTTTGGTGCGCTACGAGGATGTCCGCTACGGGCAAGGATGCCCGTAGTACCGGAAGCAGTAGCACGGGCATCTTGCCCGTGACTGCCGATGGCATCTCGCTTGACAACCGGAGGCTTTTGATTTGTCGAAATTCACCGTTGGCATCATCAACGTCACCGGCTACGCCGGGGTGGAACTGGCGCGGATTCTGCGGAACCACCCGGAGGGCCGGATCGCCTGGGTGACCGGCCGCGGCGCGGCGGGCCAAAAACTGGACCAGGTTTTTCCCCATCTCCTGGGCATGGACCTGCCTATAGTTCCGGAACCGCCGGACAGGGCCGACATCGTTTTCAGCGCCCTGCCGCACAAGGCCAGCGCCGAGGCGCTCTTGCCTTTGCTCCGGGAGCAAATCAAGGTCATAGACATCAGCGCCGATTTCCGTCTTAAGGATGCCGGGGACTACCCGCTCTGGTACAATTTCAAGCACCCCGGCCCCGAATGGCTGGGCAAGGCTGTTTACGGTCTGCCCGAGATGTACCGCCGGAAGATAGCCGCGGCCCAGCTCGTCGCCAATCCTGGCTGCTACCCCACCAGCGCCATCCTGGCCCTGGCGCCGGCGATAAAAGAAGGTCTCATCGAGGAAGACATCATCATCGATAGCAAGTCCGGCGTATCGGGCGCCGGCAGAACGCTGGCGTTGAACGGGCATTACTCCGAGGCCAATGAGAACCTCTCGGCCTATGCCCTCGATGGGCACCGCCACCTGCCGGAGATAACCCAGGAGCTACAGCTCCTCAAGCCCGGCCTGGCCCTTTCGGTCACCTTTCTGCCCCACCTGATCCCCATGACGCGCGGCATCCTGAGCTCCTGCTACGCGCGGCTGAGCCGGCGGATACCGGTGAACGAGAAGAGCAAGCAGGTAATCCTGAAGCTTTACCAGGACTTCTACAAGGACGAGCCTTTTACCAGGGTCGTAGCGTCACCCGCCCAGACCAAGCACACATCGGGGAGCAACTTCTGCCTTATTCATCCTACCGTGGACCTCAGGACGGGTCGCCTTATCGTGATCAGTTGTCTGGACAACCTGGTAAAGGGGGCCGCCGGGCAGGCCATCCAGAATATGAACCTGATGCTTGGCCTCCCCGAGACCACCGCCCTGGAAGCCCTGGCGATGTACCCGTAGTACCCGTAGGGTGGGTTAAGCGTCCCGATACAATCGGGACGCGAACCCACCATCTGGAATCACGAATGACGAGTCAAACGGGAAATAACGAAGCCCGAATGACCAAACCAATGACGAATGACGATCAGCACGTCCGTACCGTGGGCATCTTGCCGGTGGGCTGGTTTAGAGGGCGGGTGTGGGGGTGGTGGGTTCCGCGCAGCCGCCCCGCGCCGACACCCCACCGTTCTGCGCTTCACCCACCCTACGCCTTTGGCGAAATCCAGTTGAACAGATATGCTTAACGCTCTGCCCGCCGGGACTGCCGAAAAGACGCCTGCCAGGCGCAAACTTCACTATGCCTGGATCGTGCTGATCGCGGCCTGCATTCTCGGCACGGTCAGCCGGGCCGACGCGGCTTCCTTCGGGGTTTTCATCGACCCGTTGGTCAAGCTCTTCGGATGGAGCCGGGGGGAGATCTCCCTGGCCTATTCCATGGCTTTCCTGGCGGGTCTGCCGGCCGTAGTGGGCATGGGCTGGCTGGGGGACCGCTACGGGGTCCGCCGGATGATGCTGATAGCGGCGGCGGTGACAGGGGCCGGGACGATGTTGTTGGGGACGATAAGCCAGCTATGGCAGTTTTATGTCATTTACGGGCTGCTTGTGGGTTCCCTGGCCAATTCGGCCTTCACCGTGCTCCTGCCGGTGACTTTGACCCGGTGGTTCCACCGGGGGCTGGGAGTGGCCACCGGGGCCTATTGGGGGGCCCTCGGGGTGGGGCCGCTCATCTTTGCCCCTTTGCTCCGCTGGATGATCGAGAACCGGGGGTGGCGCGATACGTTTTTCACCATGGGGGTCGTACTGGGCGGTATCCTGCTCCTGGTTTCCCTGCTGATGCGGGGCAACCCTCGGGAAAAGGGATTGAGGCCCTACGGCCTGGAACGCGGTCCGGAAATGCCTTCCCGCCCGGCCGCCGGGGCCCCGCGGAAGGTTTCCCTCCGGGAGGTCGCCGCCCTCCGTCCGGTGTGGTACCTGGCGGCATGTCACCATCTCGGGTGCGTGGGGCACGCGGTCGTCCTGGCCCAGGTGGTGTCCATGGCGACCTTTCAGGGTGTGCCCGGGGTAACGGCGGCAGGCATTCTGAGCACCATCGCCGGCAGTTCGATCATCAGCCGGTTTGTTTTTGCCGTGCTCACGGAGCGGCTCGGGGGCCGGACGGTGCTGACCATAGCCCTGGCAGCCCAGGGCACCCCTGTCCTGATCCTTTTGTGGGCGCAGGAGGCCTGGGTGTTTTATCTGTTCGCCGTGGTGTTCGGACTTTCTTACGGAGGCGAAATGGTGGGCTTTCCGATCATTAACCGCCAGTTGTTCGGGACGGAGGCGCCCCTGGGCTCTATGTACTCGTTCGAGATGCTGGGCGCCAGCACCGGCATGGCGCTGGGCGGGTGGTTGGGGGGAGTGCTTTTTGACCTGAGCGGGACCTACCAGTGGTCGGTCCTGGCCTCGGTGGCCGCGAGCTACCTTGGGGTGCCTTTTGCCCTGGCGCTGCCCCGGCACCGGGGGCGGGGAGTCGCCAGTCTAGAGTCCAGAGTCGATAGTCGGCGGTCTTGAGTCGTGAGTCGTGAGTCGTGAGTCGTGAGTCTTGAGTCCGAAGTGAGGATTGAGAACCAACCACGAATGAACACTAATGAACGCGAAATGAAGGGTCCCGTCTCTTTCGTGTCTATTCGTGTTAATTCGTGGTTGAAACCCCTGGTTCGTGCGCTTGTTCGCGCTGGATTCGTGCTTGAAATCATTGGACCAATGTGGTAGTAATAGGGCCTGGACTCCAGACTCTAGACTCCAGACTCTCGACTCGGTAAAGGAGGAAGGATATGCAGGCGAAGCCAGGATATACGGGAAAGATAGCCCGGGTTGACCTGTCCACCGGCGCTGTCAGCCAGGTTCCCACGGGTGACTACGCAGATGCCTTTGTTGGAGGCCAGGGGGTAGCGGCCAGGATCTATTGGGACGAGGTCCCGGCCGGCGCACGGGCCTTCGACCCCGAAAACCGGCTCATCTTCGCCACCGGGCCCTGCGCCGGCGTCCAGGGGCTTTCGGGCGCCCGGTGGGTGGTCTGCGGCAAGTCCCCGGCCACCACCCCCGAGTTCTTCACCCATTCCAACCTGGGCGGGTCATGGGGGGCGGAGCTGAAAGCGGCGGGTTTCGACTGCCTGGTGGTCCAGGGCAACGCGGACAGGCCGGTGTACCTGCTGGTCCGGGACGGGGAGATCAAGATAGCAGACGCCTCCGGGCTATGGGGCCAGGGGGCTTTGCAGGTGCGGGAGATCATCAAGGCCGAGCAGGGCAGCTCTTTCAAAGTGGCGGCTACGGGTCAGGGCGGGGAGAATATGACCTGCCTGGCGACGCTGCTGGCCGACAACGATTCCAGCGGCACGGGTAGCCTCGGGGCGGTGATGGGTTCGAAGAACCTGAAGGCCGTCGCGGTCAGGGGAAGCGGCGCCGCCGGCATAGCCCGTCCGGGCCAGCTCCAGGGCCTGCTGGAACGGGTCGCCGCGCTGAAGAAAGATTACCCGATGACCGACTCGGGGGTGGCCGAGGAGTCCATGAAGGACCACTGCGCCGGATGCACCGATGAGTGCAACCGCGGCCTCTACGAGGCCGGGGATGGGAGCAGGGGCAAATTCATGTGCCAGAGCGGTTCGTTTTACAAAGAGTGGGCTCTGAGCTACTATAAGGAACCGAACGACGTCCCGTTCTATGCCACCCGTTTGTGCAACGATTACAGCTTGAACACCAAGTCGGTGTTTCCCATTATCGCCTGGTTGCACCGGTGCCACGAAGCCGGGCTTCTTTCGGAGAAGAGCACCGGGCTGCCGCTGGGCAAGATCGGGAGCCTGGAGTTCATCCAGGCCCTTACCGAAAACATCGCCCTCCGGCGTGGGTTCGGCGACGTCCTGGCGCAGGGCCTGCACCGGGCCGCCTGCACGCTGGGGAACCGGGGGGTGGATCTAGTCTATGACGATATCACCAAAGCGGGAGAGCGGATGACCTACGTGCCCAAGGCCTACCTGACGACGGGACTGCTTTATGCCCTGGACCCCAGGCAGCCCATCCAGCAGCTTCACGAGATAAGCCGGCTGGGCATGGTCTGGGTGCTCTGGGCTAAGAATAAGCCTGGAGCTAACCTGTCCAGTGCGGTCTTGCGCGCCATCGGCAAGCGAGCCTGGGGCAGCGAGCTGGCTGCGGATTTCTCGACGTATGACGGTAAAGCCCTGGCGGCAAAGATGGTGCAGGAGCGGCAACTGGCCAAAGAGTGCCTCATCCTGTGTGACAATGCCTGGCCGATTCTCTATGCCGAGCACACCCCGGACCACCTGGGCGATCCCTCGATGGAGAGCAAAATTGCTTCGGCCATAACCGGCCGGGACATGGCGGAGGACGACTTCTACCGGCTGGGCGAGCGGCTCTTCAACCTGCAGCGGGCCATCCTGTTGCGGGAGGGGCACCGGGGGAAACAGGATGACACCCTGCCCGAAGCCTGTTACGAGTTGCCTCTGGACACCGAGCGGCTGAACCCGGATTGCCTGCTGCCGGGGAAGGATGGAGAGATCATCTCTCGGAAGGGCGCCTTTTTTGACCGGCAGGAGTTCCAGAGGATGCTGCGAGAGTATTATGAACTCCGCGGCTGGGACGTGGAGACCGGCCTCCATCGGAAGGCCCGGCTCGATAGCCTCGGCCTCGGCGATGTCGCCCGCGACCTGGCAGCGGAGGGCCTCCTGGGAGGGTAGCCGGGCCGGGTCTTGTAAGACGTACCTCCGGGGTGCGGGCACGGCCCGCAGTTGCCTGTGCGACAGTCTGGAAGTCGCCTGTGGCGGTAGCCCATGCGGGAACCGAAGACTGGTTACAGTGACTCTGTCACCGAAAAAGAAGGAGGCGACCAGTGAAGCGGTACTTTGTGGCAGTGGCCCTGTTGGCCGCCGTGGTGATCGGCTGCGCGCCGAGGATACCTGGTGGGGGACAACCGGGTTCTGCCCCGGCTCCCGGGTTGGCCGAGCGCAGCGGCCCGCCGCAGGGCGGGGAGGGCGGGGAGTTGCCGCCGGTCTCGGAGCGTCGGATTGTCCGCACCGGCAATATCTCCCTCGTTGTGGAGGACGTGGTGAGCGCGCGGGACCGGGTCGCCGCCTTGGCCGGGAGTCTTGGCGGGTATGTTGTTTCATCGAGTTTTGTCGGCGGTGAGGGCGATGTTTCCGGGGTCATCTCTATCCGGGTGCCAGGCGAGAACTTTGACCGGGCTGTTGCGGAATTGAGGGCTATGGCGTTGAGGGTTGCTTCAGAGAGCAGCACCAGCAAGGATATAACCGAGGAGTACATTGACTTGCGGTCCCGCCTCCGGAACGCTGAGGCGACGGAGGCCCAGTACGTCAGCCTCTTGCAGAGGGCTACGGACGTCGAAAGCACGTTGAAGGTGTACGAGCGGCTGAAGCAGATAAGGCAGGAGATCGAGCAAATCAAAGGCCGAATACAGTTCCTGGAGCAAAGCTCTGCCACGTCAGTCATAACTATCCAGTTGAACTCGGCGGCTACTGCCAGGCCGGTGGTCCGGTCCGGCTGGGACATCGCCGAAGAACTGAAGTCTGCCGTGCGCGGCCTGATCGTCGCGGGTCAAATAATCGGGACTATCGCCATCTGGCTGGCTATCTTTAGCCCCATATGGGCAACGCCATTCGCTGTAATTCACTGGCGCAGCAAGCGGGCGAAGGTGAAGGCATCGAAGCAAGGGCCGGACTCGACAGACAAGACAACGGTCGGTGACTAACACAAACGCAACAAATAATGGCGCATTGGCGAAACCGTAGCGGCTTGATTCATCAAGCCTTCCCCCGGGTTTGATAAATCAAACCGCTACGGGGTCGGAGCTGCGCCATCATGCTGCAAGTCTTATTGCGTTTGTATTAGCGTGCGTTGGGTCAAGAGGCGCCCTGGTGCATGTGAAACGTCAGCGCCGGCTCATTACCAGCCGTGCAGTGCTCGACACATAACAGCCTCGCCTTCTGCTGCAACTCAGACACTGGGGAACCCGTAGCGACACCCCTTGTGGGTGTCGAAACCCCTGGCGGTCTACCGAGCACGACAGGGGCAAGCCCTGTCGCTACGGATGACCAAAGCCGCTGCCAGGGCCTGAGTTGCAGGGCCCGCTGAACGAATAGAACTCAGGAGGTAAAGCTGTGACCGACAAGCACAAGATTGCGGGAATCCTCTCCATCATTTCCGGCGCCTTAGGTTTTCTTGGCGGCCTGGGTATGGCGGCCTTCTTCATCCTGATATTCCGCACGGTCGGTCAGCAACCCGCGCCCCGCGGCGGTTCACCTATGCCACCGGACTTGCTTAGAATCATGGAGATTCTGTACGGCGTCTTCGGGATTGCCTTTGCGCTGGTCGGGGTGCTGGCCATAGCAGGGGGGATACTCACTTTGAAAAGGAGACACTGGGGCTTTGCCCTCGTCGGGGCCATAGCCAGCTCCATTGCCTTTTATCCCACCGGCATTGTGGCGGTGATATTCACCTGCCTGGCGAAACCGGAATTTCAGGCGCGCGAGGCCATGCCGTCGCCGCAAACGGCGTCAGTGGATCGCGGCCCTATCGCCGGATGAGTCACAGTCTGGAAGGGAAAGCATGAGCAACAAAGGCGTCATAGCGGGAATCATGTCAATCATCTCCGGCGTCTTCGGTTTTATCGGCCTGGGCTATATGATCTTGATGGTCTACCTGATGAGGGCGATGTTCGCCGCACCACCCTTCCCCGGCGGCGCTGGAGCCGCCGGCGGTTTCCTGAGAACCATCACGTTCTTTTACCTGGCCGTCGGCATCGGCCTGGCGCTTCTCGGGATTGTCGGAGTAGTCGGCGGGTTCTTCGCCCTGACCAGAAAGCACTGGGGTATTGCGCTGGCCGGGGCCATAGCCGGCGCGGTCACTTTCTCTCCAACCGGGATTGCGGCGGTCATATTTACCGTCATGGCCGAGCCGGAATTCAAGGCGGGGGGATCAAATACGGCGGGCATCCAGAGTTTTCCCGGCCAGGAAGTCCCCCGGTGATTGGCAGAGAGTCCCGTAGTGTATCCCGGCGGCGTCGCCTGACGGATTCCCGCTTCCGCGGGAATGACGGGTCCCGCAGAAGTACGAGTGCGTGATGGAGTTCGTCGCGATTCTCGCTATCGCCTTTGCGCCCGGTACTTTCTGGCTCTGGCGCGTCTACCGGCGGGACAGGTACAAACCCGAGCCCCGCGCCTTGGTCCTGCGGACGTTTATCCTGGGAATGGCGGCCTCAGTCCCCATAGCGTTCTTTGAATTCCTCCTGTACCCCCAGTCCATTGAAGCCGGCCAGACGAGCGGGCTTTCGCTGGGCAGGATCGCCTATATTTCCTTCGTCGTCGCCGGGCTGACCGAAGAGCTGGGCAAATACCTGGTGGTCAGGAAGACGGTGTTCAACTCGCCCCACTTCGACGAGCCCATGGACGGAATCGTCTACTCCGCCGCCTCGGCTCTGGGCTTTGCCTCGATAGAAAACGTCGGATATCTGATGTCCTTTGGCTGGGAAGTGATAATATTGAGAGGTCCGTTCTCCACCCTGGCGCATCTGTTGTTCTCTGCCATGTGGGGATACCCCCTGGCGCTGGTCAAGATGAAATGGAAACGGGCCAGACTGTCGCTCCTGGTGGGGCTGGCAGGCTCCATGATAGCCCACGGGCTGTTTGATTTCTTGCTTTTCGCCCGGAGCAGCTACAGTTTCCTGGTGTTGCCGCTGTTCGGGGCGATGGGGGTCGCTGTCCTGGTCATGCTGAGGCATGCCGACAGGGTCTCTCCCTTCCGGGACAGGATTGACTGATGCAGGAGCATTACTGGCGGCGGCATCGCTACCGTGGGGCGAGAACCGCTGGCTTTCACCACAGAGATACGGAGAACACAGAGAAGAAGCCGTCAGCTATCAGCAGTGGGACCGCCCCGCCGGGGCAGGTGGGGGCCGAAAGCTGAAAGCTGATAGCTGATAGCTGATAGCTGATAGCTACCTCCGTGCTCTCTGTTCGTCTGTGGTGACCATATGCCGGAAGGACGACCTGACGC
Organism: Chloroflexota bacterium; assembly: GCA_016210565.1. Classification (GTDB taxonomy): domain Bacteria; phylum Chloroflexota; class Dehalococcoidia; order JACQUA01; family JACQUA01; genus JACQUA01. The sequence continues at coordinate 10,657 of JACQUA010000237.1, forward strand.
CACCCGCCGTGCCGGCAGGTCGGGGCCGCAACTTTGAAGGGCAATCGGACGAACGACAGGGACAAGCCCTGTCCCTACGGCTGTACGAGGCGGAAATGCCTTGTTTAGACGCCCGTGCTCTGGTATACTGTCATTGCCAGCCCCCATCGTCTAGCGGCCCAGGACAGCGGCCTTTCAAGCCGTAAACAGGGATTCGAATTCCCTTGGGGGCATTCCATCTGAGGAATTTCCAGGACCACCGTCCCGAATTCCAGGCCAATCCCGCTGTTCCACCAGAAGACGTTCTGGAACTCGATTTCCGAAGGCCTGGCACGGGCTATCTAATGCCCGAGGCAGCGCCTCAATACGTCCGCGGTGTTGTTGCCTTTGGTGCCGGAGAGTCGCCTGGTTTGGGGGTGCTGTGGCTGTTGGGACGTTCGGGGCACGCGGCAGCGTGCCGCTACGGGCGCGGCGTTGCCTCTTGACGCTTTGTGCTATAATTGGCTGCTTTGTTGAGCGTGCTTGGTGATGGCCGCGGGTAGCTCTCCGTGAAGGCCTGAGCCGACACCCCGGGATAGTCAGCCGGGGACAAGGTGACATCACCGGAATCCAGCCGTCACAGGCAGGGACGCCTGTGCCACCGCTTGTTGACTCAACCTGTGCCACCGCTTGTTAACTTAACCTGTGGAACCGCTTGTTATCCTATGAGGAGGAAGAAATGAGAAAGACAGCCGTATCCGTCATATGTGTGGTGTGTGCTGCTGCCCTGTTCCTCATCAGTTGCGGGCGAGCCGCCCCCGCTCCGACGCTGGGGCCGATGACCACTCCGGCCACCACCAGGACGGTCTCCATGAGCACCTGGCCGGCCGGAACAACTTCTTACGTCGCGGGACTGGCCATCGGCACTGTCCTCAGCAAATACGCCAACATCAAAGTGGCCGTGGAACCCAATGCGAGTCCCCTGCCGTCATACGCCCGCATGCAGAAGGGTGAGGTGGAACTGGTTGTATCTTCAGCGCCTTTCATGTACGGGACTCTCACCGGAGCCTTTGACACGCCCAAGTACGCGAAAGTCCGAGACCTGTTTTTCATCTACCCGTCGAACTATTCGTTCATCACCAGAATGGACACCGGCATCAAGAAGGTGGAAGACCTGAAAGGGAAGAAGGTCGCGGCCATTTATCCCGCAGGCCCGGCAACCGGGGCCCTGGCGAGGGCCATTCTGAAGCAATACGGCATGGACCTCGACAGGGACATTGTGGCCACCCGGTACACCTCGGTAGTCGACATGTACGAGAACCTCAAGGAACGCAGGGTGGACGCGGCTTTCGGCACGGGCATCAGGACCAGTCTGGACGAGCAGGAGAGGAGTCCCGGGGGCGCCTACGTCATTCCTATGGCCAGGGACAAGATACTGGCGACGCAAAAGGAGTTTCCTTACGTCTTTCCGGATAACCATCCGGAGGGGTTTCCGGGGGCCAAAGGCGATTCCCTTTCCTTTTACTTCGGTTTGGGGATGAACAGCGGCGCCGATGTTTCTGAAGACCTGGTATATGCGGTAACACGGACCGTTATGGAGCATATTGACGAGATCCGGCCGGCCCATGCCGAACTCGCGAACTTTACCCTGGCCAACTTTGCCAAATACCCGACCCTGCCCTTTCATGACGGGGCCATAAAGTATTACAAAGAGAAGGGCCTCTGGACGACGGCTATGGAAACCATGCAGAAGGGCCTTTTGGAAAGAAGCAAGTAGCCCGAGAATGGGGGAATGACGAAGGACGAACCACGGGAAGATGAATCGAGCAGTCCAACCAAACTCCGCTCTTGTTGCACCGGGCGTGAGCTCAGGGAAATGTCTTTGTGCGGCAACCTCCCGGCAGGAGGCGAACGCCGTGGTCAACGCCCTGAACGTTCTGCGCGTCCCTACCGGCTTCAGGTCACTATTGCTTGGAATGTTGTGTTCCAGAGGAACGCCCCCCTGGTTTTACCGGAAGTTGCCTGAGAATGATCCGAGCCCGATTGGCCTCCATTGTCGGATTCACCCGCCTGTTCTTACCTATCTACCTTCGCCAAACCTCAGGCTTCTCTGAAAATGTTTCTCCTCGTCCATACCCCTCAGCCGTACCCCTCAGATTGACATCCGGCTGGCCGCTTGGTAAGCTATTCCCCGAAAGGAGGCAAGCGGTCGGTCCAACAACCGCAAGCTGGCTTTTCTGTGGGCTGTCTCGGAAATGTGCGGTTGGGGTCCGTGGCGCACTGGAAAGGCCGAGCGAGGTGGCAGGCGCTACCGTGATGAGAGCAAAATGAAGATTGCACTGGCGATTACTGCCGCGGCGTTGACTGTCCTTGTTGCAATGGCCTGTAGACCCGCCGGTTATGCCCCGGCACAGCCCTGGCTGCCAACCAGCGGGGCATCGGACTGGCGGACGAGTTGGGACGCTACCCTGGCGGCGGCCAGAGAAGAAGGCGAGGTCACGGTCTATGCGGCCGTCAGTCCGGAGGTCCGGGTGGTCATAGGCCAAGCATTTAACAGACGGTTTGACATTGGAGTAGAGTTCGTAACCGGCACGGCGACAGAGCTTACTGTCAAGCTACTTAGTGAACGGCAGGCTGGTTTGTACCTGGGAGACGTGGTCCTGGCGGGGGCCGCGCCCCTTATCACTTCGATGAGACCCGAGGGTTTGTTGGCCCCGGTTCAGCCTGTGCTTATATTGCCAGAAGTGCGGGACGGCAAAATGTGGGATGGCGGAACGTTTCCGTTCGCAGATAGGGAGACCAGGACCGTGGCCCTCACCACACAATTTAACGTGGGGTTAATACGGAATAGCGATATAGTGAAAGAGGGATACCTGACCTCTTTCAATGACGTGTTGAAGCCGGAATGGAAGGGTAAACTGGTCATGTTCGACCCCACTATAAGCGGCAGCGGCAGCAGCCTCGTGGCCGCCTGGGTGGTGGGGAGCTGGGGCCTGGAGACGACCAAAGAATATCTCAGGGGGCTGGTCCGGCAGGAGATAACCCTCACCAGGGACCAGCGTCTTCACGTGGAATGGGTGGCCAGAGGGAAATATCCGCTGGGGCTCGGCGGTAGTACAGCCCATCTGGCCTCTTTCATGCGAGCCGGCGCCCCCGTTCTGCCGGTGGAAATGGCGGAAGGCGGCTATGTGACCTGGGGACCCGGTGGCCTGGGCCTGCTGGTCAAACCAGCTCACCCCGCGGCCGCCACGGTTTTTATCAACTGGCTCTTGAGCCGGGAAGGCCAGAGCGTTTTCGCACAGGCCTTCGGTAGTCCGAGCAAACGGGTTGATGTTCCGGATACCGAGAGATACGTGTCCTCGCTACCCATTCCCAACGGAAAGGTTTATGTTGAGGACGAAGAAGGTGTTCTGGCCCGACGGCAGATCATAACGATGGCTAGAGAAATAATGGCGCCTTTGTTCCGGTGACACAGAACTTACCAGATATAATTTGTTAAACCTTAGCAGAGGAGCGATGAGGAGGAAATAGATGATTAAGTTCTGGGATATGGCTACCGGTTATCTTGCTGATAGGGGCGTTGGCGATTGCCTGCGGAAGGGCGGCGGCGCCCAGCAAGTTGACGACACCTCGTGCGGTCAGACAGGAAAGGCCGGGGGGGCCGGCTGGGTGGGAGCAAGAATGGGAGATGGTCCTTGGGGAGGCGAAAAAGGACGGAAGGGTAGCGGTCTATACCATCGCCGGATCTTCGGTCAGAACGGTGCTGAGCAGGGCCTTTCAGGGAAAATACGGCATCGAACTGGAATTTGTAGCTGGCCCAACCGCAGAGATCGCTAACAAGCTTATCACCGAACAGGAGAGAGGGTTAAGAAATGCCGACGCTGTAATAGCGGGAGGCGGCACCCTTTTGACAGTACTCAAGCCCAAAGGAGCACTGGCTTCCCTGGAACCCTTTCTTGTCCTTTCCGAGGTAACCGATACCAGGCTGTGGCTGGGCGAGCAGCTTTTCCACGTAAAAGTAGGACCGGGGAGAGAAAGCTCATAACCGAGCGCCAAATATAGGCGACACGGTGACCCCCGAGCGACCTGCCCGAGACACGGGTTGTTAGGTGCACAATTGCTTGAAATGTGTGACTTGTTCATAAGCCATTTTCACGAAATGGGGGGCGGGGAAAGTAAACAGAAAGAATCTCCATGCCACTTACACTTAGAGAGGAATTTGCGGTGGGAACAGTGACTAACCAGGCAAGTTCAAAGGACACCGTCGTAATCCATGTGGTGGGCGATGTCCGCCCCAGGCGGGTAGAGTGTGGCGAAGCACCCGAGTCCCTCTTTGCAATGACCCACCAGAAGATCAAAGAAGCAGATATACCTTTCTGTCATCTAGAGTGCAATCTTTCGACCAGGGGCTGTCTACAATACCGGCCTCGTCCTACATGGAACGGGCGAAACCATCCCGGAAACGTTAAGTCGTTGGTTTCTGCCGGGTTTAGTGCAGTCTCTCATGCTACCAATAACTGTCTTGACTATGGTCCTGAGGCGTTACTGGAAACACTGGACGTTCTGCGCGACAATAACATCCGGGTAATTGGGGCCGGGAAAGACATTGCCGAGGCCAGAAAACCAGCGATCATAGAAAAGAAGGGGCTGAGGGTGGGATTTCTAGCCTATTGTTCGGTAATGGATGCCCAGGATGTGGCGAGGGAAGACAGACCTGGTTGTGTGCCTATCAGGGTTTCAACTTATTACGAGGTTCAGGACAGTAATCCGGGAGCTCCGCCAGGGATCATAACTATTCCCCTGGAAGATGACGTTAGAGCGATGGAAGAAGACATTCGTAAGTTACGGAATCAGGCAGACATAGTCGTTGTTTCCATGAACTGGGGAACACATCAACCCGGGGTGGTGGCAATGTATCAGCCCGCTGTTGGGCACAGGGCTATTGACGTTGGGGCAGACCTTATTGTTGGGCACCACAGCGCTTTAATCAAGGGTATAGAGATATACAAAGGAAAGGTCATTTTCTATAGCCTGGCACACTTCGCCCTGGATATGGCCCATCATTTGAAACCACCGCCAGGGGTATATACCAGGGGACCGTCAACTCTGTACTACGAATCCCGGTCGTATGAACCGGGGTGGGAACGAAATCCAGGGCCGAAGGAGAGGCGATACACAATGATGGTAAGATGCGTGGCCAGCAAGAAGGCGGTCCAGAAGGTGTCATTTGTCCCCGGGTATATCAATCGTCTGGCAGAGCCTGAATTTGTCTCACAAAATGACCCGAGATTCCATGAGGTACTTAACTACGCTGAGTGCTGGTGCAAAGAAATGGGCACTAACCTTGCCGTAGAGGGAGATGAGGTGGTCGTTTGCAAGGCGACAGCCAGGCAGGAATGTGGAGGTGGTTGTGCTGAAGATTGAGGCTGAGATTGGCCGAAGATAAGTTTCGGGTAAACTAAACTGTCGCAAGAATACAAAGATGGACCTTTGGAAGGAGCAAAGCGATACAACACAATGAATTACACTATCCTTGGACGCACAGGCTTAAAGGTATCTGCCATGGGGCTTGGTTGCGGAGGCCCAAGCCGTCTGGGAAAGAAGACCGGGAAGAGCGAAGCAGAATCCGTGGCCATTATCAGGCAGGCTCGGGACTCCGGCGTCAATTTTATCGATACAGCGGCAAGATACGGTACCGAGGAAATCATAGGGAAAGCCATCAAAGAAGTCGGCCGCAGCTGGCTGGTGCTGTCGACCAAAATGCTGACGACCAAAATGAAACAACCAGGATTTGAACGCATTACCCCGGAGGAAGTGCAGAAAGGCCTTGACGATAGCCTGAGGCTTCTTGGCACCGACTACGTCGATATCTACCACTTTCATGGAGTCCTTCCCAGGAATTACGACTATGTCGTTTCAGAAATTGTTCCAACATTTCAAAAGATGCGCGCGCAGGGGAAAATACGTTTCATAGGAATAACGGAATCATTCGACGGCGACCCGCAGCACACCATGCTGCAGCGCGCTGTCGAGGATGACATCTGGGACGTGATGCTGGTCGGTTTCAACATGCTCAATCAGTCGGCGCGGGAGCGTGTTTTTAGAAGAGCGATGCAGAAGAATATCGGTATTGTGGTTATGTTCGCAGTCCGTTTGGCATTGAGCAGGCCGGAACGGCTCAGGCAGCTTGTTAAAGAACTGGTGGCAAAGAAGCATGTGAATCCTTCCGACATCGATGAGAATAATCCGCTCGGTTTTCTGCTCCGTGCGGGAGGGGCGGTAAGCCTGACGGACGCCGCTTACCGTTTCTGCCATTACGAACCAGGAACCCACGTCATTCTTTCCGGGACAGGAAACCCGGACCATTTGCAAGCGAATATCGAATCCTTTTCCCGGCCAGCGCTTCCGCATGAGGATCTGGTGAGACTCAGGGACATATTCGAGAACGTTGATTCTGTTTCAGGGGATTGATGGTTCATGGTGTTGCGCATATATGCTTTCTACGACAATGCGAAGTCAGCTATTCATTAGCCCCATTTGTGAGGGCGAGGTAATGCTCGCTTGTAATGTGTGACTTGTTGAGCCAAGCCGTTTCTCACCGCAGCCTCAGCTATATCCTCCTTCCCGGGAAACCACCGGGGTGCCAGCTATGAGAACTCGCGGTTGACATCAATCGTTTCACCTGATTCAAACCGCTATTCCAGGTAGCTATGCAGCACGCTTGGCCCTTCGGACGGGTACAGGTTTTTGACACGTCGTGCTATAATTGCCTGTTTTGTCGAGGCTGTTCGGTGATGACCTCTGGCAGCCCTCCGTGAGGGCGTGGGCCGGTCACGCGGCCGGAGTCTTCCGGGGAAAAGCCGGCATCGCCGAAGTCCAGCTCTCAGAGACCCCGATGCATCGGCGTGCCGCCACCAGCGTAGACGGGTACGGAGGCCTGTCGTAACCGGTGGAAGGACACACAAATGAAGAGGACGTAGACATGAGAAGAACTGTTGTAGAGATATTCCAGCCAGTCAAGGCAAAGTGAGTTCCACCATGTTCTGGGAAGGAGGGAGATTTGATGGCTTCTACTAGATGCGGGATGTCAGGGTTCGTTGGGGTTTCTGTTCTCGCAATGTTGGTCTTAATCTCTTGCGGGCAGGCTTCGCCGCCTGCTTCTGTGGCCGAGACAAAGAAACCGGCTGCCAACGCAACGCCCGCCCTCAAAGCCGGTTGGGAGCAGGAGTGGGAAAAGACCCTGGAGGCGGCCAGGAAGGAAGGCAGTGTCAGGTTGTACACCACGGCCTGGCCGGCGGAAACCAGGACCACCCTCATGAAAGCCTTCAAAGAGAAGTATGGCATAGAACTGGAGTTCTCTCCCTTTGCCAGGGGAGAAGAGACCGTAACGAAGGTCCAGGCGGAACAAAGGGCCGGCCTCTACCTGGTTGATTTTTTTGGCGATGGCGCTACCATTGCCATCAATCTCTATAAGCCCGCGGGCATTACCGGTCCCCTGGAACCGCTTCTGGTCCTTCCCGAGGTGAAGGATCCCAGGCAGTGGAGAGGAGAGCGACTCCCCTTTATAGGCAGAGACAAAGAGTGGATCGGGATGGTCGCCGTCAAGCAGTACTACCTGGCCTACAACCCCGACCTCGTCAAGAAAGGAGAAGTCACCACTTACAAAGATGTGTTGAGACCTCAGTATAAGGGGAAGGTCACCTGGGACGACCCCACTGTCAGCGGCTCGGGTGCGGCCATGATGACCCACCTGGCTTTTGACCTGTGGACCTTGGAAGAGGCGAAGGACTATCTGAGGCGACTGGTCAAGGAGCAGCAACTGGTTATCGAGAGAAGCCACCGCCTGCACATCGAGTCGATTGCCAGGGGGAAGTTCGCCATCGGCCTCGGCAACTCGCCCACGGAGCTGCGCTCGTTCCTCGCCGCCGGCGCTTCCATAGGGGTGGTAAACCCAAAAGAGGGCAGCCGGGTGTCTTCCGGCGCCGGGGGCATTTCGGCGCCCACCAGACTGGCGCATCCCAATGCGGCCAGGGTCTTCCTCAACTGGCTGCTGGGCAAGGAAGGACAAACGCTTTTCGCGAAGGGCTACGAAAGCCAGAGCATGCGCCTTGACGCATCCATTGAAGGAATAAATCCCATGTTCCTGATCGATCCCGGTGAGAAGCTCTTCATGGACAGCGAAGAGAAGACCATCAGGAATGCCGAAGTGATGCTCGTGAGCAAGCAAATCATTGAGGAAGCCGGCAAATGATTGAGACGGGAAGAACCAACGAGCGGACTTTTACCAGAGACGAGCTATTTCCCGAACTGGCGAAACTGAACGGCAAAAGACGGGCCAGCTTCTGGAGCCGGAAGACGGCGGTGCCGACCTATGCCTATGACATTGTCGGGCCTTTGAAACGCTATGACGGCAGGGATGCTGTGCTGGCCAGGGGCGCCCTTAGGCCGGGCACGGAGGCCTATCGCGCCTACTACGAACGGCATCCGGAGCTGGAGGAAGCCGACCGCAAGCTTCGCAGCCTGATCGCCCCGGAAGAAAAGAGGAAGCAAAGGGAATCCCGTTTCGGGGAACAACCATTGGCCCTGGCCTTGAGCAGCGCCAGCCCGCTTAACCCGCACGTCTCCCGGGGAATCTACGGCCGGATTTCGGAACACAAGGTTGCGATGGACCCCGAGACGGCGGCCAGGAACATCAAGGGTGTGGCCCGGTACCTGGGGGCCGATCTGGTAGGCATTTGCCGCCTCAATCCGCTCTGGGTTTACAGCTATGACAGGGATGGCAACCCGGTCGATCTCAATCACACCTATGCCATATGCATGGCCTTCGCCTACCGTGATTTCGATATGCTGCTGGCGCAAAGGGGGACCTCTCCCGCAGCCATGATCGAGTGCAACCACTGGCAGTTCAGCATTGCGGTAACGGTGGGGTTGCGCCTGGCTTCCTATATTCGGAATCTGGGCTATGACGCCCGGGACCAGGTGGGCGGGCAGGTGCAGAACATCCCCCTGGCTATAGACGCCGGGCTGGGGGAACTGGGGCGTTGCGGTCTGCTGAATACCAAAAAGTTCGGGCCGGCCGTGCGCCTCGATATCGTGACCACGGATCTGCCTCTGGCGGTGGACAGCCCGGTGGACATCGGCGTGCAGGACCTGTGCGCTAAATGCAAGAAATGCTCCGAAGTTTGCCCGGTGGGCGCCATGTCAACGAAAGATGAAAAGGATGTGGTGAGGGGCGTCAAAGTGTGGCCTATCGATTCGGAGAAGTGTCTGAAGTTCCGGATGGCCTTCGGCGATATCGAGCACTGCAACTACTGTGTCGCTGCCTGCTGCTGGACGAAGCCCCTGAACTGGTTCCATCGCCTGTGGGGCGAACTGGCCGCCCGCTCGTCGCTGGGCCGCACGTTCCTGGCCTGGGTCGACGATGTGTTTTACGGGCACAGACCCCGGCAGCACCGGCTGCCCGGCTGGCTGAACTATGACCGGACCAGGCCGACCCTGAAGGAGCGTGTGAGCAGGTCTTTGCACCACATATGAGGAGAAGGAGAACGTCAGTATCACACGCCACCGCGCCTGTGAGCCGTGAATCGGCGCCTCAGTCGTCTCGCCTGTAAGAGGCGGAACTTGAACACGGCAGGTTTGTCCGGTCAAAGTCCAATAAGCTGCTGCCCCGGGTGGCATGGAGCTAACAGTGACCGGCAAGGATATATTGACTTTGGGTGCGGTTCACCACCCACGGGCGAGATGCCTGTGGCACTGGTGGTGAAAAGCATTGCTGACAGAAGGAGGGTCATGATGAAAAACCTATGCTGTTTTGGCCTGCTGGTGGTTCTGGTGTTATCAGTCGCCGGATGTGCGGGCGCCCTGGCGCCGGCGCCGGCCAAGCCCCCCGAAAAAGCCGCACCCGCGGCGCCGGCCGGGATCGCCAGAGAGGGCGACTGGAGGGTGGAATGGGACAAGAAGGTGGCGGCGGCCAGGGAAGAAAAGGAATTGCTGTTTTACTGGATGGGCGTGGCGGATGCCAGGATGGAGTTGACCAGAGCCTTCGGGAGCAAGTTTGGCATCAAACTCGAGTTCGTCACCGGCCTGCCCATGGAACTGGCGCAAAAAATGGTCAACGAGCGTACCGCGGGACTGTATCTGGCTGACGCCATCAACATGGGAGGCGCGACTCTGCTGACCGTCGTCAAGCCGCAGGGATTGCTCCGGCCTCTGGAGCCCGATCTGATTCTCCCTGAGGTCAAAGAGCCGGGGTCGTGGAAGATCGGGCGCCTTCCGCTGATTGATAAGGACGGCCAGGTAGTGGGCATGCTGGCGAACTATGAGAGGTATGTCGCCCGGAACACGGAGCTGGTCAGGGAAGAGGAGATTTCCTCTCTCAAGGACTTATTGAACCCCAGGTGGAAAGGTAAGCTGGTGATGCAGGACCCCACCATGACCGGAGCAGGCCTTTCCATGTCTGCTTTCTTGGGACGGACCTGGGGGCTGGAGCAGGCCCTGGATTTTCTGCGGGGGCTGGTCAACCAGGAAGTTGTTACCACGCGGGACAAAAGGGCGCAGGTGGAATGGGTGTCCAGAGGCAAGTATGCCATCGCCATTGCCCCGGCTCCGGACGTGCTGTCAGAGTTCAAGGCTCTGGGTTCTCCCATTGCCTCGGTACGGCTGGCGGAAGGGGGTGGGCTTCAGACCGTCGGTGGAGCGCTGGCCATGCCGGCCAGACCCGCGCACCCCAATGCCAGCGTCGTTTTCCTGAACTGGCTCCTGAGTAAGGACGGGCAGGACGCCTACGTGAAGGGCATACGGCTGCCCAGCGCCCGCCTGGATGTATCGCATGAAGGCATCGATGAGCTCTTCTTTGCCGGGCCGGGGGACAAGCTTACCTATGGCGACGAGGAGTTCTTCCTGCTCCAGGGCAAGATGCTGCCGTCAATAAGGGACATATTCGCGGGGCCAGCGAAGTGATGGTGGGAACACCGTAGCGACAGGGCTTGTCCCTGTCGGACCGTGGGGGAAAGACAACCAACGACACCCGCAAGGGGTGTCTATGGTCGTCTTACAGGCACGGTGGCCTGCGGCGCCGGGTGACGACACGGAAAGAAACGGGTAAGCGCTATTGAAGAATATCCAGGCCAGGGTTAAGGAAGACCTGTGGATTCCCACGGCCTGCTGGTTCTGCGTCATGGGGCCGTGCCTGCAGCGCTATCGCCGGGTCGATGGCGTGGTGGTGAACGTTCAGGGTAACCTGGAAGAGCCGGGGTTTGCCGAATGGTCGCGGAACGAGGGGAGAATTTGCGCCAAGCCCTACGGACTGATTGAGAAGGTTTACAATCCTCACCGCATCCGGTCGCCCCTCAAACGGACCAACCGGGAAAAAGGACTGGATATTGACCCCGGCTGGGTGGAGATTAGCTGGGAGGAAGCCCTGGAGACCGTTGCCGGAAAATTCAAAGAGATCCGGGAAGAAGATACCAGGGGCCTTTGCAGCACTTTCCACAGCGTCGCCCAATCCAGCATGGGCGGCACGTGGCCGGCGTTCTATATCGCCTTCGGACCGATGCAGGACCTGAGAGGGGGGTCGGGCGTCCGCTGCGGCCTGGGGGTGCACATGTTCGCCAATACCATCCACGGCGGATTCAGATGCGCTCCTGATACGAAATACACCAGGTACATGATCATTGTGGGCAGCAATGTGGCGGCTTCCGGGGGTGTGTGCGGGAACCTGTACCATGCCGGCGCTAGAAAGGTGGTGGTTGACCCGGTGTTGACCTTGACCGCGGCCAAAGCCGACGAGTGGCTGCCGATCAAACCGGGTACTGACGTGGCCTTCATGCTCAGCATGATCCACGTCATCATCCACGAGCTGAGAATCTACGATGCGGAGTTCTTGAAAAGCCTTACCAATGCTCCCTATCTGGTCGGCGCAGACGGTTGTTTCACCAGGGACAGCCTTTCAGGCAAACCCCTGGTCTGGGACCCGGCCGCCAGCGCCCCCATGGTTTTCGATGATCCCCGTGTCAAGGACCCGGCCCTGGAAGGCGCTCATGAGGTGAACGGGCAGGACTGCAAGCCGGTCTTTCAGGTTCTGAAGGAACACGTGCAGGAATATACCGCGGAATGGGCTGCCGCGATCACGGACATTCCCGCGGCGACGATCCGGCGCATATCAGCGGAGTTTGTTGAGAATGCCCGGATCGGGAGCACGATTCATCTCGATGGTTTCGATTTGCCTTACCGGCCGGTGGACGTCATTATCGGCAGGCCGGTCGAATCAGGCGTTCACTCCTATCAAAATGTCCTGGCCCAGCATATTCTCGTGGCGCTGGTGGGGGCGCTAGAAACAGTGGGTGGCCACCACGGAGGGTGCGCTCATCCCACCGATTTCGACCACGGCATCAGCCCGGGTCCCGATGGGATGCCGGAGCCGGCCTTCCATCCCTTCACCTGGCCGCCGGTGTCCTGGGATATGTGCGAGACCCTGGTCCCCTTTACCAGGATATGGGGGCATTCGGCCCATCTCCTGTTCGTCAACCTCGTCAAGCCGCCTCCGGGCTTGCCTCTTCCTCCGCCTCCCCGGGCCTACCTGCGCTTCCGCAACAACTGCGTCGTCTCGGTCGGGCAGCCAGATCTGGTGGTGGAGGCTTTGAAGAAGATACCTTTCATCGTGTCCATCGCCTACACTGATGACGAAGTTACCCGCCTGGCGGACATTGTCTTGCCCGATCTTACGGAATTGGAGCGGTACGAGGTAATAGACACGGACAAGAAGCTGGGTTCGGGACGGCGCTTCCGGGGGATTGTGCTCAAGCAGCCCGTGGTGGAGCCGCCGCCCGGTAACAGGGATATTTCCGATATTTTGACCGAGCTGGCGGCCCGCATCGGCTTTCTCGCAGATTACAACAGGGTGATAAACATCCGTTTCCACTTGAAGGACCCCTACAAGCTGGAGCCCGACAGGAAGTACGCCTGGGTAGATGTCGTGGACCGGATTCTGAATTCGTTAACCAATGATGAAAGGGACCTTGCATGGTTCAAAGAGCACGGTGGGATAGCGTCGCCCCAGGCAGTCCCGGACCAATACAGTGTTCACTTTAAGATGATGGGAGAAAAGCTGAGATACAGTTTGCCCTACATGGAGACGGTCAAGAAAGTGGGAGAGAACCTTGCCGTCAAGCTGGTCGAGGTCGGCATTGGCTGGTGGCCCACCACGGAGTACGTTGCTTTGCCGACCTATATGCCATCAGTATTGGACGCGGTTCCCGCGGAATACGATCTTTTTGTGACGACTTGCCGCTTGCCCCAATATGCCAATGCCAGCAATGTCGATTGTTCACTGCAAAATGAAGTGGCCCGCCAGGTCCCGGGGCAACAGGAAATCCTGATGAACTCCAGAACGGCCGGTGCAAGGGGAATCAAGGAGGGAGACGAGATATGGGTGGAATCGCCGGTGGGCAGGGTAAAGGGAGTGGTCACGCTCAGCGAAGGCATCCGTCCGGATACCATCTTGATGGCTGGCCAATTCGGGCAGTCCACAACGCCCGTGGCCAGGGACACGGGCAGGGCCTCCATCAATGCATTGACGCCGGTTAGCTACGAATGGACCGACCAGGTGACAGGCACGATGCAATCAACCGTCAAAGCGAGAGTCTACCGGGCGTAGAACGGGGGGGTGTAGCCGCTCCGCTCTGCGATAGTCCCGACTCGTCGGGACAGTCTTTAGCCTGCGGGGGCGGTCGTTCTTGTAGTATAATCCACCGGGCTGCAGTCATGCAGCTCCTTTGTGCGCCTGGTGTCTTTGTGCGACACTGCGCGCCGCCATTCTTTGTTTCCTATTAGTCCTGATTCGCCTGGATACAGCCCGATGGAGAGCCCGGACATGGAAAACGCGCTTCTGGAACTGGAGGGGGTGAGCCGCTACTTCGGCGGGCTGGCGGCCGTGTCTAATTTGAGCTTAACCGTTTCCCGGGGGCAGCTCAAGGCGATTATCGGCCCCAACGGTTCAGGCAAGACAACCCTTTTTAATGTCATCTCCATGATCTACCCGCCTCAAAAGGGCTCGGTGAAATTCAAAGACAGGCCGCTCAACGGGCTCAGACCTCACGCCGTTGCCTCCCTCGGAGTTGTGCGCACTTTTCAGAACATAAGGTTGTTCGCCGAAGGTGTAACGGCCATCGAGAATGTCATTGCCGGGCAACTCGGCAGGTCCGGGACAGGCACGCTCGATGTCATATTCCGAAAGGGCAAAGCCAGGGCGGAATACCGGCGCTGCGAGGAAACGGCGATGAAGTGGCTGGACTACGTGGGGCTTGCTTCCAAAGCCAACCTGGGAATACACGCCCTCAATTTCGGCGAGCAGAGGGCACTGGAGCTGGCGCGGGCGCTGGCCGCGGACCCCGAGCTCATCTTGCTGGATGAACCGGCAGCGGGCCTGAACGAGACGGAGGCCAGAGGCTTCTCCCGGAAGCTGCTCCAGATTAACAGGGAGCTGAACAAGACCATTTGCCTGGTGGAGCATAATATCAAGCTGGTTATGGGCGTGGCGGACCAGATCATGGTGATGAATTACGGAGAGAAATTGGCGGAAGGGAATCCTGACGAAATCAGGAAGAATGAAGCCGTGATCAAGTGTTATCTGGGAGAGGCGGTCTACTGATGCTCAGGGTGGAAAACGTCAGTAGCTTCTATGGCTTGCTCCAGGTGCTGTGGGGCGTCAGTATCAATATTCAGGAAGGCGAGTTCGTCAGCCTCATCGGGGCCAACGGGAGCGGTAAGACGACATTGTTGAAGGCCGTATCGGGCCTGGTCACCTCGTACCGGGGAACGGTGATTTTCCAGGACAGGGATATTTCCAGGATGAGGGCCACTGAAGTCGCGAGGCTCGGCCTCTGCCTGGTGCCCGAGGGAAGGTTATTGTACCCTTCATTAACGGTGGTCGAGAATCTCGAACTGGGCGCCTTCAGCCGTCACCGGACTGACGGTAAAGAAGACATCAGGCAGGACATGGAGTACGTTTTCAAGCTTTTCCCGATATTGTGGGAGCGACGGAAACAGAAGGCCGAGTCCCTCAGCGGCGGGCAGGCGCAGGTGCTGGCCATCGCCCGCGGGCTGATGAGCAAGCCGAAGCTGCTAATACTGGACGAACCTTCTCTGGGCCTGGCGCCCCTCTGGGTGGCGGAGGTGTTCAAGAGCATCCAGGAGTTGCACCGCCGGGGCATCACCATTTTGCTTTCCGAGCAGAACGCCAGCGCCAGCCTGGGCATGGCGGACCGAGCCTATGTGCTGGAGAGGGGCCGGGTGGTGCTGGAAGGGACGGGAAAGCAACTTCTAAACGACGAGAACGTCAAACGGGCTTACTTGACATAACGTTGTTGCGAGCTTATGCCCCCCGGGGGGAGCCCATGGCTTTAGCCTTGTGGGGCGGATTGAATCTGTAATCTGTAATCATTGGCGTGGTGGGTCCCGCGCCGCGCGATTCCTGTAGCGGCGGGGCTTGCTCCCCTTGTCCTATCCCCGGTGGGCAGCCAATGCCGGGTCGCGACACCCCTGGCGGGTGTCGCGACGGACCGGGGGTGGACCCTGGGAGGAAGACTATCAACGGGCTGCTGCCCCTGCCCTGGTCCTGCGTACACAGGCGAGACGCCTGTGCCACTGACGACGCCCGTGCCACTGACGATGCCTGTGCCACCCGCCGTTCACTGCCTGGGGGACCTATCTGAATGGAATCCGGCGTATCAGGCTGAAGAGGCCGCCGGGGAGGAAGTAGAGTATGAGCATGAAGATGATTCCCTGGATGAGCTCGGTGACGCTGCGCACCCAAGGCAACCTGGAGGAGGCGAGGTCTATGAACTCGGGTATGACCAGGAAGATCATGATCGTTCCCAGGATCGCTCCCCAGACAGTCCTTTCCCCGCCGAAGTAAAGCGCGAACAGGAACAGCAGCATCATCCAGAAGCTGAAGTACGTGGGGTCCACTCCCTTCATGTGAAATGCCAGAAGCACTCCGGAGATGCCGGAGACGACCGCCGACAGCAGAAAGAGCTCCAGCCGGTATTTGCTTACGTTTATCCCCAGGGCCTCGGCTGTACGGTCATCGCTGCAGATCGCGCGGCAGGCCAGGCCCCATTGTGAATTGACCATGTAGAAGGCGAAGAAAAGAAGAAGAAAGGCGACGATCCAGACCAAGTAGTACATTTCGAACCCGGTATCCAGCCTGAGCGGGCCGATGGCAAGGGGAGGGATGCCGGTGATGCCCAGGGTTGCGCCCAGGAAATCCGAGCCGCTGATGACGAAGAACGTGGTGAGTCCGAAGGCTATGGCCGCCAGGGAAAACGGTACCTTTTCTATTGTTCGCAATATGGGCACCGACACGCCGAGGGCCACCAGCAGGGATGCCAGAAGACCCAGGACGGCGGCCACCAGGGGCTGGGCCAGGATTGGAGGAACCCAGCTACGGGTGGTCAGAACGGCGACGGTATAGGCGCTGATGGCCATGAACCCCTGCAGTCCCAGGTTGATCTGTCCGCCGTAGCCCAGGGCCAGGTCCAGTCCGATGACCATGACGGTGTAAATGCCTACGAGCGTAAGCATGCTCACCAGATAGACCACTCCCAGCTTGGCAAAGAGCCACGGGATTGCCGCGACCACGGCTATCAAGAGGATGACCGCCCAGGTCTTTCTCCTGGGGGAGATGGTCAGCGTCTTCCGGAGAGGAAATATTTTCACTCAGGTGCTATCTGCCGCCGTTGCAACCAGAAGACCGGGATAATCCCGTTCCATGCGTGCTATTCACATGGTTCACTTTTCTCCACCCCGCAAGGCTGACGCCATGGGCTACGCCTCGCTGAAGCCATGGGCTACACCCCGTCCGACGGCGGGCGGGCACACAGGTCCGCCCGTACGGTTCAATGGCGGCGTCATTTCACGGTAGGCTTTCCGAAGAGTCCTAGGGGCTTGATGGCGAGCACCACGATAATGATTATCATGGCGATGGCGCTCTTGAACAGGGGTGAAATGAGGCCCGCCGCCAGTTGCTCGCTGAGCCCGATGATGTAACCGCCGACGAAGGCGCCCAGCACGCTGCCCATCCCGCCGACAATGGCGGCAGCGATGCCGCTGGCCAGGAAGAACTCACCGCCGGCGTAGCTCATCATGGTTATGGGAGCAATGAGTATTCCCCCCAGCGCGCCCACCGCGGCGCTGATAGCAAAGGACAGGATCACCATTCCGTTGGGGTCGATCCCGACCAGACTGGCGCCTTCGGGGGTGTCCCTGACGGCTCTCAACGCCTTTCCCGTCAGGGTTCGCGTCAGGAAGAACCAGAGGAAAACGACGAGGAGCAGGATGACTGACATGATGAGAAGGGACTGTCTGGGGATCACCACCTCGGAGAGCTTGAAAGCGCCCGGGACCGGGGAGTTGAGGGTGATGGGCTCCACTCCCCAGAAAATCCTGGCCAGTCCCTTATAGGCAATCCCCGCGGCCATGGTCAGGCACAGCCAGATGGGGAAAGTCGACTTTTTACGGGGGATGACCAGCAGTCTTTCAACCAGCAGGCCGCTGACGACCCCGGCGGCGATGGCCAGGATAAAGGTCACGGGGACCGGCACGCCCATCGCCGTGAGCCAGATCGCTGTCATCCCGCCGAGGACCACGAATTCGCCCTGGGCGATATTCAGGATGCCGCTGACGTTGTAGATGAGGGAGAACCCCAGGGCGATCAGGGCATAGATGCTTCCCAGGACCAGGCCGGAAGCAATGGATTGGCCTACGAGAATCACGCTATTCTCCACCGTCATTGCGAGCGAAGCGAAGCAATCTCCTGGCTTGTCCAGCCAACCGTGGGATTGCTTCGTCGCTTCGCTCCTCGCAAAGACGGTGCGGTTGCGTCATTTCCCTATTTCATCACGCCCATCTTCGCGCCCGGATAGTCCACGTACCGGACCGGCACAAACCAGTCACCCTGTATTTTGGCCAGATAGAACCGGAATCCAGCCACCCCCCGGTGGTTCTGGGCTGTCCGTTTGACCAGGACGTTGGTTGCCTGGAAGGTCTGGGTCTCCATCGCGTCGCGGAGCTTTGACCTCATTTCCTGCACGCTCATCTTTTCCGGGTCCATGTCCAGTTTCCGGAGGGCATCGGCAATGGAATATACGCTATCGTAGCCGCTAACAACCGTGTCGGACGAGATCTTGCCCGTCTCTTTGTTGAACTCGGTGGCCAGCCTCCTTATCGCCTCGGCCTGGCCGCCGGGATGGTCCCCGGGTATGCTGTCGGGGCGGAGCTGAGAGGCGGTCAGCCATAGCACCACGCGGTCGGAAAACCCTTTTACCGAGTCGATGAACGACCTCTGCGCGTTGGCGGAGTGGGACACCGCGGGGATGTTCCAGGCCATGAGGTCGAGGTTCTTGTAGACAACAGTGGCGGGGCGGCCGGAGGGGCCGAGGAAAAGGGCATCGGGCCTGGCCGCTCTCAGCTTGGTCAACTGCACGGTTATGTCGGTATCGGTGGTCAGCATTCTTTCAATGCCGGCTATCTCGAACATCCCGGGGTTCTTGTCCGCCAGGGCTTTTATCAATCTCTCGTGGGTGTCGCCCAGGGGATCGGAGGTCAGCACGAAGCCGACCCTCTTCCCGCCGAGGGCGACGGCGAACCGGATCCAGACGTCGGCGACATCGTCGAAATCGTAGCTCACCGCGCCGAAAACATAGTTCCCCGGCTTCCCGGTTTGCGATGGGAGCGGTACTGGGGTCTTGGGGATGAAGGGGACCTTTTCGGCGTCGGCAACTTCGCTCGCCGCCAGCGCCATGGGTATGCCGACAGCGCCGACGATGGCCAGCACGTTCTGGTCTTTGAGTTTGCGGACGAGATCGGCGGCGCGTGGGGGGGCCGATTCGTCGTCATAATAAATGCCCGACAGGGGATGGCCGTTGACTCCGCCTTTGGCGTTGATCTCGGCGATCGCCATCTCTTCGCCCTTCTTGACGTCGACGCCCACCGGCGCGTATTGCCCGGTCAAAGCATCCACCAGGCCGATGTAGTAGGGCGCCTTTTCTCTGGCGCCAAGCGGGGAAATCTGGCAGGCCGAAAGGACAAGTGGGACTACAACCAGGGCCGCGGTTAACCAGAGAGCCACAATGTACAGGGGTCTGTTCTTCATTGCTTACCTCCTCTGAAAATTGGTTTTCCAGCTTCTCCCTTTGAAAAAAGGGGATTGAGGGGATTATCCAGGTTCCTCAAGTTGAAGGTTCGCGGGCCTGCGATATCTTACAAGACTATGGCTGGCAAGTCAACAAGCCAAAAAGGCGGCAGCAAGAGTGGCACAGTACGGGTAGGGTGGGTTCGCGTCCCGATTTGTCTGAAAGACTCATCGGGACGCGAACCCACCAGGAAGGATTCAAGATTACAGATTCAAGATTACAAGATTCCCCACCCCGGCTAGCTGTTCGTCATTCGGGTTTCGTCATTTCCCCCTTTGATTGGTCATTCGTCATTCGGACTTCGTCATTCGCCATTCCATGTGGTGGGTTCGCACAGCCACCCAGCTTCCCCATCGCCCCGCTGTGCTTAACCCACCCTACGCGGCTGTGCCGGGCAAACACAGGCGAGACGCCTGTGCCACCCGCCTGCGCCACTGGCCCCATAGCCTACCGCACATAGTAAACCGATGGATCGGTGCCAAACTCGGGATGCAACTGGAAGCCGTGCCTGACTGTAATCAATGTCCTGACGTTACTGGCCGGGTTGTCCAGGTCGCCGAAGTGCCTGGCCTTGGCCGGACAGTTGTTTACGCATATCGGGGTCGCTCCCCTGTCCACTCCGGGACGTAATCCCTTACTGACGCCCCGGTCTATCCGTTCCTGGCAGAAATCGCATTTCATGACCACCCCGGTCTGCAATCTCTCCCGTCCGATCTTTTCGAGCTGCGTGGGGGCCAGGCCGGGGTAGTAGCCCGTCTCTTTGCTGTAAAACGAGCGCGAGCCGTAGGGACAGGCCATCATGCAGTACCGGCAGCCGATGCACTTGTCGGGATCCACCGTCACCAGTCCGTCCGGTCGCCTGGTGGTGGCGCCCGAAGGACACACCTTAACGCACGCGGCATCTGTGCAATGATTGCACAGGACCGGCTGCATGGTCCGCTGGACGCGCGGGTATTCTCCGTGCTCCTTGATCAACACCCGGGAGAACACCATCCCCGGCGGCAGGAAGTGCTCCATCTTGCAGGCAAGAATGCACGTCCCGCAGCCGACGCAGAGTTTCAAGTCGATTACCATGCCGTATCTGGGCATATCATGCTCCCGAACTAATGACGAATGACGAAGTCCGAATGACGAATCAATGTCCCATCCCGACGAGTCGGGACAATGAACAATGAAAATGGCTGGACGATCTGTCATTCTGAGCGAAGCGAGTGTAGCGAGCGTAGTCGAAGAATCTTTCTCGGGTGGGGAGAGCAAAGACCCTTCGACTGCCCCTTCGCTCTGCTCAGGGCTTCGGCTCAGGGTGACAGTTTCGTAGCAATGACCAATGTCGAAGTCCGAATGACGAATCAATGACGAATGACGAAGTCCGAATGACGAACCAATGACAAATTACGAAATCCGAATGACGAATGACCAACCGGGGCGGGGAATCTTCTAATCTTTGAATCTGTGTTGTTTTCGGTCTTTCCTGGTGGGTTCGCACAGCCACCCAGCCTCCCCCTTGCCCCTCTGTGCTTAACCCACCCTGCGTTTTCAATCCTTATAAACCTTCGCTTTGATCAGGCCGCCCTGCATGGTACCCACCACGGGATCGGTCCAACTGTGTCTTATGGGGGCCAGCGGCGTCATGGAGACCCGACCGGTGTCCCTGGCAAACGGGGTGGACCACTGTCCGAATTGCCCGGTGATGAGAATGGTGTCGGGCCGTATCAACTCGGTGAGTTTGACCTTCCTCTTCACCTTGCCTACTTCCGACTCGACCCATATCTCGTCTCCATCTCTTATTCCCCGGGATAGGGCCGTTTTGCGGTTCATCAAGATGTCCTGCTGGCCTGGGATGTATTCCGCAATCTCGGCGAACATCGGAATCTCGACGTCGGAGCCGAAACCAAACTGGGGCGACCGCGCGGTGGTAACGTACATGTCGTATTCGGCGGGGCTTTGCTCGCAGGCCGACTGCTTATAGACGGGAAGAGGGGTATACTCGTCGGTGGGCCACCAGTCTACTCCCACCCCGGCCAGATCCCGGGCCAGCCGCTCGCCCGTCTTCTTGACGTGCTCCACGTAAGGGAGCTGGTACCGGAGTCCCATTCTCTTCATTTCAAAATGCACGTCGTACTGGTCCTCGACCGGCACCTCTTTGAAAATGGCCCCGTGCTGCTTGAACCAGTTGAGGTCCTTCTCACCGCCGGTATATGACTTGCACTGCCTGTCCACGATGTCCGCCCACCGGTATTTGGTCGCCGGGTCGAGCTTCCAGTCGCCGGTGAGTCCGAAGATGGAATTGACCTTTTCGTTGTATTCGGCGAGGAAACCGGCCCGGCTGGCCAGCTCCGTGAATATGTCGGCGAGGTCCATGGTGTTGTGCAACGGCTCCACGACCGGCTGGCGGAGTATGACCCCGGAGAACTTCTTAGCCAGGGCGGCTCTCACCCAGCTCATCAGCTCGTAGCGCTCGAATTCGGTGTGGTCCGGGAGCACGATGTCGGCAAGCTCGGTAAACTCGTCCTGGACATAGGCGATCGAGACGATGAAGGGTACTTTGAGCAGCGCCTGGCTCACCAGTTCCGGCTCGCCGACGGTGGTCAGAGGGCTGCTCCGGTAACGTATGAAGAGCTCCGGGACCGGCGGCAGCGGGAAGTTCTTCGGAGGGTCCACCATGTGCCGGAAGGCCAGGCCCTGCGTCCTTCCCCATATCCGGCAATAGGGCAAGAGTGTTTCAGTCCCGTCGAGCGAGACGGGCGGCCAGACGAAGTCAAAGGTGTCGGCTTTCGGCATCCCGTCAGGACCTGGCCTGACCCCGATGTTGAAGTCCTCGGGCGAGGGGAGCCCGGTGGGCAGGAGCAGCCGGCGGGCACGACCGCCGCAATGCCCGCCGGGTACCTCTAGGGAGCCGACCAGCATGGCCAGGATGTGGTCCGCCAGCAGGCAGGAATACGACCGGCAGCCTCCCGAGAGATGCCGGCCCATCTTGAGGTCGACGGGTCGGTAGGGGAGAACATGCCCCCCTATCTTTATCGTGCTACCGATGCAGGCGTTTTCCACGTATTCCCTGGCAATCCTGCGAATGGTCTCGGCGGGAATCTCCGTGACCGCTGAGGCCCACTCTGCGCTATACTGGGCCATGTGGTCTTTCAAGACCTGGAAGGCCGGCTTGCATTCGACGCCGTTGATGGTGTAGACGCCTGTGATGGCCACGTCTTTGACTGCCGGATCATCGTGCGTCCTCGGCCTGTGCTCTCCGGCATCCCAGACCAGCACCTTTCCCGCCGCATCCCGGGCGAAGTAGCCCTTCGGGTCCACCAGGTAGGGGGAGTTGGTCATGCCCTTGAGAAACTCCTCGTCGTATGTCTTCAGCTCGTGCATTACCACGTGAATAAGGCCCAGAAAAAAGGCGGTATCCGTGCCGGGCCTGATGGGAATCCACTCGTCGGCCTTGGCGGCGGTCAGTGAAAAGACGGGGTCAACCACGACCACTTTGATCCCTCTCAGGCGGGCGTCCGCGACCTGGACGTTTTCGGGGGCCCCGCCGGAGACCGAGGTATTGTTGCCGACTATCAGCAGGTATTTACAGTAGTCCATATCCGGCTCGCACTGGAAGCCGGAGTGAAACACATTGGCGAAAATGTGCTCCGCCTGGTCGCAGCGGAGGCTGGACCCACCGCCCAGCTCCTGGACCGGACCGAAGGCTGAGAAGAAAGGCGACAGCGTGCCCATGAGGCTGCGCCACATTGGTCCCCGGGTGCTGCTCGCCAGAAGCCTCGTGTTCCTGGCGCGAATATCCCTGAGTTTTGCCGAGATGGTGTCCATCGCCTCATCCCAGCTAATCTCAACCCATTTCGGGTCTATGCCCGGACCTTTTTGCGGGTTGGTCCGGCGGAGAGGCGCTTTGATCCGGTGGGGGTTGTAAAGCTTGTGGATGAAGGCGTAGGGCTTGCCGCAAATCCGGCCCTGGTTCTTGGTCAGCTTATCGTAGTTGGGCAGGTCGGCATTACCTTCAATGTTGACCGCCACGCCGTTGAGTCGGCGGACCTTGATGACATCCGGCCCTTCGACGCAGCCCCAGCACATGGTTGGAATCCAGGTGTCTTCTGAATGTCTTATGTCTTTAGGCATAAAGGTTCCTTCTTTAGGGCGGTTGGTTCAGTTTAGTGGCCCTAACAACCATTATAGCGCGGCGGCTTCATTCACGGGGCCGTGACCGGAGTTTGTGATGATGGTTGGTCAAACAAACCGACTGTCACTCCAATCCAGCTCTCACAGGCAGGGACGCCTGTGGTACCGGGGTAGTCCGCGCCATCCTGAAGGGAGCGTTGTCGATGCCGTGCTCCTCGTTCCACTGAAGCGCGCTGAGGAGCTGGCCGGTGACCCCCACCGAATCGTCTGAGGCGAGATAGACTATGGAGTCGCGGATAACCGGGGGGCGCAGCATGAACCCGGAATCGCTGTGGGCTACGGCGAGAACGGGCGGTGTGGCCGTGAGGGCCCCGGGGCTCAGGGCATTCACCCGGATACCGGAGGATGCCAGCTCAATGGCCATGACCCGGGTGAGGGTGTCCACGCCGGATTTGGAGGCGCAGTAGGCGCCGAAATTGGCCTTTGCCAGACTGCCCATGCCCGATATGTTGATGATGACGCCGCTCCCTTGCGTAATCATGGTAGCGAGTACGGCCCTGGAACAGAGGAAAGTCCCTGTCAGGTTGGTGTCTACGACCTCCTGCCAGTTCTCAAGGCTCAGGTCTTTGACCGGACCCCAGCCTGGATGGGCGCCGAACCCGATTCCGGCGTTGTTAACCAGGATGTCTGTCCGGCCGAATTCCGCCAATGTCCTTTCCACCGCCCGCATTACCTGGCGCTCCTTCGAGACATTGGCTTGGACGGGCAGGGCTTTCCTGCCGGCGTTCCGCACCTCGCGGGCAACGCCGCAGGCGTTACGCCAGTTCACGTCTACCAGCGCCAGGTGCGCGCCTTCCCTGGCCAGGGCCAGGGCGATTTCCCTGCCCAGGCCTCCGCCCCCGCCGGTGACGATGGCGACCTTATTTTTCAATTTCATGGTCTTGTTGGTTCCTGAAACAATGTATGCTGGGTCAGGCAGACACCGGCCCGCTGTCGGGTCTCACAGGCGCGGAGGCCTGTGGCACCGGGTGCGGGCAACCGGGGCCGGGAATCTTCTAATCTTGCTACGGAAGTGTCACCCTGAGCCGAAGCCCTGAGCAGAGCGAAGGGGCAGTCGAAGGGTCTTTCGTCTCGTACCCCGCCCCAAAGGATTCTTCGACTACGCTCGCTTCGCTCAGAATGACAGGGCGTTTTCATCCCTTCATGGTGCGCCATCGGCGCATGATAGATTGAATCTGTAATCTTCAATCCTTAAAGCGGGGCCTCCAGTATGCGGTCCCGTACCATATGGTCCATGATCTCGCCGCCGTTCTCGGTCACCACCACCATGTTCTCCAGGCGCACCCCGCCTACCCGGTGTTCTCCCTCCAGGCTTTCGACGGCCAGGGTCATTCCGGTCTCGAAGACCTGGGGGTGCTTCAGGGACCACTGCCGGGCGATGACGGGCAAGTCGTATGAGCCGACGATGCCCAGGCCGTGCCCGATTTCCACCGACAGGACCTCCACCTCGTCCTTGTAGCCCCAGCTACTGGCCGGAGGGAAGTGCTTGGCGGCGTCGGCGGTGGTGGCCCCGGGTTTGATGGCGTCGATGATGGCGTCAATCCGGTCCAGGAGCCTCTTGTACCAGTCCTTTTCCTTGTCGTTCGGCTTCCGGCCCACGATGAAGGTCCGGTAGTTGCAACTGGCGTATCCCAGGTAGCTGATGCCGCAAAGGGCGGGATAGACCAGGTCCCCGGTCTGAATGATCCTGCCGGTGCTGGCGGTGCCTCTTTCGAAGGTCAGCGGCCCCGATAGCCAGCTCGGCGCCCTCAAATCGTCGGCGCCGCCTTCGATGAGGGCGTCGCTCACCTGGCGGTTAAGGTCTGTGTCCCGAACGCCGGGCCGCAGCGCCGCCCAGATCTTGTACCACGCTGATTCCACTATGGCAGCGACCATCTTCAGGCAGTTGATCTCATCCTGGTTCTTGATGCTCCGGGTCTCCTGCATCAGGGCGTGGGCGTTGGAACAATGGAGTTTGGCCCTTTCCAGGGCGCCCACGCCCACGTTGTCAACGCCGACGACCCCCAGTTTTTCTCCGGTCAGTCCCCTCTGCTTCAGCTCCTCGTAGATTTCCGCGGCGAACAGGTCGGACTCTTCCTTCGTGGCCTCGGGGCCGGGGGAGCCGCCCAGCCACGACCGGGCGATGCGCCAGTTCTTTATCCAGGGCGCCTGGTCGGGCATCTGCTGGAACCATCCGGCGTGTTCGAAGACCACAGGCTCGTGCTCGGCAAAGAATAGCACATATCTTAGCTGGGGAGCAAAAGCCAGCCCCCGCAGGCCCGTGAGATAACGGATGTTATCGTTCGTCCCCGCCAGGAGCGCCGGCACCCCGTGCTTGCGCATGATCTGGCGCGCCCGGGCGGCCCGTTGCTCCCTCATGCGGGCCACGTTAATCCGTTCCTGCCAGTCGGCGATGCTGTTACCGAAGGTCAGTTTGCTTGCCATTCTTGGCATAACGTGTACCTCCTGAACATAGAACTAACTACTAATATCAAGCTCCCCCTTTTTCAAACTGACCGTGCCCCACATCTCGGGCTGGACACAGAGGACCGGTACCACAGGCCTCCGTGCCTGTGAGCCCCGGACTTCGAGACGGCGACTTGTTGTGCGAACGATCGTTGTTGGAGTACGAATCGGAGGAGCGGTATTCCTCGTTAACAACATTAACTTGCCTTGTTCAAATCCAGCGCTCACAGGCCCCGATGGATCGGGGTGGTACCGGTTATCCGCAACGTTGACTTAGAGCAGTCAATCTATTGGCTACGCCCATGTCCCACATCTCAAGAGACCCTCTGTGTCCAGCAACCGAAATTATGGGTAAAGATCAGTTTTTCAAAGGGGAGATGGTTGTTCAGTCTACTTTGGAAATCCGGCACTGGCACATATGGGGCCAGCCTCCGGTTATCGGGTCGCATTTCTCAGGGTCGTCATCGATGAGGACGTTGACGTTGGACTGCCATAGCCCGAACAGGTTTGGCTCCTCTCCGGCCTGCTCCGGGAACCACCACCCGTTCTGGGCATGGACCACCTTCGGGTCGGTCCCCCGAAGAAGCTCGCACCTCAGCTTGACTTTGCCCAGCGGGGTCTCGATCCACACCCAGTCGCCCAGGGCTATCCCATGTTCCTTCGCCGTGGCAGGATGTATCTGGACCAGGGGATCGGGATGTTTGTCGCGCATTGATTTGATCTGCCGGTGCTCGGTGTGATAGAAATACCTGGTCCTGAAGCCGGTGGTCAGGATGAGGGGATAGGATGCCGCAAGACCGGGGCTGGCCACGGCGGTGTCCCGGGGTTCTTGGTAGGCCGGCAAGGGGTCATACCCCAGCCCTTCGAAGATGGTGGAATACAATTCGACTTTGCCGGTAGGGGTGGCAAAGCCGGATTTTTCGTATTTCCTGTAGTCGCCGGCGGAGGCGACCCCCCGGACCTTTTCCACGAACTCCCTGAAAGTGTACCCGAGGCCCTTCAACTGGTAGTCGAACACGTCTTCCAGGGCCGGCCAGGGCCAGTCCTCCCCCAGTCTTATGCCGAGGCCGCGGAAGAAATCATAGTCGTTCCGCCTTTCGAACTCCGGTTCCACCGCCTTGACGCCAGCGACGACAAAGTTCCTGGATAGCTCGAAGCGGCTGAGGATCGGTCTTTCTAGCCAGTCGGCGGCGGGCAGCACGTAGTCGGCTATCATGGCCGTGGGCGTCATGAAGTAGTCGATGACCGCCAGGAGGTCAAGAGATTTCAGGGCGTCGTATACCAGCCTGGTATTGGTAGCTTGCAGGAGCGGATTGTTGGCATGGACTATGTGGGCCTTCACCGGGTAGGGCTTGCCCGTCAGCATGGCGCGCCACAGATAGGCCGGGCTGCAGTTGAAACCGTTGGCCGAGACCATGGTGCCCGAGTAATCCAGTTTGGCCAGGTTCTCAACGACGGCCTCATATCCGGACGACGCCAGAAGCTTGTACTTTCCCCCCCCAAGCTGCTTGTCTCTCTGCTGGGGAGACAGCCTTTCGTACCCCTCAAGCTCGGAATCCGGTATGATCTTGCGTATGTCGCCGGTCAGGGCCGGGACGCTCTCTCCCCCTTCCACGTCCAGATTGCCGGTGATGGCCCGCAGGATGGCGATGCTGCGGCAGGCCTGGGTCGAGTTGACTCCTATCTGGTCGGGCTTGAGCCCCCAGGGTATGATGGCGGGCCTGGCGGCAGCATACATCCGCGCCGCTTCGATAATCTGCCCGGCGGGAACGCCCGTGATCCCCGACACCCTGTCCGGGGTGTAGGCAGCAACCCGTTCCCTCAGCCTGTCGAAGCCGTGGGTGTATTTCTCGACGAAGTCGCGGTCGTAAAGCCCTTCGCCGATAATGACATTCAACCAGCCGAGCGCCATGGCGCCGTCCGTCTGCGGCCTGAGGTTGAGCCAGAGGTCTCCGATCCTGGCAGCCTCGATGCGCCTCGGATCAACCACGATGATTTTCGTTCCGGTCTTTCTGGCCTTTTTCATCGCTTCCCACAGGACCGGGCTGGTCTCGGTGGGGTTCGAACCCCAGACAACGATGCATCTGGCGCTAGTGGAAAGCGAGGCCAGGCGGGTGTTGGTATCGGCGCCGTAGGTCAGGACGTTGATGGTAGCCGTGTTGCAGCGGCAGATGATGCCCGGGGAGGTGTAGTTCGGGCTGCCCAGGAGATTGAAGAACCGGGAAAACATCCAGCTCCGGTTCCGGCCGGTGCCCTTGCTGCCGGATATCGCCTCCGGGCCATATTTGGCTCTCACCTCAGAGAGTTTGCCCGCGATTTCGTCCAGGGCCTGGTCCCAGCTAATTTGTTGCCACTTTCCTTCGCCCCTGGCGCCGGTCCTTTTGAGGGGATGGTTGAGGCGGGAAGGATGATAATGGACTTCAGGGCCGATGGCTATCCTGGCGCACACGGCGCCCTTCCGCACCGGGTCGGAGGTATCGGCGCGGACTTTGACCACGCGTCCCTTGTCCACGGTGGCCAGGACGCAGCAGTTCAGATGACAGAATTCACAGCAGACTTTTTTGATCATGAGACCTTTCAGACCGAATGCGAGAACAATGATGGATCAACATGGCCGCTACGGTACCGTTCATGGATACGGATTGAGGTTCGATAAGTCAAGCCGCTGCGGCTTCGCGGGCCGAAACTTTGGCAACGTAAACCCTTGGATTGTATCCTCGAAAGTCACCTCCACCGGCATTCCTATCCCGACCTCTTCCGGGGCACAGCCAACTATGTTACTTGGGAATAAAGGCCCCTCCTCTAGTTCAATCAATGCAAAAACATAGGGCACGTCTTCGTTAAATGCAGGGTCAAAGACTGTGTAATGAATGTTGAATGCGAACACCGAGCCCCTTCCGCTGGCTTCCGCCCACTCCATGTTGTCAAAAAACGGATCGTTGGGGTGATTCCGACATAGAGACACCGGCCAATATCTCGCCGAACATTTCTTACATGTCCACAGAAGGAACTTATGCAGCCGAAGTGCATCCCAGAACGCGCGGTGATCCTCATCGACGTCCGGCAATGGTTTAGTGAATCCCACGGTTACCTCCTCAAGACCAGTGTGCTGTGAATCGAACACATTGGCTCCAGAATTTCCCCGCCGTGCCCACTGACGAGGCAGATTTCTGCGTCTTTCACCTGTCTTTCTCCGGCATCACCGCGTAGCTGCATAATAGCCTCCGACAAACCGGTGAAATCTATCATGTAATAGGCGGAAAGCATGCCGCCACCTGTGTTGACAGGGACGTCGCCACCATATGCGATATGGCCAGCCTGGACGAACGGCCCCCCCTCGCCTTTCTTGCACCATCCGTAGTCTTCCAACTGCAAGAGCACCTCAGCAGTAAAACAATCATACAATTGGGCTAGATTTACGTCCCGCAATTCAATCTGCGCTTGCCGGAATGCTGCTTCTTTGGCCGTACGAACTGGCAACCGGGTATAGCTGGTCTTTTGCCACCAATCTTGTGCTGCCGCTTCCCCAAATCCTATCCCGGCCACGTAGATTGGACGTCTGCGCAAAGCCTTTGCCCTGTCAGCGGTCGTTAGCACGATGGCTATTGCCGCATCACTGACCAGGCAAAAGTCGTACTTTCGGTACGGCCAGACCATGAAAGGGGACGCCAGATACTCTTCCACGGTCAGGGGGCGTTTGTACATTCGCGCAAGGGGATTCTTGCAGGCCCACTGACGAATTGACACCGCTACCGCGCCTAGCTGTTCACAGGTTGTGCCAAATTCATGCATATGCCGGGAAGCGAGAAGACTATGGACGCTTGCAGCACGAGTCGCTCCAAATGTGAGTGTGTATTGTCCCTCTTTGGGTATGTGTCCTGCAGCCCCAACCTCCCCTTTTTCTCTCAATCGCCGGCTTCGTGTCCGACGCGTCATGCCTATTGCTATGGCTACATATCGGGCGCATCCGAGTTCAAGCATTTTGGCGCCGAGGGCTATTGATAGTGCCGCAGCGGTGCCGCCACGTCCCACGCTGAAAAAGAAGTTGAAAGGAATACCAAGAACGCGAGGGAATGCGTCTATTGATTCAGCAGATATGGCGGGACCCGCGGCCAATTTTCCCTCGATAGCTCCATCTACGTCTTGCAGCTTTAGGCCCGCGTCCTCAATGGCCAGTCTGGCAGCCTCGGCTTCCAACGCTCGAGCCGTAAAGCCTGGTTTTGGGTCCAACACCAGCCCCAACCCGGCAATAGCATTCTCTTTTGAACTCCGTCCGGTCATAATAATTGCCCCGATATATTCAGACTAAGGGTCTGTCAACAAATAACTGTAGCAAATCTTAGCCACGAATGAACACGAATGGACACGAAGTTACTTTTGTTAAGAAAGCACGGCACCATGATTAGGGGACTCCCAGAGCCATATCTATTCCATACCAACAGTTCTTGATAACTGCTTTCGTGTTCATTCGTGTCCATTCGTGGTTCCAGTTTTCTGTCTGCTTACACAATCGTCAATGAATACCAACCGTGTTGAGATGGTTATTGATAGACAGGCGCTAATACAAACGCACTGAATCGCGGCGTTCGTATTAGTTGCTTCACTTCCCAGCCTCCGCCAGTATCCCCTTCACGGCCTCTATTACCCTGGGAGTCCTTGAATCGAACTCGACCGATTGCACATGCATTTTCTCTCCAGGTGAAGGTATGAAGATGGGATTCACGCCCTCGGTAGAAGCATCCAGCCGCCTGCTGGGACCCCCAGCACCTTTGGCGAAAACGGATTGGCCCTCTTTGGTCAACAGCCAGTTAACAAAAATCGCGGCAGCATTTGGATGAGGGGGTCTGGCTGCAACAGCCACTGCGCCAAACGATGTAGTCACGTAATCGCCTTCGGCAGGTATCTTTATGGCTAGCGGCGCTCCCGCGGTTATGAAATCAGCTTTATACTGACCGCTGCCCCCCAGCATAACCGCATATTTACCACGCGCGACTGTTTCCGTGTGGAGACGTGCATCTGAAAAGATAACGGGTTCTTGCTTTGTCATTAACTCTCTGAAAAACCCAATACCTTCATCCCAGCCGTATACCCTGGCTAAGTGGTTAGGCACGACAGTGCCTGCGGCAGGATCCAAGGGGTTAATCATGGTTACCTGGCCTTTGAATCTCGGCTTGAGCAAATCCTTATAGGAACTTATTTCGTCCTCCCTAACCAGGTCTTTGTTGTACACTATGGTTCGGCCAACCACCCTCAGCATTGAAATCGACATGTGATCTTCTTTGTCATAATCGAATAGCTCGCCCCCTGCCCATGCCTTAGGGTCCAACACTTCAGGTAACATGAGCATTGGCTGAATGCGTCCCACGATGCCGTCTGGTTTGTATTGTAATAAGAAGTTAGTAGCTCCGGCTCCAAAAACATCGGCCAAATAAAGGCCGGCTCTCTGTTCTGTTTGGACCCTTGCCGAAAGCTCACCCGCCGCTAAGGGAGTAAACTCCAGGTCAATCCCGTATTTGGCTTTGAAAGCCGCAATTAGTGACGTCCTGAGTCCTGGTCCCCAGATAGAGATAGCGTACAGGCTGACGGTTCCCTCCTTCTTGGCTTCAGCCAGAGTGTTGTCCCACTTCTGCTGCCAGTCTGCTTGTGGTTTAGATGGCAGCTCTTTGGAGACTGGCGGCGCTACCTGGGTCGGAAGGGGCGCCTCCGCTGGCCTGCACGCACTGGCAAGCAACAAGCCGAGAACTGTGCCTAATGTAGTTAGAAGCATTCTGCTCACTGTCACTTCTCCTTTGTGCCAACTCGTCACAACAAGACTGGTTTGTGCGCTACATGACCGTTAGTCTAACCCGGGCTTGGGGATATTGAGCATTTCCCTGGCTTCGTCAGGCAACGCCGGGTCGCGGCCCAGGTCCCGCCCGATGCGGGCCGCCCGGGCGACGAGCTGGGCGTTGCTTTTGGCCAGTTCGCCGCGTTTGTAATAGATATTGTCTTCGAAGCCCACTCTCAGATGCCCGCCGAGGAGGGTGGAGAGCGTCGTGGCGGGGAGCTCCGCTGCCCCGATGGCCAGCGTCGTGAACATGGAGTCCTGGGGGAGGAAGTCCAGGTAATGCATCAGATGCTTGGGGCTGAATCTCACGGACTCCTGGGCGGTGCGGTGCATATCCATCACGAAGCTCATCCAGTAGGGCTTCTTGAGGACTCCTTTTCCTATGAGGATGATGACTTCTTCCATCTGCGAGTTGTTGTAGACTTCCATCTCGGGCTTGATGTTCTTTTCCCCCATTACCCTGGCCCATTTTTCGATGAAGCCCCTGGTCCAGGGGCGGATAAACTCGCGCCCTCCGAAGACAGCAGAAGACGGACCCATGTTGAGGCTGGCCATTTCGGGATTGGCCTCGATGGAGCGCGGGCCGTCATCGACGGTAACGCCGGGCTGCCGGCCCGGCGCGGTGCTGTGCTGGATAATGATGGGGCACTTCTTCTCCCGGATTCTGCGGTCGATTTCGCGGAAGACGTCGGGGTCGTTGGTCGGCACTCCGTTGCCGTCGCGGGCGTGGATGTGGGCTATGGCCGCGCCTTCATTCCAGGAACGGTAGACTTCCTCGGCGATTTCGTCGGGCTGCAGAGGGATATTCGGGTTGGCTTCCTTGCCGTGGAAATTTCCAGTGGGGCTCACGCAAATGATCAGCTTGTCGGTTGTTGCCATTCTGGTACCTCCATTCTAAGTCCTGGATTGCCCATTAAAGAGGCGGGGGGTCGATTCAGCCACGAATAAACACGAATCGACACGAAAGGGGAGAAGACCCATAATTCGTGTCTATTGGTGTTCATTCGTGGCTTCACTTCCCCGGGATATTCTTCACCTTGATAGAGGTTTGCGGCCGTTGGCCAGCCTGTCCTTCCTGATTTGCCCGCGTAGTTCCGCGGTGCCCTTCTCGTCGAGTTCCAGCTTGCCGGGTCCCAGGGCCACGCCGTATATCTTGTTTGCCACATCTTCCGTGATGGCCTGCCTCTTAACATCGGCCACCACCTTTGACGGCTCCCTGTCCAGGGGGTCGCCATAGCCCCCGCCGCTCCCCAGGTGGTAAATGAGGACGTCGTATTGCTTGACCGGTATGGCCGGAAAAGAATTCGGCGGGTCTATGGTCTTACCGTCCAGGTCCTTGACGTCCTGGAAGCTCTCGACGGTCCGCGATTCCTTGAACCATCGCTGCAGACTGGAGTTCAACGACATCCGGGCCTCCTGGACCGTCCCCGGATATCCCCCGAACATCCCGAAGTTACTGAGTGTCCGGCGGCAGGCGCCGGTCACGCCCAGGGAAAGCTGGTCAGTCCCGTAGACCATGACGATGGACTGGGGTCCCATGCCGCCGGCGAATTTGCCGAACCCCCCGGAATTGGTGGCGTTCTTCCGTCCGAGATAGATGAAGGGGATGTTCCCCGTGATGATCTCGACGTCGGAAATGGAAGAAGTGGGGTTCATCATGTTGCCGCCGGTGTCCACGCCGTCCCGGTAGGGGGTGGCCCCGATGCCAGGGGCAAAGGTGTCCAGGATGACCCCGGCGCAGGGATTGCCGTACTGGTTCATGCCTCCGTAAAAGGGAGATCCGCCGGCGGCGCCCCTCCACCCCGAATTCACGTCCTGCAGCACTCCGCCGGCAAAGAGCATCTTTGCGATGCAGGCATGGGCGGACTCAGTCAGAAGCGATCCCACGGTCTGCACGCCGTTGGCGCAGGCGGCGGGATAGCGGCAGTTGACTACCGTGCCTTCCTCGGTAATGAGCTGCACCGGCGCCAGGAGTCCTTCGTTCTGCGGCACGTCCCAGAACAACTGGCTGCTCAGGACCACAAATAGACTTCCCCAAGAGGCGGGCCGGGTGGAGTTGAGGGACCCCTCGTTCTGCGGGCTGGAGCCGGAGTAGTCGAAGGTGACGTTGTCGCCCTTCTTCGTCATGGTGCACATGACCTTGAACGGTTTCTCCTGGACGCCGTTGGTGTCCCCGTAGAGCCGGCAGCGCCACGTCCCGTCCGGCAAGGACTTGAGCTTCGTCCTGGCCATTGTTTCGGAATCGGCAACGATCCTCTCCTCGGCGACGGAGATGAACTCCAGGCCGAACTTCTCCACCAGGTCCGCATATCGCGAGGCGCAGACGTTGTTGGCGGCTATCTTGGCCTTGGTGTCCAGTCCGACGAGGACGGGGTCTCGGACCTGCTCGGTGATGGTCTTGAAGACCTCGGGCCGGAACTTCCCACCCTCCATGATCTTCAGACCGAGGATGCGGATTCCCTCGTGAAATATCTGGGTCGACCTGGTGCCGGACCCGCCCGGGTCGATTCCTCCCGTCTCCGGCGTATGCATGATGCTGCCGACCCATGCGATCCGTTTCCCTCCGTAGAACACCGGCCTGACAATCACCATGTCCGGCAGGTGTTGACCGCCGATGTAGGGGTCGTTGAAGAAGAACTGGTCTCCATCGTTGATGCCCGGGTCTTTCTCGTACCACTCGATGGTCTTGCGGATGAAGTCCCTGGCGCCGATGGCGTGGAGAAGGATGCCGGCCGCCACCAGGATGGGTCGCCCCTGGGCGTCGTGCAGGGAGCACATCGTTTCGCCGCCTTCCACCACGACCGGCGAACCGGAGACCATCTTCATGGCGATCCGGCCTTCTTCCAGGATGCTGAACAGCCGGTGGCGAAAAATTTCGTATTTGACAGGGTCAAGTGTCCGTGTCATCTGGGCTACTCCCGATGGAAAAAGAGATGAAATCCGAAATCCGAACCTCGAGGCACCAGGCAAATTCAGCGATGTCACCCTGAGCCGGAGCCCTGAGCGAAGCGAAGGCGCAGGCGAAGGGTCTTTCGGCTGCGCGGCCAGAATGGGCCGGGCAAGCTGTTGGGGGGAACGAAAGATTCTTCGACTGCGCTCACTGCGTTCGTTTCGCTCAGAATGACAGTCTTCCCGGCCTACGCTTCAACCTGTATATCCCAGATGATTGGCTGTTCCTTGTCCAGCTCGGGGCACACCGTGTCCACTTCCAGCAGGGTGGCGCAGCCGGGGCAGATGAACTCCTGGTAACGGATGAACATCGCCTCGCCGGAGACAGGGGTCCGGCATGGGATGTCTTCCAAGCTTCTCTCCCACAGCAGGGCGTGCTCCTTATAGTTCTCCGAGGCCTTGCAGAAGACGTGGCCGCACCTCAGGCAGCGGATGACCTTCTGGCCGTGATCCGTTTCGGCGATTTCCAGGTACTCGTGAATCCTCAAGATGGTTTTCATGACCAGCTCCGTTATTGAAACCACGAATTGACACGAATGCACTTTCAACCCAAATGACTAATGACGAAATTCGAATGACGAATCAATGCTCAAAACTCGAATGTTCAAAAAGGTCTTACAATCGTCATTCGGATTTGATTCGTCATTCGGGCTTCGTAATTCGTCATTTCTCAGTTGTTTGGTCATTCGTCATTCGGGTTTCGTCATTCCTTCACAGTACTATTTCCAGGTTCCGGTAGGCGTCCATCGAGCATGAGGTTTTGGGCGGGATAACCACCGTGGTGAAGGGCGTTTCCACTATGCAGGGTCCTTCCACCCGGTTGCCCGGCTCGATCTTCGTGTAGTCGTAAATCTTCGTCTGGATGGACTTGTTTATCCCTCCGGGGAAGAAGACGCGCCTGGTCCCCTTCAGGGCTTTCGAGGCGTCCGCGCCGGCAAGCCCGTGGCTGGTCAACACCGGTTTCCGGACCTTGCCTACGGCGTCGATGCCGATGGAAATAAGCTCCACCCCGGCCACCGAATAGGCCGAGCCCGGTCCGTAGACCTCTTCGTACCGCTTTTCGAAGGTGTTGACGATGTTGTTCATGTCGTTGGCGTCGTAGACCTTGGATGGCACGCCGATGGGCAGTTCGTTCAACTGCCGGCGATATCTCAAGTAGAACGTCCTCCGGAACTCGATGTCCCTGTCGGCGAGCCCTTCGCGGCGCAGGGAACGGGCCAACTCCTCCTCTATTCCGGATAGAAGCTCATTCAGCCCCCCTGGGTCGGTGGGCATCGGGGACCGGTGCGACCTGACGTGGGTATGCACGATATCTGCTGCCGAGACCCCGAAGGCGGAAAACACCGCCGACGTAGGGAAAACGTACACCCGCTTGATGCCGAGTTCAGAGGCCCAAGCAGCGGCATGGACCGGCCCGGCGCCGCCGAAGGCGTAGGCGACATAATCCTCCGGGGGCAGCATTCCCTTTTGAATGACCTGTTTGCGGATGAGATCGGCCATGCTGGCGTTGATGATGTCGTAGATTCCCGCGGCGGCCTTGACCGTGTCGATGCCCAGGGGCCGGGCGATTTTCTCGGCGATGGACTTCTCGGCCTTTTGCTTGTCCAGTTTAATCCTGCCGCCGAGGAAGTAGCCTTCGTTCAGAAAGCGGAGGACGAGGTCGGCGTCGGAAACCGCCGGGTCGAGATTGCCGCGGCCGTAGCAGACGGGACCGGGATCCGCCCCGGAGCTCTTGGGTCCCACGAGCAACCTGCCGGTGGCGGGATCGACCCGGGAGATTGTGCCGCCTCCGGCGCCGATGGACTGGATGTCCATCATCGGCCAGGTTATGTGAAATCGCTCGACCACGGTTTCTCTGGCATACTGCCAGGCGCCATTCAAAATCACACCCACGTCAAAACTGGTCCCGCCCATGTCGGTGGTTATCACCGCGCTGTGTCCCAGGGTATCCGCCATGAACTTGCTGGCGATCATGCCGCCGCAGGGGCCGGATTCCAGGGTGCTGATGGGCGCCAGTCCCTCTTCGTAGCCCATGCCGCCGTTGGCCTGCATGATGAGCAGCGGGTGACGGTAGCCTGCGTGTTTGAGCTTGAGGCCCAGGCTGTGGATATAGTTGTGGACGGTCTTTGCCAGGAAGGCGTTGATGATCACCGTGTTGCTTCGGGCGTATTCGCGGACTACGGGAATCAGCCTATGCGAGCAGTGCACCGAAACCGGCGTCCCGGGATACGTTTCCCGGACGAGGCGTTCGATGGTCTCCTCGTGGGACGGATTCACGAAGGAAAACAGGAAATTGCATGCTATTGTCTCGACCCCCTGGTCTTCAATGAGGCTCCGGATGGCTTCCCTCGCTTCTCCCACGTTGATGGGAATGACCACGTTCCCCCTGGAGTCGACCAGTTCGCTGACGCCGCGGATGAGCTCCCTGGGGACGATGGGCTCGGGCTTTACCGCGGTGGCCTGGTGCCTCAGTTCCTCTTCACCCAGGCCGGCCACCCTGCCTATGGCCCGCATGATCAAGGTGGTATCTTCAAACCCCCTGGTGGTGATGAGGCCGACCTTTGACCCGTGACGGTTGATAAGGGCGTTGGTGGCCACCGTCGTCCC
Source organism: Chloroflexota bacterium (assembly GCA_016210565.1). Lineage (GTDB taxonomy): Bacteria > Chloroflexota > Dehalococcoidia > JACQUA01 > JACQUA01 > JACQUA01. Next base: position 47,812 of record JACQUA010000237.1, read on the forward strand.
GTGCTTCACCATCCAGCACCCGTCGAGCAGTTGCTGGAGAGGAAGGCCGATGTCCTCGGCCAGTTTGGTGATGGCGTCGATCACCCCTCTGGAGAAGTCTCCGGGGGTGGTGGGCGCCTTGTCGATCCAGACCCTTCCCGACCGGTCCACGGCGACCACGTCGGTAAAAGTGCCGCCGGTGTCAATGCCGATTACATATTCGTCCTGTTTCATAATTCCTGTTCCTATCGATCAACCGTGCCACGGGCGTCTCGCCCGCGCGTTCCGGGGCGGTTAAGCCGGTCAATAGGGTGGGTGCAGATCAGAGGATGGCCATGCTTTCACCGCAGAGACACTCAGAGGGCGGATGGTCCGCAGGCAACCGCGATGAGTACCAGGGTCAGGGTTACGCCCGTTATCAATGCCTTTTCCATCTCTTCGGTCCTTTTGCCTGACTAAGAGTCTCGACCTACAATTCAGAGTCTTGAGTCAGAAGACACTTGCGGCGGCACCCGGGCACCCCGGGAGACAGGAGTTTCGAGTCAACCCCGGGGTTTCATGTCTGGTCTTCAATCCATGCGAGGCCCACCGGCTTCAACGAAAAAGTCACAAATCCGATGATACGTGGTGTACCGCCTCTTGCAAATTCATGGCGCGGACAAAACTTGTTGGCATGCCAGCAATTAGACCGCACAGACTATAGCACGCGGCTTCCGAAGCTGTCAAGGGATGCGAAAGCCAAAAAAGAATCACCAGACCAGGGCAATCCCACGTCTACCAAATCATACAGGCCGCCCCGCGCCATCGGCAATGCGTGCGTTAGCATGAAATCGCGTGCGCACCTACTCCTTTTCGATCTCGGCGCGGAGGCTTTCGTAGTAGTCCAGGGACTCGGGGTTGGCCAGGGCGTCGCGGTTGGTCACCGGCCGGCCGTGGACGATGTTGGTTATGGCGGTCTCCACCTTTTTCATGTTCAACGTGTAGGGGATGTCCGGTACGGCAATAATCTTATCTGGCGCGTGCCGTGGCGAAGCGTTGTCGCGCAGGGTCTTCTTGATCTTAGTCTTCAGCTCTTCGGTGAGCGTCATGCCTCCGGCCAGCTTGACGAAAAGGATGACCCGCTGGTCTCCCTTCCAGTCCTGGCCGATAGCCAGGCTGTCGGCGATCTCCGGCAGCTTCTCCACCTGGTTGTAGATTTCCGCGGTACCGATGCGCACGCCCGACGGCTTCAGGACGGCGTCGGAGCGCCCGAAGAAGCTGACTCCACCGGTATCACTGTGGACCATGATGTAGTCGCCGTGCCGCCACACGTTGGGATAGACGCCGAAATAGGCGTCCCGGTACTTCTTGCCCTCCGGGTCGTCCCAGAAGTAGATCGGCATGGAAGGCGCGGGGGCCTCGCAGACCAGCTCGCCCATGTCGTCCCTGATGGGCTTCCCCCGGGGGTCGTAGCACTCCACTTTCATCGCCAGCGCCCGGCGCTGGGCCTGTCCGGCGTACACCGGCACGGTGGGACCCCCGGCGACGAAGCAGCCGTTGATGTCGGTGCCGCCGGAGATCGAGTTGAAATGCAAGTCCTTTTTTACCGCCTGGTAGAGGTATTCGTAGCCCTCAGTGGAAAGCGCGGAGCCGGTCTGGGATATCTGGCGAAGCGACGAAAGGTCGTAGTCCCTGCCTGGATTCAAGCCCAGGCTCTTGATGGCGTTGATATAGGTCGCGCTGCAGCCGAAGACGGTTATCCTCTCGTCCTGGACCAGCTTCCACATGGCGCCGGCGTCGGGATAGTTCGGATTGCCGTCATAGAGCACGATGGTCGCCCCGATGGCGAGGGAGCTCAGCAGCCAGTTCCACATCATCCAGGAGCAGCCGGTGATGTAGAAGATCACGTCTTGGTGTTTCAGGTCGCTGTGGAGCGATAGCTCCTTGATGTGGTTGAGCAGGACGCCGCCGGCGGTCTGGACAATGCACTTGGGCTTACCCGTGGTCCCGGAGGAGAACATGATGACGCCGGGATGGTCGAAAGGCAACTGCTCGAATTGCAACGGCGGGTCCTCGTCCCTGGACAGGAAGTCCTCCCAGAGCACGGCGTTGGGCAGCCCGCTGATGTCCGGCCGGTTTGCCGCGTGTCCGGTGACGATGACTTTCCGCAGCGAGGGTATCCCCCGGACCACGATTGCGGCGTTGGACAGGGTATCGAAGGGCTTGCCCTTGTAGAAGTAGCCATCGGCGGTGAAAAGGACTTTGGGACCGATCTGTCCCAGCCGGTCCAGGGCCGCCTGGGCGCCGAGATCGGTGGCGCAGGAGGACCACGTGGCCCCGATGGCGGTGGCTGACAGCATGGCGATGGCCGTCTCGGGAATGTTGGGCATATAGCCGGCCACCCGGTCGCCGGGCTGGACGCCCACCTGGCGCAGGCAGACTGCCAGGCGGGCCACCGTCCGGTTCAGCTCGGCGTAGGTCATGCGGGACGATTTCTGGGTTTCCCCCTTGAAAACGAACGCCGGGCGATCGTCTTTGTAGCGGAGGAGGTTCTCGGCGAAGTTCAACCTGGCCCCGGGGAACCACCGGACGCCCGGGAACTTCCGCAGGTCATCGACCACCTGGGTGTAAGGCTGCGAGGCTTTGATCTCCGCGAACTCCCACATCGAGGCCCAGAAATCGGGGATATGGTTCACCGACCAGTCCCATAGCTCATCGTAGGACCCCAGCGACAGACCGTGCTTCCGGTTGACGCACCGGATGAAGCGGGTCATGTTGGCGTTTTCCACGGTTGCCGGGGAGGGTTCCCAGAGCAGTTTGGCCATATGCTCCTCCGATTGTTGATTCGTGGACCGTGACTGGCGCGATGTCAGAGAAATCAAATGTCAAAAACCAAAGTGCAAAATGACAAAGAAGAAATCAAAAACGGGTCGTCAGCATCGAGGGGTTTAGCGCTTGCCGGACGCCGTCCCGGGCAACAGTCTGCTGTTAGCTGGTAGCTGATTGCCGACAGCTTCTTTGCATCTTGATTGGTCATTTTGATTCTGGACTTTTGTTTTTTGGTTTTCGTGACATCCTGGACCTGGGGAACTACTGCTTCGAGGCTTCCGCGATGACCTCTCTGGCGATGGCCTGCGCCTTCTGGCGGAAGAAGATTATCTCTTCGGTTTCGGGATAGTATTTTTCCCCCGCTTGCAGAAGGAATATCGGGTTCATTCCTTCGGTCGGCACGTCTGTCCGCAGACTGGGGCTGCCGTACGCCATGGCATAGACCGTCTGGCCCTCCTTCGTCAGGAGCCAGTTGATGAAGACCTTGATGGCGTTCGGGTGCGGCGATTGTGTGGGCACTTCAAGATTTCCGGCGCCGGTGGTTATGTGTTTGCCCTGAACGATGTCCAGCGGGGCGCCGGCGGTGAGAAGGTCGGGAAGGGTGGCCGGCATGGGCGGCACGCCGATGGCGAACTTCCCCCGGGCGACCGATTCAGCCCGGATGCGCTCGTCCCTTTGCAGCGCCGCCTCCTGCTGTCTTATCAACTGCCGCAGGAAGTCTTTAGCCTCTTCGAGATTCCAGAGGTCATGGGCCAGAAAGGAAAACAGGGTGTTTCCGGGACCGCTGATGGAAGGGTCGTCAATGGTGATCTTACCCTTGAACTGCGGTTTTAGCAGGTCTTTGTAGCCGGTGATCTCGCTCTTCTTGACCAGGTCGGTGTTGAAAAGGATGTATCCCTCCAGGGCGACGATCATACCCACGGCCGTCTGGTCCTTGTCCAGAAATGGCATTTTTTGCCCCGTCCAGTTCTTCGGGTCCGTTACCTCCGGCAGCACCAGCAGTTTCCCGATGTTTCCGAGCAGCCCAGCCGGTTTCATCGAGGTCATGGCCGTGGACGAGCCGACGGTAAACATGTCGGTGGCGTATATACCGGCCCTGCTTTCGGTCTGGACTTTAGCCACCAGCTCGGCGCTCCGGCCAAAGGGGGAGAACTCCAGGTTGATCCCGTATTTTTGCGCGAAGGCCTGGGTGACGGCGGTCCTGACGGACGGGGGCCAGATGGAATAGATCGTGGCCGTCCCTTCCTTCTTTGCCTGAGCAAGGGTGGATTCCCAGTCCCGCTCCCAGGCCGCTTTGACGGGCACGGCCACCTGCGCCGGCGCTTTCGGTTCCGCCGTTGGGGGAGGCGCAGGTTGCAGGCAGCCGCCATAGACCAGGGTTGCCGTGAGGGCAATGATGGGTACCAACAGTCGCTTCATTGTTCTCCTCCTTCTCTTACTATAGGCCGTCATTGCGAGCGAAGCGAAGCAATCTCCCGGATGTCCAGCCAACTGGGGGATTGCTTCGTCACTTCGTTCCTCGCAAAGACAGTCCGTTTTCATCCTTCAAGGTACCGACTCGTCGGGATGGGTGATTGTTTGGAACCTGGAGTTTGGTTATTGGAATCTTGCCCCGTCGCGCGGTGGGTTCGCGTCCCGATTTGGATCGGGACGCTTAACCCACCCTACAGCTCGCGCCAGGCTGGAAAGCCTGTCGTACCGGCTCAGCTAGCCAGGGTTTCGAAGAGCCTGCCCACCCCCTTTATCGGCTCCTTGATGCCGAGGGCCTTCAGCCCGGCCCAGAAGGCGCACTTCGTGCCGTGGACCACCGGGACCCGCAGGTCCCTTTCGAGACAGTCGATGACCCATGCCGGACACCACCCCCCGCAGGGTATGTAAATGCCCTCGGCCCGTGGGGCTTCCAGGAAGGCCTGTTTGGCTACGGCGTAGGCGGCGTTGCGCGGCAAGTTCCTGATGTCTTTGTTGAGCTTTATGTTGAGGCTCTTGACGTGGATGATGTTGAAGCCGCTGTCCTCCAGGAACTTCTTGATCTTTGCGTCAAGCTCATAGGGCAGCGGCGACGCCATGACGATGTTCTTCAGGTTCAGCACGTGGAGGGCGTCGACCGTGGCGGTGAGGTCGGTGGTGGCAGGTACTTTGACGATGGCTTCCACGCGCTTGATGATCTCCCGGTCGAAGCCGAAGCCCTTGCTGACCACCAGGGGAGTCCCGTGTACCGAAACAAAGTCGGGGTCGTGGGTGGCCAGGCATCTGGCAGCCTCATCCAGCTTGGACAGGGCGTTCTGGAACTCCTGGTCGGTGTGAACGCCTATGCCCAGGGTTACGATGAACTGCCGCACTCCTTCAGGAATGAAACTGTGGAAGTCGAGGGCGTCGGCGGTGGAGTAGACCGAGGGATTGATATAGCCGAGGGTGCCGCGCCAGCCCCCCACGCCGTCTGAGATGTTGGTTTCCATTTTTTGATGATTCCTCCCTGTGAATTCAAAAAACAAAATGCAAAATGAAAAATGACAAACCAAGAATCAAAATGGGCAGTCAGCCGTTCGCTTCGACCAATGAGCTGCAAATCCTAGCCGACAGCTGACGGCTGATGGCTGAAAACTGATAGCTGATAGCTGTTCTACTTAGCTGCTTCCTGCAAGACCTCTTTGACGACGTCCAGCATCTTCCCCCGGAAAATGCTGTGCTCTTCGGTATCGAAGAACGGTTTCTCCTCCGGCCCGATAACGAGCAGGGGGTGGATTCCTTCGGTGGTGACGTCGGTGCGGATGCTGGGCATGCCGTAGTTCTGGGAGAAGACCGTTTGTCCTTCTCTGGTCAGCAGCCAGTTGATGAAGGCCCTGGCCGCGTTGGGATGGGCCGGTTTGGTGGGCACGCTGACGATTCCCTGCCCCTGGGTGACCAGGCTCCCTTTGAACATGTCGATCTGTGCCCCGACTTTCATCATGTCGATGACCACCGCCGGGTCCGGGGCCAGGCCGATGGCGTATTTCCCCCGGGCTACCGATTCGATGAGGATGCGGCGGTCTCTTTCAAAGACCACGCCCTGCTGCTTCACGAGCTGTCTCAGAAAATCTTTGGCCTGGTCCAGGTTCCAGAGGTTGACGGCCAGGTGGCTGACAAGGGTTGTCCCCAGGCTGCCTGAAAGCGGGTCATCCATGATGATCTTGCCCTTATACTGGGGTTTCAGGACATCCTTGTAGTCGCTGATCTCGCCCCGTTTCAAAAGGTCGGTGCTGTAGACTATGTTGGCTGTCCTCTGCGCGCTCATGCCGATGAGAGTCCTGTCCTTGTCGATGAACGGGAACTGCCCGCCGGTCCAGAATTTGGGGTCTTTCACCTCGGGAAGGATCAAGAACGGTTCTATGGGTCCGAGAAGGCCGTTGGGTTTCATCATCGCCGTGAGGGGCGCCAGGCCGGCGCCGTACAGGTCGGCGAAGTAGATGCCGGCCCGGGTCTCGGTTTGCACCTTGGCTGCCATTTCGGCGCCGTTGCTGAACGGAGTGAATTGGGCTTCGATGCCCAGCTTCTCTCTGGCGGCTGCCGTCAGAGCCGTCCTGACCGCCGGCAGCCAGATGCCGTAGAAGACGACGGTACCTTCGCGCCTGGCTGCCTCCTGCACGTCCGTCCACTCCTGCTCCCAGGTGGCTTTGATCGCTGGCCTGGCTGGCGCTGGCGTGGTCGCCCCGGCAGGGGGAGCGGATGCCGGGGTTGGTGTGCAGGCGGCATAAAGAATGGTCGTTACCAGGACGAAGATGACGAGTACTGAAAGCCGTTTCATTTTCTTCTCCTTTCAGAGAAAACACTCAGTGCCACAGGCGTCCCGCCTGTGAGCGCTGGATATCCTCCGGCGCCCGGAAAAACCTGAGGCGGCTCCGGCGGCTGACCGCGGTGGCACGCGGCAGCGTGCCGCTACGGGTATTTCTCCGGCCGTTCTTATCCTTCAGGGTGCGGCGTCGGCCCGTCGCTGGCCGGCCGGCGGGCAGACACACGGGCGGGCGAGGCAACCTCGCCCCTACGGGCGGTCCTGTCGTTTCGGGATGCCCAGGTACTGGGTCTGCACGAACTCGTCACGGGCCAGCGCCTGGGTGGTGGACTCGCACCGGATCGTCCCTTTTACCATCACGTAGGCATGATCCGCCACTTTCAACGCCAGCGGCAGGTGCTGCTCCACCAGCAAGATGGAAAGGCCCTGCTCCTTGAGATGGAGGATGATCTCTTCGATCTTCTCTACCATGATCGGGGCCAGACCTTCCGAAGGTTCGTCCATAAGGAGCAATTCGGGGTTCGATGCCAGGCCACGGGCCACGGCCAGTATCTGTTGCTGGCCACCGCTGAGTTGATTCCCGCGCCTGTTGGCCAGACTTTCCAGCACCGGGAACCGGGAGAAGATCGTTTCCAAGCTCGTTCTGGCGGCGCCCCGGGGAGCGGCGTTCCTCAGCGCCAGAGCCAGGGTTTCCCGAATGGTCAGAGAGGGGAAGACCCTCCGTCCCTGCGGCACCAGGCCGATGCCCCTCTGCGCAATCCGATGGGGCTTGAGGCCATCAATCTTTTCCCCTTTGAAGAGTATCGAACCTTCGGCTGGCGGCGCGAGGCCCATTATCGAGCGGATGGTCGTGGTCTTGCCCACTCCGTTGCGCCCGAGGAGGGCGACCACCTGGCCCTTCTGGACCCGCAATGAAACTCCCTGAAGAATATGGCTCCCGCCCAGGTAGGTATGGACGCCGGAGAGTTCCAGCATTACTTCTGCCCTCTGACCCCCAGATAGACTTCCTGGACCTGCCGGTCATGCCTGATGGCTTCTTTCTCGCCGTGGGCGAGGACCCGGCCTTCGTGGAGCACCGTGATGCTGTCGGCGATGTCAAATATCACGTCCATGTCGTGCTCGATAATGAACAGGGTGATCTCCGACCCGACCTTCCGAATGGCGTTGACGATGCTGCCGGCCTCAGCGGCCGAGAGCCCCGCGGTCGGTTCGTCCAGAAGGAGTATCCTGGGGTGTGACGCCAGGCAGAGGACCAGCTCCATCAGCCGCTGCTCGCCGTAGGACAGGTATTTGGCCGTCAGGTCTTTCCGGTCCCAGAGACCCCATTCCCGGAGGAGATTCTCGCTTTCCTCCGACACCGACCGGTAACGGGCCAGCGGGCGTAGCATTTCGTAGCGGAACGGCTTCAGCGCTTGGACGGCGAGCTGGACGTTCTCCAGGACCGTCAGCTCGGCAAACAGGCTGGTTATCTGAAAGCTTCGGGCCAGGCCCAGCGCCACGCGCCGCGAAGGCGGCGTGTTTCTCGCATTCTGCCCGAAGATGTGGACTTCGCCTGCCGAGGGCTTCAAAGCCCCCGTAATCAGGCTGAACAGCGTCGTTTTCCCTGCGCCGTTCGGGCCGATCAGTCCCCGCCGTTCGCCCCGGCTCAGGGTCAGGGACACGTCTTTGACCGCCTCGAGGCTGCCGAATTTCCTGGTGAGGCCCGTTACTTTCAGGACTTCCATAGTCTGGCTGTCTTCTGGAGTAAGTAGTTGGCGATACCCTGTCTCAGGAAGAGCACCACCAGCAGGTAGGCAATTCCCAGCAACATCGCCCAGCGCTGGGTGTAGATGCTTCCGAAACTTTGCAGGAATATGGTGATGAAGGCGCCCAGGACCGACCCCCAGAGCGTACCGGCGCCTCCGACCAGGATCATGAACAACAGGCTCCCGGAAACGATCCAGTGGACTTCAGTGGGGCTGATGAAACGGTAGTAATTGATGTACAATGCGCCGGCCAGACCGGCAAACATGGCCGAGAGGACCCAGGCCGAATATTTGTAAATCCACGTGGGATAACCCAGCGCCAGCATTCGCGCTTCGTTTTCACGGATTCCCGTGAGGGCAATGCCAAAAGGGGCCTTCACGATGCGGCGCAGGACCACGAAAGAGAATATCAACGCTGCCAGGTTCAAGTAGTAGAAGGACGTCTCGCCCGGGGTGACCCACGGTAGTTTGGGGAAGATCGAGGGAATGCCGGGAAGACCGTCGTTGCCGCCGGTGATCTTGCCGCCCGACCAGACAACCACCCAGAACAACTGGTTCAATGCCAGGGTCAGCATCAGGAAATAGGTTGCGTAGGTGCGCAGCACGAGGACGCCGAACAGGGCTGCCAGCAGCCCTGCGGAGAGGACGCCCGCCAGGCTCAACAGCCAGAAGTTCTGCAGGCCGCCGTGCACCGCCAGGATGGCGACGGCGTAGGCCCCCGCGCCGAAGAACATGGCATGGCCTATCGAAGGGAGGCCGGCATAGCCCACCAGCAGGTCCAGGCTCATGGCGATAATGGAGAAGAGAACAACCTTGTTGGCAATGCTCAGGCCGTAGGGCGGGGACAGGACGGGCACCAGGACCAGGAGCAGCCCGGCCAGGATGTAGAGGATGGTTGTACGCTTAAACGGGAGTCTCATTGATCGTGCGCCACCTGCGATCCAAAAATCAAGAGTCAAAAATAAAAGTGACAATTCAAGATGCAAAATGACGAAGTCCGAACGACGAATGACCAAATCAGCATTCAGCCGTCAGCTTTCAGCAGTCAGCAGTCGCCTGTCCGCGGACAGCCGATAGCTGTCGGCTGATAGCTCTTTGCTGATAGCTGATAGCTGACAGCTTTCTTTACATTTTGATCTGTCATTTTGTTTTTTGAATTTATTTGGAATGTGGTGCTTGGAATTTGGAATTTACCTGGTGACTCGTCATTCGAATTTCGTCATTTCCCGAGTAGTCCTGTCGGCTTTACAATCAACGTTGCCGCCATGATGACATAGGGCGCTATGAGTCCCAGGGCGGGGTGCACAATCCTGCCGGCCACATCCAGCGTGCCGACGATCAAAGCCGCAAAGAGCGCCCCACGCATGCTGCCGAGGCCGCCGACCACGATGACGATAAAGGCGAGCATCAGGATTTCCCCGTCCAGCCCCGCGTAGGCCCCGATGAAGGGCGCGGCGATGGCCCCGGAGAGGCCGGCCATGGCAGACCCGGCGATCAATACGCCGTTCATCACGCCCTGAACGTTAACTCCGATGCAGTTGGTTATCTCCTGGTCGTCAACGCTTGCCCTGACCATAGCACCCAGATAAGTCTTCTCGTACACCCGGATGCAGATCACGGCGATGGCCAGAGTCACCACGCTGATGACCAGCCGGTACACCGGGTACTGAAGGCCGTCGCCGAGGGGCACCGACCCGGAAAGGATGCCGGGTTTGGGCAATATCCTGGCCTCCCCGCCCCAGGCGGCCAGGCTGGAATCGACGATGAGCAGCATGAATCCGAACGTCAGCAGGGCCTGGTACATGTGGCGTTTGGCTTCGCTGCCGGGTATGGTGGAGAGCGGCGCCAGGAAGCGGACGATGATGGCTCCTGCCAGCCCTGCGCCCAGCGTCCCCGCCATGACGGACAGCAGGAAATTATCGGTGTACCGGCCGACGGATATGCCGATGTAGGCGCCGAGCAGGTATATCGCCCCGTGCGCCAGGGTCAGTATCCTGGTGATGCCGAAGGCCACGGACAGCCCGGCCGACACCAGGAACAGTATCATGCTAAACGATATGGTGTTGAGGACCTGAATGCCTAGCATACGAGTAATGTCCCGTGTTGCATGCTGCCCGGATGATTAATGGTCCGACCGTCGGGTTGGGGCGGCGCCCCGATTACACAAACCGTCCGGCAGCCGGATTCGCCCCCCGCCCGCCGCCGTGTAGAGACCTGCGCCGACGGGACTCTTGCTGAGCGGAGCCGCTGCGAGGTTTCTCCCCGCCCCCGCAGGCTAAAGACCTGCGACTACAAGCCGCCCCCGCAGGCTAAAGACCTGCGACTACAAGCCGCCCCCGCAGGCTAAAGACCTGCGACTACAAGCGCGCCGCGCGGGCGATGCGGGTCTATTTATATATGGTGTCCTGGACGGCGTCGCCGGCAACTTTTTCGATGACCTTGTTCTGGATCACGCCGTCTATTTTCTCTGCCCTGGCAACATAGAAGTTGTATACCGGGCTGTTGAATCTATCGAACTTGAATTTCCCGCCCACCCCCTGGAAGTCGACGTTGCGGAGGGCTTCGACGAACTTAGCCGGGTCCTCGACATTCCCCCCGACTTTCTTCATGGCTTCGACCACGGCGTTGGCCGAGGTGTAGCCCATTTCTTCGAAGATCCCGGGGAGGGCGCCATGCTTCGATTTGAAAGCGCTTACGAAGCTCTTGTTCTCCGGGGTGTCCACGGTCTCAAACCAGTGCCAGACGGAAATCCCGCCCAGGATGTTATCTTTCATTTCGGGTATGGTGTTCTGGGCCGACCACTGGCCGTTGGCCACCACCGGTATCTTGCCCTTCATGCCCAGCTCCGCCCACTGGTTGACGAAGCGGACCGCCGCCGGGCCGCCGACCGTGGTGAAAAGTATGTCTCCCTCCTTGCTCATGTTGGCGATGTAGGGGGCGAAGTCCAGGGTGGTCAACGGGAAGAACAGCTTCTGGATTATCTTCCCGCCCGAACTTTCGAACCCCTTGGTATAGCCTTCGAGGAACTCATAGCCGGCGGAGTAGTCGTAGTTCAGGGTGATCGCCCGCTTTGCATTGAGCTTCTTTGCCCCGTATTGCCCGGCGTAGAATTCGGCCAGACCGTTCACCCAGGCGCCACGGAACATGTAGGGGCTGCGGCGCTCCCAGGTGACGTCCCTGGCCCCGCCGGCGGCAAAAATGAGCGGGATGCCCTTGGAGTCTATGTAGTCCCGCACCGCGTAGAGTTCGGGAGTCAAAAGAGCTCCGATGAGAATGGAAACGCGGTCCACCTCCACCATCTTCTTGACTTTCTCCATGGACATGGCCGGTTCGCTCTTGGTGTCTTCTTTCAGCAGCTCGATCTTGCGGTTCCCTATTTTGGACCCAATCTGCTCCAGGTAAAGCTCCACACCTTTGGCCGCAGCGAGGTTGTTGGCGGCATAGGGGCCGCTGAACGAACCGGGGAAGCCGATCTTTATGACGTCCGTCGAGGTGGAGCCGGGCGTTGCGGTGCACGCGGACGCCGCCAGGGTCAGAAGAAGCAGACCGCAGGCAAACAATGCAACCAGGTTCCTGTTGTGTTTCATCTTTTTCATGTGTCCCTCCTTGTCTGGTGTTTTTGCAGGAGACCCTTTTCTCACCAGGAGACAGGCTGGAAAGCTTGTCTTGCTGACCGGTAGAACATGCCTTCCGCTGCCGGTAGAACAGGCTTTCCAGCCTGTTCCTCTCCGGGCCTGTTCCCTTTACAGCGGCGTCTTTTTCTGTCAGTTCGGGTCATTTGTACTGGATGATCACCCCCTCAGCGAGAGAGCCGCCCCGGTCAAATACGGTCATTGACGAGACCAATTGACACCGGAGTGGTTCATCGCTCACAGGCGGGACGCCCGTGGCACTGCTTGTCAATGCATGCCTGTGGGCCGGTGCGTCAATACAGGTAATACACCGAGGGCCGGGTGCCGAAATGCTCGTGCAGCCGGACGCCCCGCCTCTTCTTGATCAATTGCGCAACCTCACTGTTAGCATCGTTCAGGTCTCCGAAGTGCCTGGCCCCAGAGATGCAGGCGACAACGCAGGCCGGCGTGGCGTCTTCGTCTGCGCCGGGCTTGAGGCCCTTCTGCAGCCCGGCGTCGATCCGGTGGAGGCAAAGCGTGCACTTGAAGACCGTGCCGGTCTCGTGCCTCTGCGAGGGCTCTCTAAGCTCGTAGGGAAACTTCTCGTGTTCGGTGAAGCCTTCCTTGAAGAACGGTTCGATCCGCGATACAAAACTGCGGGACTGGTAGGGGCAGGCCACCAGGCAGTACCGGCAGCCGATGCACCTGGTGTAGTCGACGTAGACTACGCCATCCGTCCGCTGCTGCGTGGCGCCTGATGGGCAGACCTTGATGCAGGCCGGGTCCTCGCAGTGCATGCAGGCGGACGGCAGGAAACGCCGCAGCACTGAGGGGAAGTCGCCGTCCTCATAGTCCAGGATGCGGTTCCAGAAGAAGCCTGCCGGAACGAAGTTCTCGGTCTTGCAGGCAACCACGCATGTCTGGCAATTCATGCACTTCTTCAAGTCGATGGCCATACCCCATCTGGGCATGTCGTCTTGTCCTTTTAACCTGAACAGGAGCTAGTGCTTAGTTGCAGAATTCCGCGAAAAGATTCTTCGCTTCGCTCAGAATGACAGATCCCGATGGCTGTCACCCTGAGCGTAGTCGAAGGGTCTTTTCCCATTATTACGCGCTTTCTTTTCCAATTAAGTACTGGTGAGAATTACTAATTACGAAATTCGAATGACGAATGACCAAACAATCGGCCATCCCGACGAGTCGTGACAATGAACGATGAAAATGTCATTCTGAGCGAAGCGAGCGTAGCGAGCGTAGTCGAAGAATCCTTCGCTCCGCTCAGGACA
>JACQUA010000234.1 GCA_016210565.1 Chloroflexota bacterium
AGGCAAACTTAATCCGTTGGTGACGAATGGCAAGCATCCAATTCGTTCCGGAAATGGTCATTGGCACAAGAAGGCGCCGTACAAGGTCCAACTCTCGCAGGCACGGAGGCCTGCGGTACCGGTCCCCTGTGTCCAGCCCGAGATGTGGGACACGATCAGTTTCGCAAAGGGGGATCAAGCGGGATTGCACATCTCGCCCGCCTCCGGACGGGGAAGGCACGGTCTGGGACGAATGACACATCACAGGTTGCGGATGACATAATACTCACACAACGTCGAAGTATACTAAAAAAACTATCAAACAATCATAACAACGGGCCAAAAGATATTACAAATTCGTTACACCGTGCCCCCCGGGGGTACCACAGGCCTCCGTGCCTGTGAGACACGACACACCACCTGCACTCCAACTTTCTAGCCTTCCAACTTTGTGAACTCCAGCGGCTCTCACAGGCAGGGACGCCTGTGGTACCGGTTTATTTCAGCGTGAGTGTAAAGGTGCTGCCGCGTCCGTAGGCGCTGCGGCAACTGATCTCGCCGCCGATGAGTTCGGCCAGCTTCTGGCTGAGATGCAGGCCAAGCCCGGCCCCTTCCCGCAGGGAGGATGGCGCCGCCTTCAACTGGGGGAACGGTTCAAAAATTCTCTTCTGGTCCTCCTCGCGGATGCCAACCCCGGTATCGACCACACTGATCTCCGTCTGGAACCCCCCTCCCCGGTACTGCTGGGCGAACTCGAGACGGACTTCACCTTTCTCGGTGAACTTGATGGCGTTGTTGGTCAGGTTCAGAAGTATCTGGTTCAGCGCCCGGGCGTGCGTGCGTATCACGACCTGGCTTTTGGGTATGTTGTCAGTGAACTTCAGCCCCTTCTGTTGCGCCACCGGCTGCATGGCTTCGACCACTTCGCGAATGACGCCGGCCACGTCCACCGGCTCGGTCCTGATCTCCACCTTGCCGTACTCGATCTTGGCAAGGTCAAGCAGGTAGTTGATGAGGGATAGCAGGTGTTCCGCGCTGCTCCGGATGGCCTGGAGTTGCTTTTCCTGGTCATCGGATAGGTTTCCGGTGCGTTTTGTCAGGAGCGTGCCGCTGAACCCGATGATGGCATTCAGGGCCGTGCGCAGCTCGTTGCTGATGGTGGCCAGAAAACGGTCTTTGGCCCACTTGGCATTCTCCAGTTCGATATTCTTTTCCTCGAGCTTGTATTCAGCCTTCTTGCGCTGTTCGATCTCCTGCTTGAGATATTTATTGGCCAGGGCCAGGTCTGCGGTCCGTTCCGCCACCCTTTTCTCCAGCTCGTCTCTGGCGGTCCGCAGCTCGGCCTCGATTCTCTCCCGTTCGGTGACGTCGTGGAATACCAGGATGGCGCCGATAATGCTCCCCTTATCGTCTTTGATCGGGGCCGCGTTGGCGTCTATGGGGACTTCCGTGCCGTCCCGGGCGATCAGTTTCTTGTGGTTGGCCAGACCGACCACCGCCCCTTCGAGGATTACCCGTGTCACCGGGTTCTCGACGAGCTGGCGGGTATCGGCGTTTATTATCTTGAACACCGCCGTGAGTTTCTTGTTCAGCACCTCCGTCAGCTTCCAGCCGGTCACGACCTCGGCCACTGCGTTCATAAAGGTAATGAGGCCGTTCTTGTCGGTGGCGATTACCCCGTCCCCGATGCTCCGGAGCGTGGTGGCCAACCACTTCTCGCTCTCTTTGAGTGTTCTTTCCATCTTGTGCTTGTAGAGGGCGACGTCGATGGCGATATGGACTTCCCTGTCTTTGAAGGGCTTGATGATGTAGCCGTAGGGTTCCGTTATCTTGGCCCGCTTGAGCGTATCTTCGTCGGCGTAGGCGGTGACGTAGATAATGGGAATGTCGAAGAGGGTGTGGATGCGCTCGGCCGCGGCCACGCCGTCGATCTCCCCACGCAGCATGATGTCCATCAGTGCCACATCCGGCGATGTCTCGCCGGCTTTCTTGACGGCATCTTCCCCGGAGAAAACTATCTCCGGGGTGGGGTATCCCAGGCTCACCAGCCGGTGCTGGATGTCAAGGGCTTCAATGCCTTCGTCTTCGACAATCAATATCTTTGCGTCGGACATTTTGGTTTCTCACTTTCTGACCTGGTCGGGTGGCGCAGGCGTCGCTGCCTGCGCTCAGTGGTCTTTCTCCGCGGTGAGGTTTGCGAGAACAGGCTCATTCATCGGCCAGTACCGCAGGCCGCCGTGCCTGCGAGGGCTGGATATCTACCATTGAGACATATCCAGACAGCCACCGGCCCCACGCCGCTCACTCCCGTTATCTTTTGGGCATTCACGAAATATTCCTCCTGTTCAAAGTCAGGGCCCTCGCAGGCACGGAGGCCTGCGGTACCAGTTCAAAGTCAGGGCCCTCGCAGGCACGGAGGCCTGCGGTACCAGTTCAAAGTCAGGGCCCTGGCAGGCACGGAGGCCCTGCGGTACCGGTCCGAAGTCCGGGCCCTCGCAGGCGCGGTGGCCTGCGGTACCGGTCCGAAGTCCGGGCCCTCGCAGGCACGGAGGCCCTGCGGTACCGGTCCGAAGTCCGGGCCCTGGCAGGCACGGAGGCCCTGCGGTACCGGTCCGAAGTCCGGGCCCTGGCAGGCGCGGTGGCCTGCGGTACCGGTCCGAAGTCAGGGCTCTCGCAGGCGCGGTGGCCTGCGGTACCGGGTAGCTCATTTCCTTGTCAGCGCTTCAAACCTGATGGCGAATTCGGTCCCGCCGTTGACCGCGAGCTGGATGTCGCCCCTGAGCTGTCTTACGAGCACGTTCACCAGTTTGAGCCCCAGGGACTCGCATTTCTGGATGTCGAAGCCAGCGGGCATGCCTATCCCGTTGTCGCTGACCGTCAGAAGGAAAGTGTTGCCGCCGTCGTGGCGGAGGTCGATGCGGATTTCGCCCGTCTCCGCGGCGGTTCGCCAAGAATCGGGAAAGGCGTGTTTCAGGGAATTGGAGACGAGTTCGTTGATGATCAGGGCGCAGGGAATCATGGTATCGACGTCAAGGTCCACGTTTTCCACGTTTATCTTCGGTCTGATGACCTTCTCCGTCACCCCGTAGGAAAGGAAGAGGTTGGCGGCCAGGCTCTGAATATACTCTGCCAGGTCGATCTTTGTCAACGACGCGGACTGGTACAGCTTCTCGTGGATCAGGGCCATGGAGTGAAGCCGGTTCTGGCTTTCTTTGAAAAGCTCGAAGGCCCGCTCGTCCTTGATATAGGGCAGTTGAAGGTTGAGCATGCTCTGGACGATCTGGAGGTTGTTCTTGACCCGGTGGTGTATCTCTTTGAGAAGGACCTCTTTTTCCCGGAGTGACTTCTTGATCTGGTCCTCGGCCTCTTTCATTTCCTCCACCAGCCGGGCGTTCTCCAGGGAGATGGCCGCCTGGGAGGTCAACAATTCCGTCATCTGGGTCTTTTCCGCGGTAAACACGGAGTCCGCCAGGCGGTTCTCCAGGTAGAGTACCCCGATCATGCGGGACTGCTTGATTACCGGCAGGCACAGGACGGAACGCAGCTCCATGCTTTGTACCTCCGGGTTGTCTTTGAACATGCCTTCTTGCGAGGCGTTGTTGAGGATCAACCTCTCCCCGGTACGGTATACGTAACGGACGATGACGCCGCAGATGCCCGGGACGTCATCGAGCTTCTGGTCCAGGGTACGCACCGCTTGCTTTTCGGTGATGTGACTTTCGGCCCGGACAAAAAGGTTGCCCTGGTCTTCGATCAGCAGATAGCCGTGCTGGGCGGCCGAGCTCTCGATGACCGCGTTCATGATCTTCTTCAACAGGGCATCCTGGTCTATCTCGGCGGAGATGGCCAGGGATGATTTCATGAGGTAATCGACGTCGAGGTCGGGAAGCGTATAGGAAGCGGCAGGCTCCGCCTCGATCTGGGAATAGGAGGTCTTCTCCTCCTCGAAATACTCGGGGTATTTCTCGATGAGAGTGATTTCTTTGCGTTCGGCGCGGCATTTCTTGTACAGACGCGCCGCCTCGGCGAAGTATACCCGTTCGGAATGCTGGCCGTTTTGCAGGAGCAACTCCCCGAGGCACTCGTTGATGTGCCCCTCCAGGAACGTGTATTTTTGTTCGTGGGCAGCGTCTATGGCATCGAGATAGAGGCCGCGGGCCTGTCTCCAGTCGCCGGTGACCCTTTCCTTTTCGGCATAGAGAAAAGCGAGATAGGGTTTCAACAAGGGCCCCAGACCCGCCCACGTCTCGACCTTACGGATAATCGGCCCGATTTCAGCCAGCAAAGTCTTGAGTTGTGAGTCTTGAGTTTTGAGTCCGCCCTCGCCTCCCTTCGATAGAGGGGGGTTGGGGGGATTTTTGTGGAGCGCGTTCGAGGGGTCTTTCAGCCCTGGAGGAGAACCGGGGAAAGATTCTTCGACTCCGACTCGCGGATGCTCGTCTTCGCTCAGAATGACAGCTTCATGTCCGACTCGCGGATGCTCGTCTTCGCTCAGAATGACATTGTCATCGTTGGTGGTGCGCCCCGGGCGCATGGCTGACTGCTTTTCGTAGAGCTTGAGGGCGTTCAAGACCAGGAAGACATGCCATTGGCGCTTGAGGACGTTATCGGTCAGGCCGGAGAGGTAACGGCGGACGCCCTCCAGGTATTCCTGGGCCTTCTGGTAGTCCCCCAGGTAGTAATGCGCCAGGGCCATGTGAACATAGTAGCTACCGGCGGAAGCGACGTGATTGT
Source organism: Chloroflexota bacterium (assembly GCA_016210565.1). GTDB lineage: Bacteria > Chloroflexota > Dehalococcoidia > JACQUA01 > JACQUA01 > JACQUA01. Next base: position 4,714 of record JACQUA010000234.1, read on the forward strand.
CCTGCTCCCACCGCTTCAGTTTGTCCTCCATGGGCGTGGGCGAATAGCCCTTCTTCATCGGACCGATCCAGCCCGCCTGCATGGCTTCAGCCAGGCCGACGGAAAAGGACAGGTGGTACCTGTTGGAGAATTGGAGGCACTCCCTGGCATAGTCTTCGATAACGGACATATCGGCGCCGTGGACCTGAAGGTTCCACATCAAGGGCCCATAGGAGAGACCGGCGTTGTAAAGGTCGCCGCAGTTCTTGCCGCACTGGATGGACTTGAGACAATAGTCGACAATCTGCCTCGGGTGGCTCCGGGAGTGCATGTTGCACCAGACGATCCCGTTCATCCCCCGGGTGGCGCCGAAGGTGTTAGGATACTTGGCCGAAAGGTCGCGCGCCAGGTCTTCGTATTTGAAAGCCTGCTCGAACTCTTCCTGTTCACCGAGCTGGAGGCCCATGATGCTGAAGGAGTAGATCACGGATTCATCCATGCCGCCGGACAGGCAGTGCTGGGTGGACTGGGCGGCCGAGAGATATAGCTGGGGCACCAGCCCGGACATGTAGAGATCGGGAATGAGCTCGCTGTAGAACACCAGCTCGATCTTGCTCTTACGGTCGCTGGTGAAGGGCATGTTCAGGATGGTTTCCCAGACATCGACATTCCCGGAGGCGATTTCACCCATCAGCTTCTTCCTGATGGCGTCCGCCTCCTGGGGGCTTTCCGGGATGGCCCTGCCGAAATAGGCCAGGCCGCGGTTGGCCGTCTCGATGGCCTTGATGAAATTGCCGATGGATGACAGGGAAGTGGTCTGTTCCGCCAGACATTCCGCCTTGTCCATGTCCGTCTTGGCATGGTCCAGCAACTGGGTGAGCAGTTTCTCGGAGTTCTCGTAGTTTCCGCACATCAGCTCGGTCTTGGCCGCCTTCTGGAATATGCGGAAGGTGCGCTCGTAGTGGCCCTCTTCCCAGCAGCCGGCGGGCAGCAGCTCCCGGCTGAGCCGGAAATACTCGTTGGCTGCTTCCGTAGCCAGCGAGTCCAGGGCCTTGTTGCCGGCGTGGTAGTTCGTGTCGGACAGGAAATAGGCGGTCTCCGGGTCCGTCCCGATTTTATCGGGATCCCTTCCCAAATTGAGGTGGGAAACAATAGTGAAGAGGTTTTCGGCCTTTTCCAGGTTGGTGGTCCCCTCCGGGATTGCCCTGAGGAGATGCTGGCCGACCTGCCAGTGGATGCGGCGGCGTTTCTCTGCCGGGATGGCCGACAGGGTGGCCTCCTGGACCTTATCGTGGATGAACTGCAACTGGTTCTTGTTCTCCATCAGCAACCCCTCGCCCAGGGCCGGTTTCAGAATCTCGAAGGTCTCCAGCAGGGTCATCTCGCGGATAAGTGACAGTTCGGCGGGCGAAAAGGTGTTCCCCATGCAGGCGCAATACTCCAGCAGGTCTATCAGCTCGGGCGGCAGTTTTTGAATCTTGGAGCTGAAGAGCGCCACCACCGTGGTCGGCATGCGGGACTGGCGGATCTTGTCCAGGTCCCACCGCCATTGTCTGTCCGCATCCAGGAAGAGAAGGTCCTCGTTGTGAAGATAGGACAGGCTCTCGCTGACGAACAGCGGGTTGCCTTCGCTCAGGGTGCTGATGAAATCGGACAGGGCCTTGGTCTGCGTCAAAGGCGAGTCGAGAATATAGGATACCATTTCGTGGCAATGCTCCGGCTTCAGGGGGCCCAGCCTGATCTCCTTCAGGGGCTGGTTGCCATCCCGGGCGTTCCGGATGAGCTTGGACAGGGGGTGACTGGAGTCCACCTCGTTGTGGCGGTAGGCCCCGAGGAGCAGGAGGTAGGGGTGGTCTTTGTAGTTGGCGAAGATGTTGGCCAGGAAGTCGAAAGAGGCGACATCGCACCACTGGAGGTCGTCGATGAAGAGGGTCAGGGGGTTTTCTTCGCTGGCCAGGCAGGTCAGAAACCGGTCGAAGGTGTCATGGAACCGGTTCAGAGATTCCACCGGGGGCAGCGCCTTGACTTCGGGTTGCCGTCCGATCAGGACCTCCAGCTCGGGGATGACATCCGTGAGGACCTTTCCGTTCTTGACGACCGCTTTCAGGATCCGGTTCTTCCACTGCGCCACCCTGTCATCGCTTTCGGTCAGGAAGGTGCGAATCAGGTTGCGCAGGGCCTGGATGAGAGAGCTGTAAGGTATGTTCTTCTGGTAAACATCGAACTTGCCCGAGGTAAAGTAACCGCGGTGTCTTACAATCGGCTTCTGGAGCTCCTGTATGAGGCGGGTCTTGCCGATGCCGGAGAGCCCGGAAATGAACAACGAGCGGAAGTCGCCCCCGGCGGCCTGTTCGTATTCCTCGAGGATGATTTTGGCTTCGGCATCGCGGCCAACCATCTTGGAAATGAAGGTAACCCGGTGGGTGCGAATGAATCGTTCCAGGGGAAATTCGCGGATGGCGCCCGTGGCCAGATACTCGTCCCGGCACGTCACCAGGTCGGCAAGGAGGGCATCGCTGCTCTGGTAGCGTTTCTCCGGCTCCTTGAGCATCAGCTTGGCGACGATCTTGCTCAGGGCGACAGGGATGTCGGGGTTCAGTTCATGGACCTTGGGGGCCTCTTCGGCCAGGTGGGAATGGATCAGCTCCAGGGGGTCATCGGATGAAAAGGGGAGGCGGCCGGTGAGCAGCTTGTAGAAAACGATGCCCAGGGAGTACATGTCTGAAGAGAAGACTACCCGGTGGCTGATCCGTCCCGTTTGCTCCGGGGAGGTGTAGGCGAGGGTTTCCTTGAGGAAAGAGGGGTCGTAAATGAAGTGGCTGACATCCCGCACGTCGACGGCGCTGATGAAGTCTATCAGGCGGATATCGAGGGTGCTGAGATTGACGAGAATATTGTGGGGCTTGATGCCCCCGTGGATGATCCCGGCGTCATGGACCTTATCCAGGGTCCGGGCGAGGCTGCAGGCGATGGTAAAGAAATCGTTCAGGGGGATGGCGCGTTTATCTTCGATCAGTTTGTCCAGGGTTACCCCCTCGAAGTAGTCCTGGCTGATGAAGCAGGTCCCATCTTTCGCCTCGAAGGCGATGGGGGTTATCACCAGGGGATAGTTCAAGACCCTGAGATGTTCGATTTTCTGCCTTAACTGGGACTTCTTGTGGTCGGAGAGAAAAGCGGCCTTGAGGACTTTGAGAACGAGAAGCCTCTCCGGATTCTTCTTGTGGTATGCCTTGTAGATGGCCGAGGCCGGCCCTTCAGATAGCTTGTCTATTATTTCGTAGTTGGGGATGACGACGATTGTTCCCATGCTCGCTCGCTTAATATGTCATGGTGGCACAGGTCGCACAGGCGTCCCCGCCTGTGAGAGTGGGATTTTCTCCGGTGCTGGAGTTTACCAAAGCAACTCCCATATCGTGATGATGGCGCAGGCGTCCCGCCTGCCCGGCGCCTGATAAGGCGCTGTTGACATAATACCTATTGTAGTCCATTTCCATCAACTGGCAAACTCTCAGCCAAGAGAGCCAGATTATATTACATTCGATATGTTAAGAAATCATCAAATAAATGAAGAAACATATTACAAATTTATGACATTTCCGGGAAGGAATGACAAATGACGAAGTCCGAAT
>JACQUA010000245.1 GCA_016210565.1 Chloroflexota bacterium
CCGCGCCTGGGTCTGCACCACCCGGCCCACCCCGTCGAAGTATTTCTTCACCCACAGGTCGTTGGCGGTGCTGGCGTCCACCTTCTGGATGGTATAGATGTTCTGGGAGGAGGCCACGCCCCAGTTCTGGTACTGGTGCTGGACGGTCGGGGTACCCGTTTCATCGCCGGGCCGCCTGAGCTTGATGGGCCGCCAGAAGGTGTCGTACTCGTAGGTCGTGGTCCGCCCGTTGACGTCGGTCTCGCAGGGTACCCAGCGTCGCCTCCGAGCCAGACACTCGCTGTCGCCGGTTGGAAGGTGCGGGGATATTGTTTTCCAGCGCCACACGACTCAACCGGCGACAGAACCGAGCCACCCGGGAGCCGAAACGAGGTCGGTCTTTGGGACGGCGAGCTAAGGCTTCCTGCGAACAACCAGCTCCAGACCTTCCTCCCGCGCTGCACCCTCCAACACCGACAGCACGGTTCTTTCCGGCAGGGCGACTTTCGCTATGACCAGATCTTCGTCGAGGGAATAGCACAAGCAATGGCATACTGACATATCGGCTTCGTATTCAGTCGCGCTCTTTCCTTGTGCTATTCCTTGAGCGATCTCAAACAAACGAGACATGGCCGCGCGCCAGTCTGCCGGATCTCGATCCACGATGAACAGGCACCTGGCCAGAGGCACCAAACCTGCGCTTCCCAAGAAGGCTGCCCAGAGCTCTTTGTCCTGGCAGTCTGGAAACAGGAACACGGTCTCGTCCTTCTTTCCCGTCACGATCGTCTCGTATCGGCATAGGCTCAAGATCTCATTATAATGTTCGGGCAAGTACGTGTGGGCCCTAAAGAAAACGTGACTGTCCGGCCAATACCCGCGCAACCGGGAAAGAATCCTTGCCTGCATACTTCCCCAGGGACCGTAGTCGTTTTCAAAATGTCGCCAGGGCATAGTCAGATAAATGGTCCCGTCAAGGCGCACCTCCCACTGCCGTTCTGCTCGCTGCCTTTTCTGGCCCCATCTGGCTATCAGGGAATCAACCCACGGTGTCATTTGATTTTCCCTCTCCCGGTTACTGGCAATAGTAGCTTCCCATGGCGTGTGTCAACGGAACCGCGCTGCTATCCACTCGCCTACAAAGCTGCCGCCTATCCCTCCCACCACGCCGCCTATAAGAGCCCCGGCCGCAGTGCCTACAACCGGGACAACTGATCCAACCAGGGCACCCCCGGCAGCCCCAGCCAATGCACCCCCCCAGCCACCTCCGACCCTTGCCACTGCCTGCTGAGTGCTTGGCCCGAAACTCCATTGCCCGGCTGTCTGGTAGTCCGCCCTGGCCGAGGCGGCCAAGTCGATGGCATCTACCACCAGCCCAACGTAGAGGACCCCTTTAGTGGCTGTTTTCACATACGGCCCCACGGCAGGCAAGTCAAGGCGGTGGCCGAAGATCTCTTTCCCCAATCCGATATCGAAGTTGGCGTGCCAACCGCTGCCATGTTCGTGTACCTGAATATACCTTGAGCCGCCACGCCGCGAGATGGACCTATCGTAGATGAGGTCGTCCCGAACCTCGACGCCTGGCCAACGTGCTAGGGTCGCCCAAGAAGCTCCCACACCCGCACCTGTACCTTCCAGCACCGGGACGGGGTCGAGCAGACTCCCGGAAAAGGGGTCCCAGCCTCCGGCAGCGCCCACTGGCCATCCGCCAGCACTTCCATCTCCTGAATCTCCGTTTCCGCCGGGGTCAAACACCCACCAGGGATCTTGGATTATGCCGGTGTCGGGTGGCGGTGATGGCACGTTCGCCGTACGCCCCGACGGGTCGGTGTATTTCAGGGGATTGTTCAGGACATATGTGTACCGGTTCAGGTTTTGCGGGTCCGACATGCCGGGTACCAGGGAATCCGCGCTGATGAAGCGCCCCAGGGCGGGGTCATAGTACCGCGCGCCGTAGTAGTAGAGGCCGATGTCATCCAGGCTCTGGCCGGTGAACTTCTGGGCGGGAAGGGTTCCGGAAGAGGAACGGGTTTCACCGTAGGGCTTGTACTTCATGGTCCCCACTACGTTGCCGGAGGTGTCCGTGGTCAGCGAAGTGCCCGTCAGGTGGTCCTGGTGGACGTAGCGGAGGGTCCAGCCTTCTCTGTAGGCCACCAGTTTACCGCCCAGGTAGTAGTAAAAGGTGGCGATCCCGGGGGGGGACGTCTTCTGGTAGTATTTGCTGGCATAGAAGATGGTGACTCCGTTCTCGGTCTTCTTCACCCGGAAGCCGTCGCCGTCATAGACGTAGCTGACGCCCCCGGTGACCGCGGTCAGGC
>JACQUA010000235.1 GCA_016210565.1 Chloroflexota bacterium
CGCCAGGTAGGCGTGATGGCGTGATGCGCCTCATCTGCAATAATCAACCCGAAGTCGGAGGGATTGAGCCGTGCGATGCGCTGGCTGCCCTCCCGGCCAATGGAGGGGACGGAGGCGACGATCACGTCCGCCCCGGGATTGGCCCTTCGCTCGGACTGCTCGATCTCGACCCTGGCTCCAGGGTTGGCCGCCCGGATCTTCTCGGCGGCCTGCTCCAGAAGCTCTTCCCGGTGGGCCAGGACCAGCATCTTCTTGTGGAGTGAGAGGCACCGGGGCAGGTGGGCGAAGACCACGGTCTTGCCGGTGCCTGTGGGCAGGCTCACCAGGAGTCGGTTTTTGCCAGAGCTATGGGCTATCTGAATCGCCTCCAGGCATTCGACCTGGTAGGGGCGAAGGGTTAGCATGGTGTTGGCTCCTCAAGGGCTGGTCTCTGATTCCTCCCAAAAAGAACCAGAGACCACGTAAAACGCAAGATTGGCGCAAGGTTTCGGGTTTGAGGGGTCATTTTCTCCCATTTTAGGGATGTCTCTAAACCCGCATAAAATCTGTGGTCTCTGGTCTCTGATCTTTTTCGAAAGATATCCCCCTCCAGAAAAATTGTGCACCGCGCCATCTGCCTTCTTTCTTGGGTCCCTTACTATTGACACGAAAAAAGCCCCACCCATTTTCATGGGCTTGGGTATCCCATGGGGCATGGCAGATTAGTCAGAAGTCCGCGCACTTTTCCTCCAGAGGGGTACCTTTGAGATTTTTTTCAGAGACCAGAGACCACCAAGACTGACGCGGCTTCTCAGGCAATTTGTTAACAAAGTAATCAGAGACCAAATCAGAGACCAGCTTCATCTCTCCAGAGATTCTTCCCCTCCAAGGGCCTCTGCCTTCAGGTGAAGGACACGCGGCCTTTGCCCGTCGACACGGCTTCCGACGCGAATCTGTATGGTCCTCTGGTTCCTTCCCTTGCTGGCAAGCATTCCCAGCTCCTCTAGTTGGGCATGCAGGGTCCTTTCGCTCAACTCCCCCAGGCCATCCCGACCCAACAGCTGCTCAATGGCCTTCCGGGCCAGCTCTGGCACAATGTAGAGGCTCCCATCAGGCCCACGCCAGCCCAGGTAGCGATCGCGCTCCTCGCTATCTCTGGGTTCCTCGCCATGGTCCAACAAGATGCAGCGTCCCCCCAGCAGCGCCCGCAGGGCCTCCAGCCAGCGGGTAGCCTCCAGTGCCCTGGCAGTAGCATGGGCCATATAGGTAGCGACCTCCTCCAGGCCCTCGGCGTGGTCCTCGGCATACTGTTCGGCGATCTCTCCAAGTTGGGGGTGGCGTCTCAGGGCCAGCCAGGTCAGCTGGCTGGTGGCGAGGTTGGAGGCCACGCGGAGGATGTTTGCCATGTCGGATCGAGTCCTGCGGAGCTTCTCGGCCCACTCGGCTCGCTTCTGCGCGAAGAGGCCTGCCAGGAGACGGACGATTTCAATCCCTTCCTCGCTCTCCAGCCAGTCGAGCCAGACCCGTCCTATGGCGGGAAGGTGGGGCGAAAGGGCCTGAGCCCGGGAAAGCCGGGGATTAGCCTCACCCCGTTGCCAGCCAAAGTGGACCACCAGGATTCGCGCCAGGCTGGCCGGGTCCTTGTCGGGGACATCTTCGCCGGTGGCCAATGGCCAACAAAAGACAGGCCTGGTATCCTTCAGCCTGGCTGAGGGGGTGAGCCGGTCCTTTTCCCCACCTTCGAGGATGTTGTGGATCAGGTTGACAAAGTCTTTCGCCCCTCCACCGGTGATCGGCTTGTAGTTGTCGATCAGGAAGGGCAGATCGTAGGCATGGCTGGCCAGGGTCATGACGGCATTGCGGGTGGCCCCCTCCCCCCATTTGATCAGCAGCTCATCGCGGATAAAGTCGGAACCGTAGAGGCACATCAAGACCTGCGCCCACGAAGACTTCAGGCTCCCGGTTCGACCGGCGATGAAGAGGCAGTAGCGCTCGCCGCGCCAGCCGGCCAGGCTGGCCAGTGGTGCGGTGAAAGCAACCGTCGCGGCTACAGTGGTCTGCGTGAGGAGCATGGACTCCAGCAGGGCTGCCAGGGCCTCCAACCCAAGATCCGGGTCGGCATTGCCAGGAATCCGATAGGGGAGCTTGCGGGGGAGGTGGATCGAAACCTCTTCCCTTTCCCGGCCGGGAATCAGAAAGTGCCCCGAGGACCACCCGGTGCGCTCGTAGCGGCGGACGCGGCACAGATCATTGGAGCAGTCGGTGAGCAGTTTGATGGCAGGCCGCAGGTGCTTGGCCTGACCGGCCCGGACTGGGGCGCGGGCACCCGCGGCCTGTTCGAGCGCTGCCAACAGGATCCGATCGTCGGCAAACTCTATAGCGGGGATCTCCAGCCTGAACCGCAGCCCCTGTTTGGTTCGCCCCTCGAGGGTAAACCAGCGGGCTCCGGCCTCGTCGGTGGCTTCCTCGACGATCCGGGCCTCGAAATCGGCGACGATGCTCTCCTGGATCTCGGTCTCCCCTTCCGAATTGCGGCGCGGGGCGAGGTAAAAGATCTGTCCCTCCCTGGCTATGTAGGGACAGGAAGAGGGGTGCTCAGCTGGAGGGTCCTCCTCTCCGACAGCCTTTCGGGATCTCTTCCTGGCCTCCTGAACTGCCGCCTGCCAGTCATGTACCCAATCGCGGCTGACTCCCAGGTCACGCAGCAGGGAGACCACCTGCATCAGCTCGGCCCGGGTCAACCGGGCGCAATCTTCCACCAGCGCCAGCGCCTTGTCCTCCACTGCCTTGCGGTCCGGCCTGGCCCTTTTCTTTCCCTGGGCCTCGACGTCGCCTTCCGCCTCCTCCGCGGGGGGGCGCAGCCTTTCCAGCTCGGCCAGGATCCCGGCCAGCTCTGGGGCGAGTGCGTCGGAGGGCATGGACCCGGCACGATTCGCAGACCCGGAGCCGGCCCGGTGGGCCTGCCTCTCCCTCCAGCCCGGGTCGACCCGGTCGCGCAGGGCGTGCCAGTCCCGGTCCCTGCAGCCGTTGTGGAGGCAGCCGGCGGCGATGGCCCCATTGCCCAACTGGAGAAGATAGGCGCTGCGGTTGGTGTGGCTCTCGTTCCAGGGACAGACCCGGAAGATCCACTTGCGGCCATCTCCCCAGGGGGTGGGCCCCAGGAGCTCCAGGCCATGGTTCGCGATCCAGGCCTCCAGGTCGAAGGGCTCGGGTTTCCTGTCGGGCCGCTTCGACTCCTGCCTGGAGGCCTCGGGGAGATGGGCCGCAAGGGCCTCGAGGAGCTCCCGGGGGACGGGAGTCAGGGAGCCGGGTGTCTCCAACAGGCGGGCCGGCCGGTGGGGGCGGTCGGGGGTGTCGTCCCCCTTGCGGCTCCAGGTCCCGTAGAGCTTCCAGATGCGCGCCGGGTTGAAGACCCGCTGGTCGATCGTCACTGCGGCATCGTCGAACCGGAAGGCCAGGGCCTTCAGGACCCGCCCGACCAGGCCGCTGTCGCGGACCGGCAGGTCGATCCTGTAGAGGAGGTGCCCACCGTTGCCCGAGTCGGCCACGAGAGGTTCGGGCCAGCCCTGGGCCGAGAGCACGGCGCGAATCTCCTGCACCCGAGAGAGGGCCGCCCGGTGCTCGGCCTCGGTGGAGGAGATGCCCGCCGGACGAACCGGGTCGGCATCGAGCAGCAGCCAGCGATACTGCAGGATGTCGGCATCGGAGGTCAGTGGCTCGCGGGCTACGGCATGGACGCGGTTGGCGGCGCGGGCCAGCAGGGCAGGGTTGACCGGGTTGGGGATGAAGTAGACCCCCCGGGCATAGGGCGAGAGCCTGGCCGCCTCGGCCGCCAGCTTTCCCGAGTCATCGAAGTACCCGCTGACGGTGTGGGGAGCAGGTCGTCGGGGTGTCGAGACAGAGAGCGCCCGCAGCTCGGTCACCTGGCCCGGGGCGAGGAACTGTTGCAACACCTGACAGATTTCGCGGACTTGCTGCTCATCTTTGCCATGATTGCCCAAGGCCTAACCCTCCCTCGCAGGTGCAGGTGGGAGAAGCAGCGAGGGTACCCTCGCTCTTTGAAGTCGTTCCCCCATCAGCCAGTATGGATCGTGCTCGATCAGGCAGCTCTCCGCCCATCGTTAGCCATTCTCCCCAGCCGCCCCCGACGATCTCTCTAGCCTCTAAGGTCTTAAAAAGATGAGGCCGGTGTCCGGCGGCGTTTCAGCGATCTCTCTGGTGATCTTTTTGGCCCTCTCTTCCCTATTCAGACAGAAAGTAAGAAACGGGTTTCCTGAGGGCCCTGGCCAAAACCTTAACCCGGTTGAATCTGGGGACTGTTTTCCCCCTTTCGTACAGGTGGATGCTCTTGGGACTGATCCCGGTTTTCACTGCAAGCTCGAACTGGGATAGCCTCTTTTCGAGCCTGGCTTCTCGCAAGCATTCTCCGAATTTGTTATTCATCATCGACCCCTTTTTCCAAGCTTTTACTAGAAAAATTTTTCCTATATTCTACCTGACTCAATCTTTTTGTCAAGAGGGAAAGGGGAAACCACTCTGGGATCGGAGACTTCGGGAGCAGAACCGGGTCCACAAAGCCCCTGGTATCGGGAGCTCCAAGAGAAATTTCTTCCCCTGCAAGCTCTCGGGGATGGAAGCCAGGGTCTGTCATGGACCAGCCCACAGGAGGTCGGGGTGGCTGAGGGAGTGTGACGGGATGCGTGGCCGATGTTTTCGGCCGAAGGTTTACGGCCGCCCCGAGCTTCTTGGCACGCCAGGAGAGATCCTGATCTCAGAGGTTACCTGCACCCCATGCTTTTTTTCTTGCGTAAAAAAGAGAATCATGGTAGGAATCTACTAGAAAAACTATTCTGGATAACCAGAAGGAAAGGAAGGGACACGAAAAATGAAGGACCGTTTTGAAACCCCTCTTCGACGGATTCGCAAGGCAAGGGGGCTCTCCCTCTCTGAGCTGGCGAGGCTGGCGGGCTTGACGGAAAAGTCCATTTATAACCTGGAAAATGAAAGGAGTCAGCCCACCAGCAGAACCCTGAGAAAACTGGCGGAGGTCCTGGGGGTCGCCCCTGGTGAGCTCATCCCGCCCGTTTCTATCGGGGGAAACGCCACAGATGCCCAGATTATCGTGGGATGTCAGGGTGTAGCTCTGGCCAAGAACATAAAAGCAGGTCGGGATGTTGCCGTTGCCCCTGGGGGGAGGTTTCTTTCTGCCCAGCCCAGTGTCGGGGTAACCCCCGATGAGCCTGTTCCATCCGTCTCCATCGGGGGAGACGCCATAGACACCGAGATGATGGTGGGATGTCAGGATACAACTCTGGCAAAGAATGTAGAAGCAGGTCGGGATGTTACAATCACTCCTGAAGGAAGGGTTTCTCCCGCTCCACCTGATGCTGAAGAACAATGCGAAGCAGAAATTGTAACGATGGGTAGCATGGTTCATGGCACCGGTTCAGGAATTTCATCTATTGTGAAGACAATTAGAAAAGAACTTAGAGAAGTATTGTCTGAGAAGGCCGAAAAAAGGGAAGGGCAAGAAGACAAAAAAGAAGCAGTAAACGACATGAAAAACTTACCCAGAGGTGATTTTTACGATAATGATCTCGCTGCCAGGTTGGTAGATGAGGAGCTTTCCAGGCTTCCTCAATTCAGACTTACTCCCGATAAAAAGCGCAAGTTGGTAAAAATAATCAGGACACACTTAAGAACTGCCATTTCTTCATTTGTAGACGTTTTAGAAGAGGATGGATAAAATGCCACAAAAAGGACAAGAAGAGAAGGATATTAATGGGGGGACAATTATTTCCGAAAGCTCAAACATTGTAATTGTGAAAGGTATAAAAGCAGAAAAAGGCGATGTAAACATCTTTGTGTCTCCTCAAAAAGATCCTGCCTCCGCTTCTAAAAGAGCGGACGAGGTCAAAAAGGATCCTGACCAGGACGTAGCCCAGGAGAAGATGAACGCTCTGGGCTTAAAGCCTGGGATCCCAGGATTACAGAAGCTATCCATCCCAAAGCCTTGTTGCGGGCCTGACGATGTACTCATTAAAACCGGATGGATAGGGATTTGTGGGACGGACTTTGCGCTGTTTGAAGGGGGAGCCAAGGCTTTGCCGGCAGATGCTCCTCCCTTGGTGTTCTTTCACGAAGCCATCGGGGAGATCGTAGAGAGGGGAAAAAACGTACCCGATGAGTTTGAGGAGGGCACCTGGGTAACCCCCCTGGTCAGACGCTGCCGAATGCTTTTTTACGATGGA
>JACQUA010000238.1 GCA_016210565.1 Chloroflexota bacterium
AGAGCAACTCTATCAGGCCTACCAGAAGAAAACCGCGACCCAGAAGGTCAATCCACAGAAAAAACAGACACCCCGTTCGGTTACATTTTACATGACAAAACAATCCCCGGTTGGGTTACCTTGTTAAATGATTTGACACGTCACCGCCGACCCGGACTTCCAACCCAGACACCGGAAACCCGTAGCGACACCCCTCGTCCCGACGCGTCGGAAAAACGCTGGCAGCCATCCGCGAACGACAGGGACAAGCCCTGTCGCTACGGGGGCTCAAAGGCTCCGCCACTGTCTGACTTGCAGGACCTGGACGGCCAGTGAATCTCTTTTCCAACTGTGCCACCAGTTCATGACCCGGATGCTAAACCACGCCAGATAGGACATCCTTCCACTTTTCGAAGATTTGTTCTCGGAGTTGCGGGCTGATCCCGGCTATGGGATACCACTCGTTTTTCGACTCGAGGGGGCGGCAGGCGTCTATGACAACCCTGGAAGAGTAAAGTGGCTTCGGTGCTATTTGGTACTGTTTCTTTTCTTTGACCGGGATGGTTGTATCGGAAGACCCGCTGCGACAACGCTCCAGTATCTGGATTGAATCTTTTGGCATGGCTCGGGTGGTTATGGCCCAGACTACCTCCTCGAGATTAGAAGGATCGATATCATCTTCCACCACCACGGTGTACTTTCCGACGTTGGGACGCTGGGAAATAATCAGTCCGACTTCACGCGAATGGCCGGAGTACAGTTGCTCAATAGAAACAACGTTGAATAGCTTTGCGCAGCCTGCCTCGTGGCCCCAGACACCCTTCACCCCTGGAATGCCAAGAGTTTCCAGCGAGGCCCACATGTCCGCGGCCCAGGATACCGCCATCATCAGGGTGCTATCATGAGGCGGAACGCTCATTTGCGAACAGGTCAGGATAGGATTATCCCGGTGGTAGATGGCTTTAACTCGAACCACCGGCTCCGGCACCGGCAGAACGCCGAGGTTCCCGTAATAGCCATTCCATTCCCCAAAAGGTCCTTCGTCAACCAGATCCCCGGGGTGACATTCTCCCTCGATCACAACCTCCGCGTGCGCCGGAAGAGGAAGCTTGGTGTACGGACCGTTAATAACCTCCTCTGCCTGACCCTTGATGCCGCCCACGTAGTCATACTCTGAAACACCCCAGGGGGCTCGCCCCGTAGACATCCACCACCAGGCAGGGTCTATTCCCAGGGCAATTGCCACCGGCATGACCTGCCCCCTGGCGAAATACTTTTTGTTCATGATTATGCTTCCGTGTTTCCCTTCAATCGCGTGGAGCGCCAGACGATTCCGGTCAACCAGCATTATCCGGTAAGCGCCCGCGTTTACCCATCCGGTATCCGGGTCTCTTTGGATCACTGCATGACACGTGCCCAGATAGCGGCCGCCATCCAATTCATGGAACCGCGGCGCCGGGAGCTTTTCAAGGTCAACTTGCAGTCCGGTGAGCGAGTTAGTCTGCACGGGGCCGGAGCTAACCATCTTCGGGGGGATAAGCGGAAGGTCCTTGAATCTCTTTGTCCAATTCCGGACCAGGCTCATCCTGTCAATTCGATCTTCCGGTAGCCCCAACCCCGATGCTATCCTCCACGGCGAACCGAACAGTCCGAACAAGGTACGGTATCCTCCTGGATAGCCAGGAATATCATCAAACAGTAGCAGCGGCTTAGGGTCTTTGCCTCCCCTGCAAATGATTTCTGCAATACCGCTCATCTCAAGATCGGCGGATGCTCCGCTGATACGTTTCAGCTCCCCTCGGAGTTCCACAGTTTCAAGCCAATCGCGTAAACACTTGTATGCCATTAGCTGGCTCCCTTTCGCAGTATTTGCTGAGACCAATGTTCAATGCCGACATCCTGACCCTAACAGGCCAGAACAAATGAGCGTCAGTAATCTAAACCACGAATGAACACGAATAGACACGAATGGTCTTTCGAGTTCCGGTCCGGTTTACCGAATTGAAGACGATTTCCCGTCTCCACGGTTCGCCGATTTGGTGTTCACCAGTGTTTATTCGTGGTTTCAGGGTTCTTTCCATTCTTTGCACGATTTGATATTAACGCACCGATGACGCGACCATCGGAATGCCTAATTCGCTCTTAGCTTGCCACGCTGCACCAACTCATTCGCGATGTCACCCAACCCCAATTCGGTCAATTTTCTCGCGGTGGGCAGGCCCGTTTCCCTCTCCCATCCTCGCAACGCATAATACTCCTCAAGCAACCGGTCCATTGTTTCCCTGGACAGGACGGCCCCTTTGGCGCCGCCTTCGGGCAGAGGTTCCTCATAAAACCTGTCGGGCCAGCAATCATCCTTTTTCGTCAGGCCATCCCTGACGATATAGGCCTTAAGCAAAGTCAAAACCCTTTCTCCAGCTTTCATGATGTCTTCGGGTGACGTATCCCGGCCGGTGCAAGCTGCGAACAGCTTAGAAAGGTAAGTTGGGCCAAAAGCAATGCAGGAGCCTGCCGTGAAGAAACAAAGTCCCAGGCTGTTGATGGCCGAGTACAAGTCTTCGAACCACTTGCACATGGCTGGCTTCCCTTCCCATGTATGCGGGACTTCCTGTGGGGGTGCGTTGTATATCCTGGCCTTTACATCGTCGAACATGTCGAACTTATCTACCCCCCAGTTGGGATTATGGACTTCAGCGTGGGTATGGGTATTCTTCACGCTGTCACCTCCTCTCGGATTGGTCAGCGATCCGAACACCCATCCTCTATTGCCCGACCTGGGGTCGGGTATCATCATTTCCATGCCTTTTATCGCCATAACGTACTGTTCCGCGCCCCTGCCTATTTTCTCTGCCGCCCTTACACTTCCTTCCGCCAGGATATCCCCGAATCCCTCTCTGTGAGCTATCTTATGAAGCATCTTGATGACCGCGTCTTCATTGCCCCAACCCAGTTCCAGACCATCAGTGTCTCTCGTGGTTATTATCCCCCTCTGAAATAGTTCCATGCCGAAGGAAATACTCCCTGATGCTGATCCGTAATCCATCCCGAGATGCTGGCACAGCTCCTTGCATCTCCATATGGCAGGCAAAGTCTCGATGGCGCATTTTGCTCCCCAATGGTACACGACCCCCGGCATGAGACCCCTGTTTTCTTTCAGGCCAGCGTATTTTCCTTCTTTCACTTCTACCACGTTGAAACAGGGAATAGGGCAAGCGTAGCAAGTGCCGTCCTGTCCGGTCACGTATTTTCGCGCTACGTCCTGGCCCCTGGTCTCTAGCCATCCCGGTAACACTCCGGTCTGGTAGTTCCTGGCTGGCAGGCTGCCTCGTTCCAACGATTCTCTTCTTGCTTCTGGGGGACCGCCAGGCATCTTTCTGGCCCCATCCGCAGTCAATAGTCGCTCCCTGGCTTCCTTGACTGCTTCCTGAAACTCTTTTGGCCGGGCAATGCTCACAGTTCCAGTTCCCCGGACCGCTATCCCCTTGAGCTTCATTGCCCCCATAACTGCACCGGACCCCGACCTGGAGGCCACGTGGTAGTAGTCGTTAAGCGGACAGGCGTATTTGACCAGATTCTCTCCTGCCGGGCCGATAGCCAGCACAGAAACACCGGATTTTGAAGACGAAGCCAGCTCTTGCCTTAGCATGTCCGATGTCTCCCAGGTATCTTTGCCCCAAAGATGGCTCGCGTCCCTTATCTCTACCACATCATCGTTTATCCAAAGATATACTGGCCTTTCTGCTTGTCTTCTCACCACAATCAGATCAAACCCGGCGTGCTTCAGCAAGGCGCCCCAGATTCCGCCGGTGTTGCCCGTACCTATGCTCCCGGTTAGCGGAGACCTGGTCGTTATCTCAGTTCTGCCCGAGCAAGGGGCATGCGTCCCGGTCAAAGGACCATTGGCAAAGACCACGATGTTGTCCGGTCCCAGAGGATCAACCTCGGGTCCAACCTCATCGAAAAGAATTCGCGAACTGAAGCCCATTCCGCCGATGTATTGCTGAGCAAACTGGGCGTCAACACGCCGTCTCACAATCTCCTTTGTCGCCAAATCAACTTCCAGTATTTTCCCATATCCGTACAACAATGTGGAACACCTCTCTTCCGCTTCTCAAAGAAACGACAACGCTGGACGAAGTCTCTAACCGAACTTCATTTTTGAGGGGGCTTCCATTCCGGACAGTCCTCCAATTGTTCGAAGCCGGAGGCCATGTCCATCCCCAGTATTTCATACCAGTTGGGCTCGGCGCAGGCTAACCTCGCCGGATGGGCCGGGTCGGCGTTGAAGTGCTGCACCACGACGCCTCCGGCAATGACGGGGGAGAGAATCAAATCTTCGGGACCCCAGTCATACCTGACACCGTTGATAACGGAGTAGCCATGTCCCTCTACGACGAAATGGATGCGTCCCCCCTGAAACTTCTGCTTTCCCGAGCAACTGCCAGCAGGTATCTCGTGTGTCCAGAATAGAATGGCTTTCATGGCCACGTTGTCAAAAGATGGGTGGATGTACCAGCGGTAGAGTCCCATCCGGTTGGTCTCAACGGGCTGGTCTTTTTGTTTAATGATCCACCGCGCCCGGCTCATGTAGTCCCGCCACCGGTTGCGGCGCAAGAAGAGGTCGTCCAGAAGACTCGTGGGCGGCCCATCAAATTGTATGGGGTAGCCCTCCAGGTAGGCTTGTTCGGGCACGAAGTCCTGGGGACGGTACAGCTCTTCTTTCCTGTCCCCTTTCCAGTCCGGAGCGTTGCTGATCTGGCGTGTCTCGTTCGCCGTAGCCTCCATGAATGGCCAGAACATCAAAACCAGTAGCCCGCACGGCTTGCCCGAGTCCAGATTGAAATGCTCGTGAGAGTTCTCGGTGCGCGTCACCGGCAGCAACTCAACATCCCCTTTCTCCCAGTCCAGGTTGACATTGTTGTTTATCGTTCGGCCTCGTCCTTCCATGCAAAAAAGGAGTCTGCCGCCGCCCCGGTGGGTATGTTTACCCCGACGATAATTCTGCTCATTGGTACGACTTATCGTCCAGCCCGATACAGCAAGTTGATCCCAGTTGTTGGTGTTACAATACTTCCTACCGTATCCTTGTCGAGTGAGTACCCATGGGGTATCCTGCGCCCTCAAGAGAACTTTGCCCTCTTTTCTCTTACGACTCATTTCTATTCTCCACTTCAGGCCAGCATCGTAGGAGTCGAGAACTGGTTCCGCTTCTCTTGAACGCTCGATCATCTTTTCCATGGCTAGAATCCTCCTTCAGAATAGGACAATATCCAGTCCTTTCCCGTTGTAATCAAGCCTGCTAGTGCTTAGTTGCAGAAATAAGCGAAAGATTCTTCGACTACGCTTTCAATGACGTTGTCACCCTGAGCGAAGTCGAAGGGTCTTTCGGTCTCGTATTCTCCCCGAAAGATTCTTCGCGTGCGCTTTCAATGACATCGATGTCATTCCATGTGTCCGGCAGCCTTCCGCTGCCTACTGAAGCTCAGAATGAC
>JACQUA010000242.1 GCA_016210565.1 Chloroflexota bacterium
GGACTGTATGCCATCCTTCTGCTGGTGGAGAGTAGCCTGATGTACATCTACTGGTACACCTGGGATACTCTGGCGCAGCGGAAGCTGCTACACATTAGCATAGGCGTCAGCCTCAATGTAGTCGGGACGGTGGTCATGGTTTTGATGAACGGAGTGGGCAGTTTCATGTTGACACCGCCCGATTCGCCAGCGACGGCCAGTCTGTGGCAACTGATGAACAACGCTACGTGGCCCGGGCTAAACCTGCACCGGTTCATTGCCAACATCTCCTTCGGGGGTTTTATGGTGGCGCTGTTCGCTGCCCTGATGTTCCTGACCAGCAAGAGAGACGAAGACCGGGGCTTTTATGATTGGATGGGCTATATTGGCAACTTCATCGGCGTAGCGGCGCTTACGGCGCTACCCGTGGCGGGATATGTTTACACCAAGGAGATTTTTGCCTACAATGCCCAGATCAGTACCCTGCTCATGGCGGATAAGCTGGCATGGTTCTTCGTCATCCAGGGTGTACTGGTAGGCTTCCTCCTGCTGGGAGCCATGTATTACATGTGGTTGAGCACCCGCCGTATCGAAGGCGGCATCCGCTTTCAATCTTACTTCCGGGGAGCCTTCTGGGTGGCACTGGTGGGCTTTATCGTCTGGCTGATCCCTCAGAATTTTTTGCCGTCGCTCACTACCAGGCCGGCCGGTCCAATCACGGAGGTGACCATTCCGGAGAGGGCAATTTTTCTGGGGTTGATGCCGGCCAAGGGACTAGCAGTTAGCGGCATGGTGGTGGTGGCTGCTTTTGTATACCTTTTGTACCGGCAGGCAATAGCTACGGGGCGGATGGCGTGGGGACAGATCGATACCAGGGCACAGTTGACGCTGGCCTTCCTGCCCAGCATGGCGGTCTTCACCATGGCATTCATGGGTCCCGTCCGCGAACTGTCCAGGGGCGAGTGGCACGTCTTCCAGTTCATGGCTGATACCTCGGCGCAGTCTTTTTTGACGCCGCTGGGATATACCGCGACTATGAGTGGCTTAATTACACTTATTTACTTCGGACTGATGGCCGCTATCTTCTGGCTCGGGTTCAAAGTCGGGCACGATTAAAGGGAAGGATCCGAAGATGAGACTGAGTTTGAGATTTCTCTTAGTGGTGGGCGGCGTGATAGCTGCTGCGTGGCTCGTGCCCATTTTTCTGACTGATGCCTCCGGACTCAAGTTCGGTTTTCCCTACCGGGTGTTCTTCACACTGTTTACCCTTTTTGCTGGTTTCTTGTTTTATCTGTTACGTGGCCCCGCCGTATCACCCATTGAGTCTGCGCCGAAAGCAGTGGCTAGTGTAGTGGCCGTCTTTTTAGGGTCGGTCGGACTGATAGTGCTTTTGGCTAACCTTTCTCCCCAGTTTGCTTTTGAGAGCAAAGCTGCCCTGGGGCAAACGTCCCAGGAGAAGGGCAAGGTACTGTTCAACGACCCTAACGTTGGTTGTTTCCTGTGCCACCAGGTAGCCGGTTCCGGAGGGACCAGGGGCCCCGACCTTACGCGTGCGGCGAGCGTGGCGGCTCAACGGCAACCAGCGCTTTCCGCCGAGGACTACCTGAAGGAGTCCATCAATAACCCCGGGACTTATGTCGTCCCTTCGTATGACAATATTATGCCACCTTATGCTCAACGTATTTCGCCCGAGCAGCTTCGTGACCTTATCGCCTATCTCATGACACTGAAGTAAATTCATTTTGGGAGCTTAAGGTATTCCAGCGTATTCTCGTCCCGATTGACAACTCTCCCTGTTCAGACCTTGCCAGCGAGATGGCGATATCCCTGGCGCAGAAGTTCGGCTCTGACCTGGTGGGATGCCATGTTTACGCGGCGGGTCTTCACGACGGCCGGTTCCGGCAGATGGAAGCTGGCCTGCCCGCGCGGTACCAGGAGGAAGGGGAGCTCCAGCGACAGCGCCAGATTCACGATTCCCTCATCACCAGGGGGCTGCAGCTCATTTCGCATTCCTACCTGGACGTGCTCACTGACAGGTGTAAGCAAGCGGCTGTGCCGTGCCAGCGCCGGGTGATAGAGGGCACTAACTATGTGGAGTTGATAAAAGACACAGAAGCCAATGAATATGACTTGCTAATTATGGGCATCAGGGGACTGGGGGCGGTGGAAGGCAGCCTTATCGGAAGCGTCTGTGAGCGAGTGGCGAGGAAGGTGCGGTGCGACGTGCTGGTGGTAAAAAACGCCTCGCCCTGGCAGGGAGACATCGTGGTCGCATTGGATGGCAGCGCCCAGTCCAGGGCGGGACTGAAAACAGCTCTAAAGCTGGCTAAAGCCTTCGATGTGGAGATTGAGGCGGTCTCTGTCTTTGACCCGCATTTCCATACTGTGGCATTTCGCAGTCTGGCAGGAGTCCTCTCCCAAGAAGCCGGCAAACTCTTTCGGTTTCGGGAACAGGAATGCCTGCACGAAGGGGTCATTCACCAGGGACTGCGAAAAATATATCAGGGGCATCTGGACGCTGCCCTGGACCTTGCCCGCTCGGAGAAGGTTGCTCTCAAGACCACCC
>JACQUA010000243.1 GCA_016210565.1 Chloroflexota bacterium
CCTTCGCTCTGCTCAGGACAAGTTCTTTCGGGGCGGGGCGCGGGACGAAAGACCCTTCGACTGCCCCTTCGCTTCGCTCAGGGCTCCGGCTCAGGGTGACAGCCTATTTTCTGAGCAATAACGAAATCCCAATGTTCAAATGGCCAGACCGGCGCCGCCCACCGCTTGGCGTCATCTTTGGGCATAGCGGGTCTTGGCTGAATCCAGCACTTCCTGCCTGAAATAGCGGTTCAATTCCCGGGGCGTGCGCAAATCCACCTTCCGGCCCAGGATTTCCGTGAGCTCGATTTCCATTCCGGCCAGCCGGATCAATCCCGGGATGTGGTCCGGCTCGAACTCAACCAGCAAGTCAATATCGCTATCTGCTCGGAAGTCCCCCCGGAGAAACGATCCAAAAAGGGAAAGCCTGCGGATGTGGTTCCGTTCACAAGACTCGGCAATCTTTTCCAGAGGCAGGTCAACACGTGCAGTAACCATTACAGAACCGGGCCTCGCTGTTCCACTGAAGGAAAGTTTACGGGAATTGTACTACTGGCGCGACTTCCAACGCAAACCCTACAGGTGGGAGAAAGGACAGCTTCACAGGCACGGTGGCCTGTGGTAACGGTGGGACACACAGGGTGTGAGACTATTCGTCATCATTTAGTGGGCTTGTATTAGCTGAAGAAGCCAGAAGGTGGTTGATGCACCAATCCCCGCCCCGCAAGCCCCCGACCGGATCGAGGGCATGGGCTACGCCCCGCGGGAGGCGAACACTCGCAACGCCCTCAGGAGGGCGCTCTTTGCCTCGGGAGAAAGCACGCCCCGGTACCGGTAGTCATGGGATTCGATGAATTCCTGAAGGTCGGCCGAGAGACGTTCCAGCCCCGCGCGCTGCTGGGCGACCAGTAGTCCGGCCCGGTCAGCGGGAAGCCGCGCCAGGACTGGTCCCAGGTGGTCCAGGCACAGGAGGAGGCCGTCGGGCATTTCCCCCTCGCTTAACTGCGCCAGCAGCCGCTCCAGGGCCTGCCGCTGCGCTTCGGCCAGGTCGCGGCAGAAAGGGCAAGGCGCATCCTCAGGCGGGGCCGGGCTGTGCTTCCGGCTTCTGCTCCGGCCTGACTCGTCGCTCTCCATGGCGGTGAGGTCATCAACCGCCCGGCTTGCCAGGAATTCCAGTAACTCGTGCCGGTTATCTACCAGTCCGTTCATCGCTTTCAGGCTGGCATGGGCATGACATACAGAGGCGGCTGCCGCGGCGGGATCATTCAGGCGCCGGGGTGCATAAGGCAAAACCGAAGTTGCCTGGCACAGCGGGCAGCTATACGCCGCCGCGGGGCCTCCACCGGGGTCTGGCGGGCCGTTCCCGGCCAGTGTTCCTTGTGGCGTGTCCGTCCGGCAGGCGGCGGCGAGGAAGCGCCCCGATAGCGCCTCGGGAATACTTTGTTCTCCCTGAAGCGCCTTTTTGATTTGCCCGTAGAGGCGCGAGATACCTTCACGCTGGTCGGCCGCCAGGACCCGGCGGGTTGGCTCGTCAGCGGCCGCCCGGAGGCAGGTCTGGAAGTGCTCGCGGCAGAGGGGAAAGGCGGAATCCATCCGGATGCTTGACGACCCCCCCGCGACGGCACAAAGGCGCGCGGCGTACCCCGGCGCCGAGCGGGCGGTTCTGGAGCAGGCCGGGCACGCCTTCCCCGGTTCAAACCGCCTGGCCCGGACGTTCATCCAGGTCGGGCGATATCGCGGCCGGGGTTGCAGGGCCCCGGCCGCGACTTCCACCAGATTCTTATACAGGATCGCCATTCCGTGCGAGATGCCTATTTCGCGCCGGGCGATATCGAGGAGCAAGCGGCTGTCGGCGGCGCAAAACCCGCCGGCGTCGATGAAACGCCGGCGGACTTTCACGTCGTTGACATATTCCCACAGCAGCGCCCACAGGAGCCGGTGGCGGCTTTGCCCGCTGACGGTGCAGAGAGGGCAGCCGGGACGCTCGGCGGCCATTTCCAGCGCGACGTCCACCGAGTCGCGCCGGCGGCCCGGCTTGTCGCCCCGATCTTTTCGCCAGAAAGACATTACACCCTCACCGGTTCAACCCGGATTACCCATGACACGCCATGATGTCCTCCGAGTGGACAGGCATGAACCATTTCTGGGCGACGAAGGTGGGGACCACGGCGCTCACGACCACGACGCCGACCAGGACCGAATACTGGACCTGGTCGATCAGTCCCGACGCAAGACCAAAGGCGCTGGCGATGGTCCCGAAAGTGAGGCCAGTACTCATCAGAAGGGTGGTGTACATGGCGCCCCCGGGAATGAACTTTCGTGAAAGGAAATACACACCGAGGAATTTCGTGACCATCTTGAGGAAGAACAAGACGAAGAATAGGCCCAGGGATGAGACGATCAGCGGAAGAGATACCCGCATGCCTCCCACGACGAAGAACAGGGGGGTGATTATGGCATAGGCAACGGTGCGCAGCCTGTTACGGACGGCCTTTGTCTCCGACGTCTCGGTGAAGTGTTTTGACATCAGCAGGCCAAGCACGAAGGCGGGCAATACGGCGTGGCTATCGCCGACCCGGGCAAAGAACATGAAGGCGAGCAAGAGAAGAAAGATGTATTTGATCTCCGGTTCCGTAACCTTGTTTTTCCAGCGGGGGTTGTCGAATACCAGGTGGGAAAACCTTGTGGCGAAGACGATCACAATAACCGAAATGACCAGGAACAGGGCGGTGAAAAGGGTGGGCTTCACGAAGAGGACGCTCAGAGCCAGGGCGGTGCCAATATCTGTAATAAAGGTGGAAGCCATGAGGAACTTACCCACTCTTGTTCCCGACAGCCCGGTTTCCACCAGCACGGAATAGACCACGGCCAGCGAGGTGGTTGACAGGGCCGCACCGGCAATGAGGGAGGCTTGAGCGCTCCAATGCGCCACAAGATAGGTGAACGCCGCCGCCCCCAGGAAGGGAAGAAGAAAGGACAGGGACCCGATGAGGAAACTCTCTTTGAATTTCTCCCTCATCAGCTTCGTGTCAATCTCCGTTCCCGCCAGAAACGTCAGCACGATGCTGCCAAAGCCGGCCAGGTAGACCATCCACTCCTGTGGCTGGAGGCCGAACTGTCCGGCGATGAGGCCGAGTCCTATTTCGATAATGGCGACGGAAAGCCCCAATCTCAGCGAGATGAGGCTGGCGCCGAGGATGATGATTCCTACAACCAGAGGTTCGGCGATGGGGTTCAAATCGGACTCCTGTATCCGGCGGACACAAAAAAAGCTTCTACCAGCAAGTTGCCAGTAGAAGCTATCAGCCCTTCCGCGGGCGGTTAACGGCGAGCTTCATCGCCCTTTGTCAGATTACCAGAACATTGTAACCCCCGCCAGACCAAAAAGTCAATGAGCCCCGGTCAATGACAGACCATTTTCATCCTTCGTGGCGCCCCCTGGCGAGCGGGCATGGACCACTAATACAAACGCAATAATAAATGCAGTATCCCGTAATGCAGCCGACAAAGGGACGCTTTCACCACAGAGGACACCGAGGCTCACAGAGGCGCGTTTATTCCCCTTGTGCTCTCCCCTTTGCGTTCCTTTGTGGTGAAAACTCTGCCCCCTGCGTTTGTCATCATGCAACACTTATTGCGTTTGCATTAGCTGGCAACCACCTTGTAGGCCACTCCCAGCAGCCCGCCGCCAACGATCAGCCAGACCGGATTGACCCTGGTCCGGAGCACCATGAAAAGCGCGCCAGCAAGAAGCGCAATCGTGAAAACGTCCACAGCCGCGGCGCGGCCAAGCTGCAACGTGACGCCGGCCATCAGGCCGAGGGAAGCGGCGTTGACCCCGTCCAGGAACGTGGCCGCCCAGGCTGATTTCCTGACCAGGGGTAGTATGCGGCTGAGCAAGCCCACAAAGATGAATGATGGCAGGAAGATGCCCAGGGTAGCCAGTAGCGCTGAAGGCCAGCCGCCGGCCAGATAGCCCACGAAGGTAGCGCTGGAGAAGACCGGTCCCGGGGTGATGTGGCCGGCGGCGATGGCGTCCAGCACCTGCTGGTCGGTAAGCCAACCCAGGTTTTCCACGAACTCGGACCTCAGGAAGGCCAGCAGCACATAGCCGCTGCCGTACAGCACGGCGCCAATCTTCAGGAAAGCAAGAAAGAGGGTTGCCTGGCTGAAGGGCGCGGCCACGCTTTGCAATACGGCCAGCGGCGCTTGCGCCGCCGCTGCAATCACCACGGCGGCGGCCCCCGTTCGAAGGAAACGCCTTCCGGCGTGCACCACCAGGACCAACGCCGCCCCGGCGAAGAGGAGTGCTATCTCATTGGACCCGAGAAGGTAGAGGACCACTACGCCCGCTCCCGCCGCCGCCGTCACCGGCCCTTTCAATGCATTTTTTCCCAGACTCCAGAGCGCCTGGATCACGATGGCGATGACCACCGGTTTCACGCCATAGAGCACCCATCCCACTTCGGGCATCGAACCGTAGGTGACGTACGCCCAGGCCAGGGCCAGCGTGGCCAGCATTCCTGGCAGGATGAACAATGCCCCGCCGGCGATCATCCCCGGCCAGCCCGCCCGGACCAACCCCAGATAGATCGCCATCTCGGTGGCGTTGGGACCGGGTATCAGGTTGGTAGCGCCGATCAGGTCCAGAAACCGCTGGTTGTCTACCCAGCGGCGGCGTCGGACGGTCTCAGCGTGCATCAGGCTGATGTACACCGCGGGCCCGCCGAAGCTCGTCGCCCCGAGCCGGAAAAAGAGCAACGCCGTTTCCCTCAGGCGAGTTGAGGGTCTGATGCCTTTCATGTTCTGGCTCCCTCTGCGGCATCGCGCAAAGCGCAACATGGCTGCATCGAAAACAAATGGGGCGGCAGTCGTGGATCGAACGGAGGGGAAGAAGCAACGTCGTCCAGAGGCAGGACGCCGTAACGAATACACACCTCTTTCATGGACTCTCCTTTCCGAACACGGGAGGCGGCGCCGTTTCCGGCGACACCCTCGGGGCTTTTGGCCCACCGGCCGGACACCTTGCCCTGGCGGCTTCAGGAGTACGGCTCGAAGAGAAAACCTCTGTGAGTTGCCAGAATGTTAGCATACCGCCGGGAGGCTGTCAAAGACATGGCGGGAGGTGACTGCAACCCGGACACTGGCACGGACGTCGGGCACCCGTAGCGATCCCGACGCGTCGGGACAAGGGGTGTCGCTACGGGTTTCCTACTGTCTGAGTTGAAGAAGGGAAGCAACCAATCATGATATAATTACAAATCCAATCCCGTGGTGCTGACCTGCATGTTTGAATGGCAGGCGCAACAAAGAACACAAACAGCGGAGCGGTCTGCCCGGGCGGGCGAACACACCGGTTTGCCCCTGCGGACCTGGTCAGAATTCCGGCCCTCACAGGCACGGTGGCCTGTGGTACTGTTTTTTTCCGGCTTGTCCGGGCAAGGAGGCCACAGCAATCATGTCCGTAACCAACTGGCGCGAAGAATACCAGAAAAAGTTGATCTCGGCGGAAGCCGCGGCCAACATGGTCAAGTCCCGGGACCGGGTGGTCTTCACCGCCGGCCGGGAAGCCTTTTCCATCGGCATGGCCCTGGCCGCGCGCCTGGGAGAACTGAAGGATGTCGAAGTCCACGTGCCCTCCCCCGGCTACGACTTCGGCTGGTACGACGAGGGCTGGGACGAGGCCTTCAAGGTCAGCATCGGCATCCCCACGGGCGTTTCCCAGGCCGCGGTGGATGCCCACCGCGTGGACTTCCAGTTCGGCATGATGTATCCGTTCCAGTACAATCCCGCGGAAAGACCGCCGGATATCCTGCTCACCGAGATCTCGCCGCCCGACGACAAGGGGTATTGCAGTTTCGGCGCTTCCTTATGGAATAAGAAGCAGCACATCCGCCAGGCCAGGGTGGTGATCGCCGAGGTCAACGCCAACCTGCCCCGCACCTACGGGGATAACTTCGTCCATGTTTCCGAAATAAGCTACTTCGTGGAACACAAGAGCACCGGCGGCGCGCCCGGCGCCGGCAGTCTGGCGGGACGGGAATTGAAGAAGCCGGAGCCGTATTTGACAGACATCGCCGGTTATGTTAACAGCCTCATCCGGGATCGGGACACCATACAGATCGGGGTGGGGCGGACCACCGAACCCCTGGTGCGCCTGGGGCTGCTGGAAAACCGGCACGACATCGGCTACCATTCCGAGGCGACGCCTTCCGGAATCATCAGCCTGGTCCGGGAAGGCGTGATCAACTGCAAGTATAAGACCGTCAATCCCGACAAGGTCATTGTCACCTCCCTGGGGGGAGGCACTAAGGAGGAAATGGACTGGGCGGCCAACAATCCGATGTTCCACCTCGTGGACGTGGGCTATCTGGAGGACATCCGGGTCATCGCCGCCCACGAAAACATGGTGGCCATCAACAACTGCCTGGCCATTGACCTCACCGGGCAGATCGCGGCGGAAACACTGGGCAAGCGCCAACTGAGTGTAGCCGGGGGTCAGATTCCCTTCGTCTTCGGGGCGCTGCTCTCCAGGGGGGGCCGTTCCGTCACCGTGCTGCCTTCGACCGCCCAGGGGGGGATGGTTTCCCGGATCATGCCGGTGTTGCCGGAGGGGACGGTCGTCACGGTCCAGAGGAACTGCGCTTACGACGTGGTCACCGAATTCGGCATCGCCCATCTTTTCGGCAAGACCATTCGGGAGCGGGCCCAGGAGCTTATCGCCATCGCCCATCCCGACCACCGGGCCGCGCTGACCAAAGCTGCCAGGGAAATGTACTGGCCCTAAAGGATTCCAAGATTAGAAGATTCAATCACCCATGCCCGCTTGCAGCGGGCACCATTAAGGATGAAGATGGCTGCGCCATCTGTCATTCTGAGCGAAGCGAGCGCAGCGAGCGTAGTCGAAGAATCCTTCACTCCGTTCAGGACAGGTTCTTTCCCGGGTGGGGAGAGCAAAGACCCTTCGCCTGCCCTTTCGCTTGTCCCTTAGCTTCGCTCAGGGCTTCGGCGGCTCCGGCTCAGGGTGACATTTTCGTAGGAAGATTACAGATTCCGCCCCGCCGGGGGGTGGCTACTGGCTACTTGATATGATTCGAACTCTGGCTATGATCCTGGCGGGGGGCAGCGGGGAGCGGCTCAGTCTCCTTGTGGCCGAAAGGGCCAAGCCGGCTGTGCCCTTCGCCGGCCGCTACCGCATCATCGATTTCACCCTGAGCAACTGCGTCAACTCCGGCATTTTCCGCGTCGCTGTTCTGACGCAGTACAATCCCCGTTCCCTGGTGGACCATTTGGGGATCGGCCGTCCCTGGGATCTGGACCGCGCCAGTGGCGGCCTGACCGTCCTGCAGCCATACCTCAGCCGGACCCGCAAGGGCTGGTACCTGGGCACCGCCGACGCCATCTATCAGAACCTCTATTACGTGGAGGACAACCGGGTGGACCAGGTGGTCATCCTGGGCGGCGACCACATTTACACCATGCGTTATGACTACATGGTGGCCGCCCATCGGCAGAAGAACGCCGATGTCACCGTGGGGGTGATCGAGGTGAAACCGGAGGACGCCGGGCGCATGGGTACGGTGGTCACCGACCGCAACGACCGTATTGTGGGCTTCGAAGAGAAGGTCGAAAACCCCAAGACCAACCTGGCTTCCATGGGCATCTATGTTTTCAACAAACAGACCCTCATCGATTGCCTGGAAGAAGACAGCAAGCTGGCCAGCTCAAAGCATGACTTCGGGCGGGACATCCTGCCGCGCAACTTGGAGAAATGCAAGATTTTTGCCTATCACTTTCACGGCTACTGGCGGGACGTAGGTACTGTCGAAGCCTACTGGCAGGCCAATATGGACCTGATTGTGGACCTGCCGGACTTCAATCTTTATGACCCGGAAAACACGGTGCGCACCGTGTATCTGGATGCTCCGCCGGCCAAGGCGGGGCCGAACGCTCGCATCAGCCGCAGCCTGATCTCCCACGGCTGCATCATCAATGGCCGGGTTGAGAACTCTGTCCTCTCCCCCGGCGTCTATGTGGAAGAGGGGGCTTCGGTGGTCGATTCGGTTATCTTCGACGAAGCCACCATCGACCGCCATAGCGCCGCGAACCGGGCTATCGTGGACAAGTATGCCTGGATAGGCGAAGGGGCTATTGTCGGCGCCGGGGATGACCTGACGCCGAGCTTCGACGAGCCGGACCATCTGCACAGCGGGATAACCCTGGTGGGGAAGGGGGCCAGGGTACCCGCGGGGACCACGGTGGGCCGTAACTGCAAGATAGGCTGCTGGGTCGAGCCCGGGGATTACGCGGGTAACGTTGTCCCCAGCGGCGGTTGCATCGAGTCCAAGAAGGCGCGCCGCCACCGGGTCTGACAGGCAAATCAAATATCAAAAATCAAAATGCAAAGAGGAAGAATGCAGAAGTCAGATTCCAGAATTCAGAATCCAGAATTCAGAATCCAGAATGAGGAGACGCATCCCGGCTCCCGGCTCCTGGCTACTGACTACTGGCTACTCACTACTCGCTACTCACTACTATGAAAACCGGCGCTTTCACTTTTGTCCTCCACTCCCATCTGCCCTATTGCCGCAATGCCGGCCGGTGGCCGCACGGCGAGGAATGGATTCACGAGGCCGCCTCGGAGTGCTATCTGCCCCTGCTTGACGCCCTGTACAGCCTCCGGGAAGAAAAACTGCCCTTCCGGCTGACCATTTCCATAACTCCGGTCCTGTTGGAGCAGCTCGCCGACCCCCTCGTTCTCGACCACCTGAAGGACTTCATCCGGGACAAGCTCCAGCGGGCGGAGCAGGATGTCCAGAGGTTTGAGAAGGCCGGGGAAAGCCACCTGATCTACCTCGCCCGGTTTTACCTCGAAAGATACCGAAAGCTATGGGATGACTTCCATAGCCGGTTTTCGGGGCAGATCATCCCCGCTTTCAAACAGCTCCAGGATGAAGGCTATCTGGAGCTCTGCACCAGCGCCGCCACCCATGCCTATCTACCGCTGCTGGAGCGGGATAGCTCGATTCACGCCCAGCTTGAGACGGGCCGCCGGACATACCAGCGCCATTTCGGCCGGAGGCCCCTCTCCGCCTGGCTTCCCGAGTGCGGCTACCGGCCCGCCTATTACACCGCCGGAGAAAAAGGCCAGTATGTCAAGCCGGGCCTGGAGGCTTTTCTGGCGGAACTCGGAATCGGCTGCTTCTTTGCCGAAACTCACACCATCGAAGGCGGCCAACCGGTGGGCAAGGCCCTGGGCGCCGTGATCGGGCCTTACGGCAATATCGTCCGCCGCTACGTTGTCCCGCAGCCCGTCTCCACCGAGCGGACCAACATGACCACCTACCTTCCGTACTGGCTGCTGGAGCCTGAGGTGGCAGTTCTGGGCAGGAACGACCGGACCAGCATGCAGGTCTGGTCAGCCGACTGGGGGTATCCCGGCGACTTCAGCTACCGGGAGTTCCACAAGAAGGACGGCGTATCGGGCCTCTGGTACTGGAAGGTAACCGGCGCCCACCTCGACCTGGCCCACAAGCAATTTTACGACCCCTACTGGGCGTTCCGCAAGGCGCAGGAACACGCCGCCCACTTCAGCCGGCTGGTGGAAGACCTCCTGGCGGAATACCAGATCAAGAACCAGAAGTACGGCGTTATTGTCTCTTCGTACGATACGGAACTCTTCGGCCACTGGTGGTTCGAGGGTGTTGACTGGCTGAAACACGTGCTGGCGAACCTCAGTCGCAGCCCATCCGCCGACTTGGTCACCGCCAGCAGCTTCCTCCAGGAGCAGCCGCCCGCGGAGACCCTAGCCCTTCCCGAGGGGTCCTGGGGACAGGCGGGAGGCCATTTCACCTGGCTGAATGTGGATACCAAATGGATGTGGCCGCAGATCAACCAGGCCTCGGTGCAGATGGAGGAGTTGGTTGACGCCTTCCCCGACGCAACCGGACTGAAGAAAGAGGCGCTGGACCAGGCCGCCCGGGAATTGCTCCTGCTCCAGTCCAGCGATTGGCCCTTCCTGGTGACCACCGGCCAGGCTCGCGAGTACGCGGTGGAGCGTTTCCAGCACCACCTCACCCGTTTCCAGAGGTTGCGCGAAGACCTGCTCGCCGGCCGGGAAGACGCCGCCTGCGTGGCTGACTTCTATGAGAAGGACAAGCTGTTTCCGGATATCGACTACACCGTTTTCCGCAAGCGGGAGATCGATAGGGGAGAATCCAGTAGCGAGTAGTGAGTAGCGAGAAGACCCCGCCGATCCGCTCGACTGGCGGTAATCGACCAGGCAGGGGCGTGGCTCCCATTCTCTACTCACTACTCACTACTCGCTACTCACTACTACCCGGAGGTCTGCCAATGAAGATCCTTTTTGCTGCTTCTGAAGCCACCCCCCTGGCCAAGGTGGGCGGGCTGGCCGACGTGGTTGGCTCCCTGCCCAAGGCCCTGACCCAGCTCGGAGAAGATGTGCGGCTCATCATGCCGAAGTACGGCGTCATCGATGAAGGCAAGTTCCCTTCGACCACCGTCATCGAGTCCATCAGTGTCAGCATCATGCGCCGCACCGAAACGGCGCGGGTCAAACAGACCATGCTGGGCAAGGTCCCCATCTACCTGGTGGAAAACACCCGCTACTTCGGGCGCGCCTCGGTCTACAGCGAGAACGAAGACCTGGAGCGCTACCTCTTTTTCAGCAAAGCAGTTATGGAGTTTCTCAAGGTCTCCGATTGGCGCCCCGAGGTCATCCACTGCCATGACTGGCACACCGGGCTGATACCGCTGTGGGTCAAGAAGCTGGGCCTGCCGGCGGCGACGGTTTTCACCATTCATAACCTGGCTTACCAGGGGCCATTCGACGACCGGTGGCTGGCGGCCTCCGACCTCGGCTCTGCCGCGGACCGCTGGCCCAAAAAGGCCGGCACGACCGACATGACGATCATGAGCCAGGGCGTCCTGAACGCCGATGTCGTCTCCACCGTCAGCGAGACCTACGCAAAGGAAATCCTCACCAAACAGTATGGAGAAGGCGTGGAGGAGCTGCTGCGCCTCCGCCAGAAGGACCTCGTGGGCATCGTCAACGGCATCGACTATGACGAATACAATCCGGAGACCGACCCGCACCTGCCCTTCCATTACAGCGCCTCGGACCTTTCCGGCAAGGCCGGGAACAAGGCGGAGCTCCAGGCAAAGCTCAAGCTACCGGTCAACCCGAAGGTGCCCCTGGTAGGCATGATCTCCCGCCTGGACGAGCAGAAGGGTCTGGACATTATTGAAAAAGCGGCGCCGGGCATCATGGCGCTGGACCTCCAGCTTGCCATACTGGGCCGCGGGCGGGAGAAGTACCACCTCTTCCTCTCGCAACTGGCCCCCGAATATCCCGCCAAACTATCGGTGACGCTGGATTTCAACAACCCGCTGGCCCACCTGATCTACGCCGGCAGCGACCTGTTCCTGATGCCTTCCAGCTTCGAACCCTGCGGCCTCGGGCAGCTTATCGCCATGCGCTACGGAGCGGTCCCCCTGGTGCGGCACACCGGCGGCCTGGTAGATACGGTGGCGCCGCTGTCTCCCGACCTCAGCGAAGGGAGCGGTTTCGTCTTTAAAGAGTACGACTCCGGTGTCCTTCTGGAGACAGTGACGACGGCGGTGGTTGCCTGGCAGAAGCACGCTGCGGCCTGGAAGAAGCTGTCGCCCCGGATTATGGGCCTGGACTTCTCCTGGCGGGCTTCGGCGGCTAAATACTTGGCCATGTACGGGAAGGTGCTGAGGAAACGGCGTGCCCTCCCCTGACGACATGGTGTGGCGGCTGGTGGGGATGGCCGGGGCGGCGTTGACCACCTTCGCCTACATCCCCCAGATAGTCAAGGTCTGGCGCCACCGGTCGGCGCGGTCTCTGAGCCTGCAGAGCCTGGTGCAACTTTCGGTGGGCGTGTTCTTCTGGATGGTCTACGGCCTTTATCTCCGCGACCCCATCATCGCCGGGGCCAACTTCATCACCCTCGTGTCCCTCCTGGTCCTGACGGTCCTCTATCTGGTTTACCGCAAGAGGTGACCCCAGCGGGCGGGCAAGAGGTGTGCCTGCTGGTGCTCTGTGCTGCCGGCGGGTGTCGCTTGACAGGCAGGGAGATGGCGGTCTATTATGCGATCCAGGAAGGATGAAGCTCCGTTTTGTGCCGGCGAGGCAGGTTTGGATACCGGAAACACCGGCGCTCACATTGCCCGGAAAATGGCGGGCGTGGCGGCGAGAGCCGCTCGCCGGCGCGGGCGCGGAGACCGCACCCCTGCGGATTCGGCGTTTTCATCCTTTCGTGGTGCTCGGGTGACCGGGCACGGGGTTGTTTGGAATTTGGTATTTGGAAGTTTCGACTCGGAGGTAGCTATGAAGCTGATAACTTTGTTTGTTGCAATGATCGCGGTTTTCACAGTTGCGTGGCTGGTCGCCTGCACGCCGCCGGCGGCGCCAGCCCCCACAGCCGCCCCCGCCGCTCCGGCTGCGTCTGGCGGGTCCGGGCCGGCCGGGGAGGCCTGGCGGCAGCAGTGGGAGAACATCGTGGCCGGCGCCAGGAAGGAAGGGACGGTGGCTGTCACCAGCGCCTGGGGCCCGCAAACGAGAAACGAGGTAATCAAGGCCGTCAAGGAGAAGTACGGGATCAACGTGGAGATAACCTCCGCGCCCGGCTCCGCGCTGGGTGAAAGGATTCTGAGCGAGCGCCGCGCTGGCATCTACAGCTACGACGTGGCCGTGCAGGGGACCAATTTCGGCGTCAACCTGATGAAGCCCAATGGGGTCTATGACCCTGTCGAGCCGGTCCTCATCCTGCCCGAAGTGAAGGACCCGAAGGCCTGGCTGGGAGGGGAATTCCCCCGGTTTGATCGCGCCCGCACGATGATTCCGTTCCTCGCCCGCCTGGATACCAACCTGTCCATCAATACCGACCAGGTGAAGTCCGGCGAGATAACCGCCTACAAGGACCTCCTGGCGCCGAAATGGAAGGGGAAGATCGTCCTGAAGGACCCTACCAAGATCGGCACCGGCTCCGGCTGGTTCCGCGAGAACGGGAAGGACCTGGGCCTTGATTTCATGAGGGCCCTGGCGAAACAGGAGCCGGCCCTGACCATAAACGACCGCCAGCTTGTGGAGTGGCTGGCCCGGGGCAAATACAGCGCCCTGATTGCCGGCAGCAGCGACGAGCTTTTCTATTTCATCAAGGAAGGCGCTCCCATCTCCATCCTGGATGCTGCGGATAGCCGCATTCTGAGCCCGTCGTCGGGGATGGTCTCCATAATCAACCGGGCCCCTCACCCGAACGCCGCCGCGCTGTTTGCCAACTGGATACTGACGAAGGAAGGTCAGACCGTCATGACCCGGACCATCGGCCTGCTGAGCCGCCGGCTGGACGCGCCTACCGACCATATTCTGCCCGTCCTTATACCAAACCCGGGCAGGAAATACACCGAGTACACCGAGGAAGGCGTGGCCGGGGACGCCGAGGCGCTGGCCGCGGCCAGAGAGATTTTCGGCCCGCTGCTAGAGAAGTAGCTGGTGGCTCGCCCGGCCCACCCGTACCACAGGCCTCCGTGCCTGTGAGAGCCGGATTGCCACTGTATCAAGAAAGTGATAGACAAATGACGGAGTGCGAATGACGGATAAATCGGGCTCGCCGGAATTCCAACGCTCACAGGCGGGGACGCCTGTGCCACCGGCGGGATCAGCAGAGGAGCTATCATGCAGAGAGAAGCCGAAAGAAGGCGTGAGCCTGAGCCGGTCCATTTCAACCGCAACATCGAGGAGACGCAGCAGCGCACGGCAGCCGATGCCGAAAAAGTGGCGTCCCTGCCCCGCGTTTTGAAAGCGTCGGACACGCCCTGGTCGACCGGCGTAATGGGGTTCAGCCGGCACTGGATCGGGAACGCGCCCCGCGACCGCCTCGCTCGCGCGCCGATTTGCACCATGTCCATCCTGGAGCAAATACTGGACCCGGGAATCAAGGGCGGCCGGCACCGCCACGTGCGGGAGGCCATTTTCTACATTATCGAAGGCGAAGGTTACGAAGTCCATGACGGCAAACGCTACGACTGGCAGGCCGGCGACATCATGACCGTCCCCAGCTACTGCGACCATCAGCACTTCAACCCGAACCCGACGCGGCGGGCGCGCATGTGGTACTCCGTATCCCCCATGGTGGAGTTCATGGGCATTCACTGGGTAGAACAGATCGAGATGAGGTCCGGCTACAGGATACCGGAAGACGCCAGACCGGTCTACGGCCCCGACAAGCAAGTTACCGGTACAACGGGCATCCTGCCCGTTGCCAACCTTGCCGGTTATATTACCCGAGATGGCAGGGAGTTCAAGATCGGCTTCAACCAGGCCATTCAGAATCGCATCAACTGCCGCCTGGAAAACGTGATGCACATCGACAAGCCCCGGGATACCTACGAGGAATACGTCAAGCTGCTGGAAGACGAAGTGACCTGGCGCCAGTCAGTGCCGCACGTGGTCAGGGGCGCGCCGGTCCCTTTTGAAAACACGCGGATGGGCCGCATCAAGTTCCTGGTAACCCCCAAAAGCGACTGCGGCCTCAAGACCTACGATGCCTTCCTCCAGGAACTGCCTCCCGGGGGCCGGTCTGGCAAACACCGCCACGTGACCGAGGAGGTACACAAGATCCTTCAGGGGAGGGGGTACGACGTCCATGATGGCGTGAGGCACGACTGGGAGGCGGAAGACGTGGTGTGCATCCCCCCTTACGCCGAGCACCAGCATTTCAACGCCGACCCGGACCACCGCGCCAGCTTTGTGTCGCTACAGTCCCGGTGGTACGCCTTTATGGGGCACGGCGGCATCGAGCATCTCGAAGATGCCCCCTCCGGGGGGTAGCCCATGCCCCCGCCAGTGGCACAGGCGTCCCGCCTGTGGGTCTTGTAGAGTGGGTCTTGTACTGCGCCCGCCCCTGTTCCGTAGCGGCACGGCATGCCGTGCCCCCCCGCCAATGTAACACACCTCGCCTGCGAAGAACTGTGGTAAGTTTCCTTTGAAAGGAGCAACGATGCAGGACATCCCTCTCTTTTGGTACTCTCCTGCGCCGGGGTTGGGAAAGAGGCTCCTCCGGGCAGCCACGAGTTCGCCCCTGCCCCATTTACGTCTGTCTACTTATTTCAATAGGACGGTGTTTGTACTATAATGGGCAGCAACAGGCAGGGACGCCTGTTGTACCGGCAACGCCAAGACGCTCAGGACAGGCAGGGACGCCTGTCGTACCGACGGCATCAGGACGTTCGGGACAGGCAGGGATGCCAACCGGACAGGCAGGGACGCCTGTCGTACCGACGGCATCATGACGTTCGGGACAGGCAGGGACGCCTGTTGTACCGGCAGCGCCAAGACGCTCAGGACAGGCAGGGACGCCAACCGGACAGGCAGGGACGCCAACCGGACAGGCAGGGACGCCAACCGGACAGGCAGGGACGCCTGTCCTACTGAGAGACAGATATGATTTACTGGGCCCCGCTGTTGCATTTCTACCAGCCATCGCTGCAGCTTTACTCGGTGCTGGACAAGGTCGTCAAGGAGTCCTACCGGCCCCTCATCGAGGTCATCCGCCGGCGCCCCTACGCCCGCGTCACCGTCAACATCAACGGCGCCCTCACCGAGCTGCTCTGGGAGACGGGCCACGCCGATGTCATAGACGGGCTCCGGGGGCTGGCCGAGAACAAGCAGATCGAGTTCACCGGCTCCGGTAAGTACCATCCCATTCTTCCCCTGATTCCCCAGGAGGAGATGACCCGGCAGGTCCGGCGCAACCACCTCACCAACCGGCATTTCTTCGGCAACGTCTACGCCCCCCGGGGCTTCTTCCCCCCGGAAATGGCTTTCAGCATGGACATTGTGAATGCCGTGGTCGCCACCCGGCATGACTGGATCATCCTCAGCGGCGTTGCCTGCCCCCTTCCCTGGCCCATGGACATGGTGCACGAAGTCAGCGCCGACGACGAGAAGCTAGCCGTTTTCTTCCGGGATGACATCCTGAGTAACCGCATCAGCTTCCAGGATATCGATGGCAAGCGGTTCATCGAGCATCTCAAGGGGCTGCGGCGCGAGGACGGGGATGTCTATGTCATCACCGCCATGGACGCCGAGACCTTCGGCCACCACATCCAGAACTGGGAAAAGCTTTTCCTGGCCGATGTCTACGAAGCCATCGGCCCGGCCAGGCCCCTGTACCCGGAAATAAAGCAGAAGAAGGTCCTGGCGGAGCAGCACCTGTCCATCCTCGAATACAGGGGAGAGGCCGGGGCGGCGCAGATCAAGCCCGTCCTGATCAGCGATCTGCTGGACCTCTTTCCGCGCGGCAAGAAGTGCGCTCCCAAACCCTCGTCGTGGAGCACCTCGGAACAGGATATCAAGGCCGGCAACTACTATCCCCTGTGGAAAGACAAGAACAACCCGCTCCATATTCTGCAATGGGAGCATCTCAACATCGCTATCGAGCTGATGTACAGGGCCCAGGAGTTCGCCGATAACCCGGCCAGCAAACAGTACGCCGAGATCGCCCGCGCCCTGCTGGACCCGGCGTTGCAGAGCGACCAGTTCTGGTGGGCCAACAAGGGCTCCCGGTGGGACATCAACATGGTCGACCGGGGTCTGAGGCAGCACCAGGAAGTGCTCCTCAACGCCTACAAGTCCATCGCCCTGAGCGGCTGCAGCGAAGAGCAAAAACGCCTGTACTACTACCGTGTGGTCGTGGCCCGGGACATACGGAACAAGATCAGGGACAGGCTGATATTGGAGTAATGACGAAGTCCGAATGACGAATGACCAAACAAATGACGAAACCCGAATGTCGATGACCAGACAGAAAATCCTAAATTCGAAATTCTAAACACTAAACAATCGGCCATCCCGACGAGTCGGGACAATGAATGATGAAAATGTCATTCTGAGAGCTTGTGAAGAATTTGGTTAGTCCCTTTCTAGCG
>JACQUA010000244.1 GCA_016210565.1 Chloroflexota bacterium
GCATACGGCGGGATGACCAAATTGTTCAACCTGATTGGTGACGGCGGGTATTTCCCACACGTCAGTATGGTACTTTGACATGTAATTTCGTCCTTCTCGAGGAACTTTCCCCATGCCTAGCTTTTTGGCCGCTTTCCACCTCGTGTGACCGGCGATAATAGTCAGGTTCTGGTCACACAGGATAGGAACATTGAAACCAAATGAACGGATGCTCTCGGCGACTGCATCCACGGCGTGGTCATTCAATCTCGGATTATTTTCCCACGCACGGAGATTGGTTAGATTGATTTCCTTAACTTCAAGCATATCTGAGTACCATATCAGAACATATGTTCCATAATAGTGTGAAGGTCAGTTGTTGTCAAGAGGTTCCTGGCACTTCTACTGCAAGACTGAAGTCCAACTCAAACGTCCAGGTTCTGTCTATCGTCAAGTACCGCCCAGTTTCCGTGTTGCGAACTAAACCAGTTTATCACCTTCTTCAAACAGCTATTAAAACTGCAACTATTTGGAATCAGCGGCTTGGGGGTTATTTGGGTCTCTTAGTATCCTGGGCAAGAAATCCGCAGGCGCCCGGCTTGAGGTCGCCAGGCTGATCATAACCTGAGCATACGGATCGGCAACCTTTATTGCACTGCGGGCTTCGGCTACCAGCCTGGCGTAATCGGCAGGTGTTCCCAGCCAAAAATCAGGTAGATTAGCCTCATTCCAGATTTCCCAGGTTTTGATGTAGTCTTTGTAGCGGAAGACCAGAGCGCTCACATAAGCACGGTAGCCCAGGTCTAATTTGCCCGGGGAGCGCTCGATACGATCCCAGCGCAACTCGACGCGAAGCCACGGAATACCGGCACCCTTCTTGCCCAATAATTTGAGTGCCTCTTTTGAGCCGCTGTCAAATTCGTTGCCGGAAAAGGAAATCCCATATGGCAGACCATGGTCCATCAGCATTTTAGAACCTAATGTCCAGGCCGGAGCCGGCTTAGTCGTTACCGGGACCTGGCTGCTTGGTACTGGAGGCTGCGCCTGCTGTGGCACGGGGGACGCTATCACCCCGGTGGTGGCAACAGAGGGTGCGGGTGCAGGGCTAGGCGCACTGGTTGGTTGTGTCACGCTCGTTGGCGCAGGGGATACCGGTTGAGATAACGGCGTGATGGCACAGGCTGCCATGGTCAGAGCTAGAGCGATGGCCAAAATCCGTACCGGGATCTAGCGCTCACTCTTAATCATTTCGGCGGAACCGGAACTAAAGCTGATCATGACACAACATGGAGTTATAGCGAGGATCAGGGAAGGCCAGTTGAGCAAGATAAATCCGTGGTCAAGAGTTGCGGCTCCTCCCCGGCCTGCGGGCACGGCTACACATTGATCCGGCGTTTGCCCAGGTAGCCCGCCACCCAGTCTGCCAGCTTGACCTGGCCAATTGCCGCGCCCGTAATCTCGATTTGCTTTTCGAGCCAGGTGACGCTCTTTTGCACTACCATTTGCCATTCATCCCTCCGCTGGCCGAACTTGTTCTCCAGCAGCCACAGTACAATTGCCGTGGCCAGCAACACGGGGCCATCAGCCTCTACCCGGGTCTCGATCCTGCCCGCGATTTGCTTCAATTCATCCTCCTGCAGTCCCAGGGCCTTGATCGTCTTCTTATCGAGGCTGAACCCGCCCTCCGGCCGTTGCTGCGCCAGCAGCGTCAGCAAGGTATCGCTTTTCCCGGTGAGTGCGCCCTTTTTTCGGGACAGTTCTGGCATGGGACGCTCATTCCGGGGGGCGGCGGGGGGGCAGTATAAGAATGAGGGACGATTTCCCGGCACCACCAGATGTTGTACATCCATAGGCCTGGAAGCGCGTGCCAACTTGTTTTGCGCAAGAGACAGCCTCGGCAGCCCGCTTACAGTTCCATGCCAGCCGGCGGTCAACTGAACCGGCACCTTTCGGAGGACAACGCTGCCGGTGGTCTTTTCCTCGTCCGGCCTCTGTTCCACGGCTACGTAGCTGGTGTCTCTGGATATCAGTCCGTACTTCCGGCACAGGTCAAGGATCTCACTCTTTTCCCTTTGTCCCCCGGCTCGGGTCTGACGGGACCCCACCGTCCCCGTCCCTTCTTCGAGGTCCCGGATTCGCTCCCGCGCCCATAAAACCGGGATGGCGGTGGAATCATCCGCGGCCGGGGCCACGGACAGCGTCCAACTGGTGGGATCGCTTCCCCTCTTGCCATCGACGGTCAGGGTTTCCGGCGCGGCGCCAGCCGCGAACCGCGCGAAGATGGTCACGCTCTGGCCCCGGTAGAAGACCGGGTCCGAGGGCGACTGAACGGCAGTCGCGTTCAGCCTCATTTTGAGAGCGGTAAAGGAGCCGGACACCACCTTGCCGTAAAGCCTCAAGACCCGGGGTTCGATTCTCTCTCCCGGTGCAATCATCTCCGCTGCGAATCTTAATCTTCAGTTCTAGTTCTTCCATTAGGTACGTTCGATTCTCTCTCCCGGTGCAATCATCTCCGCTGCCCCGCCCGAAATGCGGCAGATTTGCTTGATGAAGTATTCATTGGGCCCGTGGCCAATGCCCACGGCGAATAGGCGTGCTTTGGCAGCATCCTGGCGGCGTACCAGGTCAAGGATTTCCGCCTCGTTGCCGATCTGTCCATCGGTAATCAGAATTATGCTTCTGGCGCTCCCGGCCCCGGCGGGCCGGGCAAAGATGTCCGCCAGCGGCGCCAGGACCTCGGTGCCGCCGAGGTCGGCATCGGTCCTCGACAGGTACCGCAGGGCCTGGTCCAGACTGTCGGGCGTGTATTTCTGGCTGGACGGGAAGAGCTTGTCGAAAGAGCTGCCGAAACGGTACAAATTGAATTCTGTGCCCGGCGCGAGTCCACGAAGGAATATCTCCAGGGCCGCTCTGGCCTCGGCGATGGAGATTCCCTGCATCGAGCCGGAACAATCCAGGAGAAAGACAATTTCCCGGCCCTGTTTGTCATCAGCCGGCAGATCGGCGTTATCGGAAGATAGGTCGGCTTGAAGGAAAACTTCATGGTCCGTCCGGTAAGCAAACGCCCTGTTTTCAAAGGCTCTGGCATATTTAATGTTCAGTACAAAGTCGCGGTCCATCGCCCCGGTCCCGGCGGCAAAAGACACCAGGACACAATCGTGACCGAACTCAGTCGAAATGGCGTGAGAAGGGCATTCTACCGCGGCCACGCCGTCCTTGCCGGCGATAGCGACCTGGAGCTTCAAGCCGTGTTTGGCATCGAGGGTAACATCCGGGTTGATAATTTTGCCCGGGGGGATGCCGTCTTCATCGCCCATGCGCCCGGGTAGGTAGCGCGGGGAAATGGTGGTGGGAAGGGAGAACCTTACCTCCGGACCATTGGTTTCCAGCAAACTGGCGTACTGGATCTCAATTACCGCTGAAGCCTGGGGCGGCAGGTTACCCACGGAAAGAGTGAAGATGTTGGGGCGCTCCTCGTCCAGCAAATAGCCTCCATGTCCCGCCGCCAGGGCATCATCATACTCTTTGAAGGCCTCTTCCCGTTCCTTGACCTGGCCGGTAATAGTCCTGGCTCCGATTACTGCCCTGAAACCGCACAGGGCGGCCCCTTCGGGCAGCGGGAATTTGTACACCGCCTCGATGGGATCAGGCTCGATGTTCTTGAACGTTTGCCGTACCCTGACGCGGGCCGCCCGCCCGGTGACCGTCCCCGTGACCTCGACTCCGGTGAGCGGAACGGGGGTGGCCTTCCTGGTCAACAGACCGAAACATTCCTGGATCATGGCTCTTTTCCTCCTTCAAGAATTGATCGGATGGCCAGAACTATCCTGGATATCCTGGCGCCGGCCTGGTCCTCCATGTCCCGGCTCAGGTGCAATTCCAGGCCAGGAACGATTTCATACCTGGCCCAGACCTGCCGCGGGAATGGGGTTTCCCTGTCTACGCCATCCTGCAGACAGGCTACAGTCTCCGCCAGTCCCATTCCCCTTTCGCGCAGCGCCTTCATTTCCGACAGTCTTTTCAGGTGACTGTCATTATAAAAGCCGCCGCGGCCTCTCCCGGCCGGTGGTTCCAGGATTCCTTGCTGAACATAGTAGCGTATAGTCCGGCGTTTGTAGCCGGTAAGCTCGCCGAGTTGATCGATGGTGTATTTCTTTTCCTCCATGACAGTTATTTATAACACTATACTGTCATAATTGTCAAGAGGCCCGGGCAGCCAAAATTCTCTTGACTGGCATGCTAAAATTGGTTTTAGACTCAGCGAGGA
This sequence comes from Chloroflexota bacterium, assembly GCA_016210565.1. Lineage (GTDB taxonomy): Bacteria > Chloroflexota > Dehalococcoidia > JACQUA01 > JACQUA01 > JACQUA01. The sequence continues at coordinate 4,247 of JACQUA010000244.1, forward strand.
CGCATCACTTGTTCGAACTCAACAGCGGAGAGAGTTCATGTGCTGTCCAGAGAGGCAGATATGAGTCCCAAGGATGAAATAGAGACAAGATACAGGCAGGGCCGCCTGCGGTACCGCGTATTTTCGTAACCGGTGTATTATGAAGCAGCAATTCTATTTCGACAAAAAACCTTTGGATCGTCTGACCGAAGCATTGCCTCTTTATTCACCAAAAGAATTTCAGTCTCCTACCAGGTCGACCGTGCCGTTATTTGCTTTACTGAAAGATGAAGAAAAGTTCGAGTCCATGCTGGTAAAGATGGGAATAAGTCCAGGTTCTGACCTTCATCTAGAATTTACCGTCGAAGCTCCTAAAGGAAAGGGGAAAGCATCACATACAGATTTGATGGTAAGGTCGCATACCGAGGCATTAGCTCTAGAAGCGAAGTGGAAGGAGCCGCGCTACGATACGGTCGAGGAATGGATGATGAAAGGAGATAACCCGACAAACCGGTTACGGGTATTGACAGGATGGTTAGCTCTAATCCAAAAACATGCTACAAGAGAACTACGCTCAGATGACTTCTCAAAAGCTGTCTACCAGATGCTGCATCGAGCCGCATCAGCCTGTTATGAAACAGAACGCTCACACCTGGCGTACCTGCATTTCATAGTAGACCCTGGCGATAAAGGATCAAACTCAGAGCATTATGAGACAGACCTAGTCTATCTTAAATCTCTGTTAGGAAATCCAAGGACGTTTAGTTTCCACTTGATTGAAGCTGACTTGATACCGACCGCTGCCTTTGAACTGATCAGGAATCTCCGCAAAGCATCAGCAGAAACAGCCTGTGAAGTAATCACCGCATTGGAGGATGACGTTCCATTATTTGAATTCCGAGACTTTCGTGTAAAGGACATTTGATGGACAAACGCCATTTCCAAGCTAGAAGGCATGCGGATTTAGACACCGACAGCAACTATAGAGTAAAAGCTAATCAATCAAACGTTCTGGTATCTATCGTCAAGTACCGCCCACACTTCTCGTGCCCGGGACCCTAATCCTCCGGAAGTAGCTGCAGCGCGTCCTCGGCTGTGTTTTGCAGAATGTCCAGGCATCGCCGGTACTGGGCATCGTCCCGGTCGAGAGTCGCATATGGCCCGGTGTCCAGAACTAACGCCATGACCGTGGCTCAGGCCGCATCTCGCCGGCGTTGCTGGCTGTGTCTGAATGACCCGAAGCTCCAACGCCCCAACTGCGGGGCCGCGGACGATAACTCTTCACCTTCTCGTCCAGGGCTTCTCGGACCACTGCGGCGATGGATGTGCCCCGCTCGAAAGCGATCACCCGCAGACGCTTCAGCAATTCGTCAGGAATCGAAATAGTGGTGCGTTCCATGACATCATGATAGCTGATACGATTCTCGACGTCAATGACACCGGTTGACGGCCATGCTATAATCACTCGTTAGTCGTGTGTGAGCATCGTGGCCGATGCGGGTTCTTAAGTCCGGGTCGGACACGAGATAACAGGTAAGTACCCGTGGGCCACGCCCACAACTCAGGGATGAAAACGTTGTGTCACCGGGGGGCGTCCGCCGGAGGCGGATGGTACCGGCTATTTTCCGGGAAATTAAGGAGGGCAGCTGCTGTGAGCAGATGGCAATTGGCATTTCTGGTTTCTTTTCCGGTTTTCCTGGCTCTAACCGCATGCACGTCGGCAACAACCACGGCGGTGCCGCCGGGCGCGGCCACGCCCCGTGTGGTCACTGCCGCCACCGCCACCCCGCCGCCTCCCAGGTCCGTCCCGCCGGCAACAAAAGCGCCAACCGTGGCCGCTACCGTCGCCCCGGCCAGGGAAAGCCAGGCGCCATACTATCAGGGTAAGACCATCGAGATTACCGTGGAATCGGCGGCCGGCGGTGGGACTGATACGGTAGCCCGGGTGTCGGCCTCGTTTCTGCCCAAATTCATTCCCGGCAACCCCAGGATCATCGTACGCAACCAGCCCGGCGCCGCCGGAGCGGTAGCCAACAACATATTCTATGAGAAGACCAGGCCGGACGGGTTTGGTCTACTGCAGAACTCTTCGTCGCCCATAGCCATGCAGATGAAGAACCGGGACATCAGCAAATATGACCTCACCAGGTACAGGTACGTCGGCAACATCAGCCGGGCGGCAAATGTACTCCTGATACGCAAAGGGCTGACCAAACGCCTGACGGATGCCAAATCACCCCCTGTGGTGGTGGGCACCAAGGAGGGCGAAGAGACCTGGCAGGCGCTTCTCATCTGGGGCAAAGAGTTCCTGGGCTGGAACCTCAGATGGGTCCCCGGCTACGGCGGCACCAGTGAAATGGAGCTGGCGCTGCGTCGCGGCGAGATAGACCTTATCGGCTCGGCGAACATCACCATAATCAATCGCCTGACACAGGAAGGTCTCACCGAGAACCTGGCGGTTGAGGACAGCGTGGTTGGGGGCAAGTTAGTGCGCCGTCACGACCTGCCGGACGTTCCCACCTCTTCCGAGGTATTCGGGGACAAGAAGCCCACAGGAGTTCCCGGACAGGCTTACGTGGCCTGGATCGGGCCCAAGCTGATAGACAAGAGCCTGGCGGCGCCTCCGGGGACCCCGGATAATGTAATGGGAATCCTCACCAGGGCTTACGATGAAATGACCAGAAGCCGTGAGTTCAAGCAGTTGATGGGAAAGGTGGATACCGATATTTTCGTCGTGGGCATCGGGGACCAGACGGCATCGATCATGAAAGAGGTGCTGGGCACGCCGCCCGAGGTCCTGACCTACACCAAGGAACTACAGCGAAAGGTTGGGATTATCAAGTAGTATGGAAAGACTCAAAGAACGGGACCGAGAAGCCGAACCCGGCATGGACCAGTACGATGCCAACCTGCTATTCAAAATAGAGAAAAGCCGCCAGCGGGAACAGGGCAAAGTCCTGCTGCGGGCGCAGGAGATACCCTGGCGCCAGAGCCGCCATGGATACGGCAGACGGTACTGCGATTCCGGGAACTGGGACCAGATCTGCGCCCCAGGCTGGTGCGTCAGCCGGACCAACCAGCAGAAGATGGCCCGGGGAAGACATACTCACCGCGGCGGCGGCCGGCTGCTGTTCTGCCTCGAAGGCAAAGGGCGCACGGTTAACAACGGCGTCAACCTGGACTGGGAAAAGGGGGACCTGGAGATATTGCCGGTCACCCGCACCGAAAATTCACACCAGCACTTTAACATGGACGAGGGCAATCCCTGCGGGCAACTGGTGTTGATGTTCTGGCCCTTCATGGAGGCCACCGCCAATGAGACCCGCCAGGTGACCGATGCCCCGGACTGGAAAGGCGACAAGAAGCCCGAGCTTTACCGGCCCGGGGATTTTGTACCTGACCGGGCTTTCCTCGAAGGCTCGCCAATTATCATCGAAGGCAACCCGGACAGTTTGCTGGATGAGATGTTCCTCCGCCGCAATCGCTGGCGCGACTACATGAGTAAAGCCCGCTGGATCGTCAGGGAAAAAGACCAGAAAACGGAGACCAACCGGATGGGCATCTACCGCTGGTACGTCCATCCTTCCTTTGACGATGTGGCCATGAAATCCCTTTTGTTCTGGATACATGAAATTCCGCCCGGCAGCCATTCGGGAAGACAGAAGTTCCAGGGAGGCAGGGTCCACTTTGTTATTGAAGGGCATGGCTATTCCATGATTAACGGAGTGCGGTACGACTGGGGGCCTGAAGACGTGGTCCTGTCGCCGGTGATCGCCGGCGGCGTGGTTATCCAGCACTTTAACAGCAGTCCCTCCCAGCCGGCCAGACTGGCATGCTCGGAACCGAACTGGTACGACATCATGGGCATGGATATGGCCTGCGGCTTCGAACAACTGGATGAATGCCCCGAATGGCAGGCAGGGCGTCAAAAGACATAAGACAAGGAGCAAGACGATGAAAACGGTGATGTGTGTAATTGCGGTCCTGGTCGTGGCCGCGGGATTGGCCGGCGCGGCCTGCGTTCCGGCTGTCACGCCGGCGTCACCGCCGGCCCCTGAAAAGAAGGCGCCTACTGCCGACACCACCTTCCAGCAGGACTGGAATAAGCTGGTGGCCGAGGCCAGGAAAGAGGGTACGGTGATGATCGGCTCTTCGATGGGACCAACAGTAAGGGATGCCCTCAATAAGGCGTTCAAAGCAAAGTATGGAATCGGTCTGGAGTTCGTTTCGGGCAAGCCGGAAGAGATCGTTCCCAAGATACTGGCCGAGCGGCGGTCCGGAATTTACAGCGCGGACATGTTCATCGGCGGACATTCCGTGGTGGCCAATCTCGGGCCTGAAGGGGCGCTGGAGTCGCTGGATAAAGTCCTGGTATTGCCCGAGGCGATGGACAGGAAAGCCTGGTGGGGAGGCGACCTGGCATGGATTGACCCGAGCCACTTCCAGATGATGTTCCTGGCCTTCCCCAGCCAGGTGCTGTGGGTGAATGCCGACCTTGTCAGGGCAGGCGAGATAAAGTCCTACTACGACCTACTGAACCCTAAATGGAAAGGGAAGATATCATTCCGCGACCCCACCATGTCAGGTTCCGGCAACGGTTTCGTCACCTTTGTGGGTGAAATGCTTCCCAACGGCCTGGACTATTTGCGTAACCTGGCAAAGCAGGGACCGGCCTTCACCCGGGATGCCCGCTTGCAGACGGAATGGGTGGCCCGGGGAAAATACCCGGTAGCCATCGGCCTGAAAATAGAAATAACAACCGAGTTCATCAAGGCTGGGGCGCCGATCAGGCCCGACCCCGCCGCGGAAGGGACCTATGTGGGCGGCGAAGGCGGTGGTGTGGCCATGCTCAACAGAGCGCCGCAGCCCAAAGCAACGGCCCTGTTCATTAACTGGCTGCTCAGCCGCGAGGGTCAAATCATCGCTTCCCAGGCTTTCGGCGCCCAGAGCGCCAGGGAAGACGTACCCACCGATTTCCTCCAGCCCTACGAGGTACGTCAGCCCGGGGTCAAATATCACGACCAACTCCGGGGGCTTGAGATCACCAAAATAAAAAGGCAGTATCAGACGGTGGCTGCCGAGATATACCGGGATTTGCTGAAGTGAAGGGTGAAAAGGGGGGAGGGAAATTGAAGTCAAAAGGAGGACTGACGTGACCACTACTCTTTCCGCGCTGGCGCTGGAAGTTTATGACCCCACCGGGCCTATCGAGATCACCGAACTGCACGCTTCCCGTCTGGATACCCTGGCCGGCAAGACGGTATGCGAGATATCCAACGGGAAGTGGGAGATCGAAAGAATATTCAGCCGCATCCGGGCGCTGCTGCAACAAAAGTATCCGGACATCAAGATAATACCCTACACCGAATTTCCCGAGGGTACCCACGAAATCCAGGACCAGAGGATCGCCGACCTGGTCCGCCAGAAGGGAGGGCAGGCGGCCATAATAGGAAACGCGGGCTGAGGCGGCTGTTCAACAGGCGCCGGTCGGGCTGCCGCGATAATCGAGAAAGCTGGCTTACCCACCATGGTCATCACCCGCAAGGGATTTACCGGTGTGGTGAATAACGCTTTTGCCGGGATGGGTTTCCCTCCCGAGTCGCCCTGCATAATGGAGTTTCCCCTGGAGATGTTCCTCCCTGCCAGCGACCTGGCTCCCATAGATGAGAACATAGACAGGGTTGTCTACGCCCTGACCGGATGGCAGCCCAAAACGAAGAAGAAAGGGGTCATCCTGCCCTCTGCGGTGACGGTCGCCGCCAGAGATTATCCGGAAGCCATAGCCTCCATGAACCGGCTTTTCTTGCGCAACCTGTGGGGGGATGGGCTCCCGTTGCTCCCGGCGACCGAGGACCGGGTCAACGACATTCTCCGGGGGACGGACCTTTCCCCGGATACCGTGGTCGGCAAGATTCTTCCGCGGGGCGGCATTGCTACCGTACGGATGCTGGCGGTCTGCCTGGCCATGACCGGAGGACGGCCGGAATATCTTCCGGTGTTGATCGCCGCGGTAAAGGCTTTCGTTGCCCCGGCGCTGCGACACCAATCGGTCCAGTCTACCACTTGCGCGATCCATCCGGTGGTCATCGTCAACGGGCCGGTTGCCGGTCAAATACGTCTTAATTCGGGCTATGGCGCCCTGGGCCCCGATCCGGCGCATCCGGCAGGGGCCAGCATCGGCCGCGCCCTGAGGTTGGCCCAGCTTAACCTGGGTGGGGCTATCCCGGGCTCGGGCACGATGTCCATCTACGGCGGCGGCGCCCGCTACGCCAACGTGGTCTTCGCCGAAGATGAAGCCGGCCTTCCCCCGGGATGGCAGCCGCTGAATGTCAGCTACTGGGGCCACCAGCGGGGGA
>JACQUA010000239.1 GCA_016210565.1 Chloroflexota bacterium
AGCGCTCACAGGCAGGGACGCCTGTGGTACCGGTTATTCGCAACCTCGCCTGGAGCAATCAAACCTTTGGCTGCGCCTATGTTCCACATCTCAAGAGACGCTCTGTGTCCAGCCCTGGAGATGTGGGTAAGGATCAGTTTAAAAAGGGGGGACCCGAGTTGTCCATGATTAAGTTGAACAATCGGCCGCAATCTGGTAGTTCGAATCATCATCAAGACAGGCGGCAAGAGACGCTGATTGTCCAAGTTACTTGTGGACAAGCCCTGAGTGTCTGCGTCTACCGCCTCCGGCCAAAATTGAGGCCGGCGATGACCATGTCATAAATGTCCTCCACCCCGTCCCGGTTGAGATCCGCCCCGGGCTCAAAACCGGGTTCACCGTTCCTCTTGCTAAAGGAAGCAGCTATGGAAACCAGGTCCAGAATGTCCACCACACCGTCCGCGTTAACGTCCCCCGGTAAGGGCGCTGGTACCGGCGACGGTCCGGGGGTTGGCGCGGGAGTGGGAGTTCCCGGCGCCGGGGATACGGAAGGCGAAGGCGACGGGATCGCCGACGGAAGGGGGGAAGGTGTGGGCGTCGGCGCCGGGGTCGGAGAGACCATTTGCAGCGGGTCGCTTATTTGAAAAGACGGCGAAAGACCCTCAGCGGCTGTCCTCAGGCGGCGCAGCACCTGGGTACCCGCGCTGACGCTTCCCGTCAGGGCGACACCCTGCGCCAGCATCCCATCCTGCAATGCTGCCACGGCGAGTTGGTAAAGCCCGGAGCCGGTGGGCAACAGAGCGACGGTATAGTCTCCCGAGGCATAGGGAAGGTTAACGATCTGCAGCTCCGAACCCGCACCGTTGTAGGTAGCGCCCGGCACGTTGTTAACAAACCGCCCCGTTGCCGGGTCTACCCCCAGCGCCCGGCCCTGAGCATCGGTGATCAAGAAAGCAAAAGGCGAGTGGCCGGTGAGCTGCATATTGGGCCCCGAGCCGGAAGGGGCAGGATAGCGGGCCTTGAATCCCTCGATGATGGCGATGATGCCGGGGATGTCGGCATCAGTCGCAGTATTGCTGCGCAGCCGGGCGTTGTAGTCCGCCAGGGCCGCCATCAGGCCCTGTAGGATGCCCACGCCTCCCTCGTGAGTGTGTACCAGCCAGTAGGCCGTCCAGGTGGCGTTGGGGCTCCCCGCGTCGGGGTCAAGCAGCATCCGGGGTATCTGCTGGGGATACTGGTTCATGGCCCACTGGGTGCTGACGTTCTGGTCCCAGGTCTGGATAAACATCCGGAAGTTCTCTAGCAACTGGACTCCCACCTCCGCCGCTCCGGCCATTTCCCCGCCGGGTACCACGAAGCCGCCAATGGTAAGTACCCAGGCGCGGAGCATACCCCAGAAACCAACACCCCCGGGGGGAGGAAGGGTCGGCGTCGGCGTTGGAAGTGGCCCTCCGGGTACCGGGACGACCGGCGGGGCCGGCAGAAACGGCGGCACGGTGGAGAAGTTGGCCCCGTAAACGCTCTGGTTGGTGATGGTCAAGACCTGACGGGCCGGCGAAAAAAAGTATGTGGGGGAAGTAGGGGTTACCGTGTAGGTCCCCGGCCAAACAATGAACTTGTATTCGCCCATTGAGTCGGTAGTAGTGTTCACCGGGCCAGTGTCGCCGGAAAGCTGTACCAGCACGCCGGCCAACCGCATGGCCGTCACCACGTCCTGCACCATCCCGGCGATGGTGTAAGTTGCCGGCCCCGGGGAGGGCTGGACCGTGGCCGTCGGCCCGGGTGACGGAGAGGGGGTTGGAGATGGCTGCGCCGCGGCCGCCGCCGTGAAGTCCAGGTGGACCAGGTCCCGGTCAAGAAGATTGACGGCGATGCTGGCGGGCGAAAAAGAGTAGACGCCGCTCTGGGGGTATACCGAATACGCCCCGGGCAGCAGGTTGGAAAAGCGGTAGCGCCCGTTTCCGTCCGTAAGCGTGAACCCGGCCAGCCCGGAGCCCCCTCGCCCGGCGTTCCATACCACCGGCACGCCCGCCAGCGGCGCGCCGCTTCCCGCCAGGGTCAAGGTTCCACTGAGGCTTCGGGGCACCGGCTCCAGGGGCGGCAGCACCGGCGTGGCCAGGGGCGTCGCCGTGGGCGTTGGCGAGGGCGCCGCCGGTGGTGACGGCGTGGGTGAAGGTGTCGGCGCGACCGTCGGGGTAACCACCGGCGTCGGCTGGGGGGCCGGAGTCGTCACGAAGTCCAGGTTCAGCAGGTCCCGGTCCACCAGGTCCACGGTCCAGCTCCGGGGTGAGAAATACTGGAAGCCCGGTACCGGCGTGATAGAGTACGTCCCGGACCGCAAGCCGGCAAAGCTATAGCGGCCCTGGCCGTCGGACACGGTGGCACCCGAGGCCGCCCCGCTGAGATACACCGTCACCCCGGCCACCGGCATTCCCGCCATGGTCAAGACGCCACCGATCTTGTAAACGAGGACCGGGGTCGCCGTCCCCGCCGGTGCAGGCGTTGGCGTGGGCGGCGGCGCACCCTCCCCCACCTCCAGCGAGGCGCTGGCGTATTCGTTGGTGGTCTTGTTGACCGCAACGACGCTGTGCGGGCCGGCGGGAGTGTTGAAAGGGATAGTCACCACAGCCTGGCCCCCCAAACCGATGAACGCATAGCTGCCCCCCATCCGCACGCCATTGTCCAAAAACAGGTCCACCCATCCGAAGCCGAAGTGCTTCCCCGTGACCGTTAGCTGGCCGCCGGGCGGAACAGCGCCTGGACTGACGGTGATTTCGGGGGGAGCGAAGCTGGTGACCGGCCCCTGCCCCGGGCCGACAATGGGGCCGGGCACCACCCCGGCCGGAAGCACCGGCACGGCCGGCTGGATGTAGCCGGTGATGGTCACCGTGGTCGAAGTTCCCCCGGCCTGCACCTGGACCACCGTGTCTCCCGGCCGGGCGTCCAGGTTCACGGTGGTGGAGAAGCGGCCATTCGCATCCATAATGACCTGGGCGGCCGGCGATACGGAGCTGTTTCCCAGCGAGCTGAGAACATTGAAGCTGACCGGCATCCCGATGGCGGGTCCGGGCGGAGCCGGGGCCACCCGCGTGACCGCGCCCTGCAGCACGTATGAGGACGCCGTGGGCAGGCTCACCCCCGGGTAGTCGGTGCCGCCGAGCCTCACGTAGGCGCGGTCCGGCGCCGCGATGTCGAAAGACCAGCCGGATGGGGCGGAGGTTTGCACCACCAGGTCCGGAGGGTAAGCGAAGAGCATGCCATTGCCGACGCCAATATTGAGCGGAGAAATTTCCAGTGGGTCCACCGGGAAATGAAAAGAGACCGAAACGTCGTATTTGCCCGGTGGTGCGGTAGCAGGTACCACCATGCTGGCGGTGAAATTGCCATCGCTGCCGACCGGGGTGCTGAACTCCCAGGTGAAGACAGGAGACCAAAAGCTGATTCTGACGCTGTCGGCGGCCACGGCATAGAATGACCCGACATAATCGGGTTCGGTGCCTCCTATCACGGGCGGATGTGGATAATTCGACAGATCCCACGGATAGGCAAAATTCCCGACCAGGTTGAGTCCCGCCACCGGGATGGCAGCACCTGGGGTGACGTTCCGGGCGCCCAGGGTGATGTATCCTGAGGCGCTCCACTGGCGTCCCCACGTCGCTGAATCCACTACGTATGTCCAGTCTCCGAGTTCCTCAAGCAGGTATAGCTGGGCACCCTGCCATCTGCTGATTAATCCCCGCGAACGCCAGAGGCCGAACTCCCACAGATGTAAGACGCTGTCGGGAGGCGGCGGGGCATAGTTGTTTAAGCCATTGTATATCGCCATAATCACTGCGGACATGTCAACGCGCTTGGCCCCGGGCGGTATCTGCCCGGCCTGCAACTGAGCAAGGGCCTCGGCCCTAGTCTGGCCGAAGACAAAAGCTCCGCCGGGGGCTGACGAAGGCGGCTTGGGATTCACGTTCTGAAAAGTCGAGCCCACGTTGAAGCTCTTTGTAGCCAGCACCGTATCCAGGGCGCCGAAAGCGTAGTGGAGCTCGAGGGTGTACGTGCCGTTGGACACGTTGGGGACCACAAAGGTCCCGACGAAATTCCCGTTGGCGTCGGCCCGGGCCGAGCCGACCGGCGAGACCAGGTAGGGCACCGGGATCATCTGCAGCACCAGCCAGGCATAAGGAGGAGCGCCGGTGCCGGAGAAACCCACGCTGTACCCCGGCGGGACCTGGGTATACTGGATACCCAGGGTGGCCTGGCCAGTGGCGGACGGAGCACTCAACGACCGAGGCTTTGCGGTGGGGGACCGGGCGCTGGCGGGGGGCGGCGTTGGCGATGGGGTAGGGGTCCGGACGACCGTAGGCGTCGGCGCAGCGGCGGGCTGGGAGGCGGGCGCCGGCGAGCCTGCTCCTGCCCCCGCCGGCCAACGCAAGCCGCCGGAGATTGTGACTACGGCGAGGACAACGCCCAATAGACCGTTGCGGCTGAGCCTGAGAACCATCAGTTCGATCCCCGCTGTCGCCATGCTAGCCGAAGCCCCGGGGTGTGTCAATACTTCGAAGTATGGATTGCCTACTCCGAACCGGGGTAGTGGCGTTCCATCACCGAGGGTAACAATCCACCGTGTTTTTGGTTTACCTCTCCCCCACGGCTATCTCACAACGCCAAATAGCTGGGCGGCGTCCTTGGCGTACGCCGGTCTCTTGAGCAGCGATTCCTCATCGCTGATCCACACGTATTTCACCCCCTCCTGGCGCGCATTGCCCGCAAAAGCATCCGGCAGGTCCAGCCTGGCGCTCTGCTGTCCCGCCCCTTTTTGCCAGATGGCTTGACCTTCCCTGCTGAGAAGCCAGTTGATGAAAACCCGCGCCGCGTTGGGATGAGGCGCCCGGTTCATCAGCGCGACGCTGCCGCCTCCGCTGGACAGGGCAGTCCCTTCGACGGGCATCAAATATTGTACCGGCGCCCCCGACTGCCTGAACTGACTCAGCGGCCCGTCGCTCGGGGCCAACCAGATGGCATACTTGCCCCGGGCCAGCCATTCCGCCTGCAGTCGCTGGTCAATGATCACCACCAACTCCTGCTTTGCCAGTTGGCGCAGATAGTCCAGCCCCAGCGATTCCTTAACGGCGAAGTACCAGCTAAGCCCCGGCCCATCAACACTCGGGTCGTTGAACACGATTTTCCCTTTCCACTTGGGAAGGAGCAGGTCCTGGTAGCTCTTTAGTTCGCCAGGCTGCACCATCTCTGTATTGATAGCGAGGGGATTATCCAGACTGGCGACGAACGAAATTATCCTGGAAGGCCCCTTATCAATGAAGCGGATCTGTCCGCCCAGCCAGCCAGCGGGATCTTTGGCTTCAGGCAAAACTACAGCGGACTCAATGGGGTCCAGGAAGCCGGAAGGCTTGAAATTCACGACCATGGCCCCGGGGCCACCCGACAACACGTCCGGAATAAACAGCCCCGCCTTGCGCTCATTGACAACTTTCGGAAATAGCTCAACGCTTCTGACCGCCATAAAATCCACCTTGATCCCGTATTTCTCAGACAGTATCCTGCCGATGATGTCGCGGGGGACTGCTCCGGTGAAGCTATACCAGGTAACCGTCTCCTCTTTCCTCGCCTCGGCCAGTATTCTTTCCCACTCTTGCTGCCATGGGGCCGCCGGGATAGCTATGGCAGGCGTACCGGGCGGCGGCGCCGGAGCGGGTCTCTCCTCCAGCCGGCAAGCCCCCACCACCAGTACCGTCAGAATAGCAACCATGACTGACCAGCACAACCTTTTCACTTTTTTCACCTCCATCAAGTTTAGCATCGCGCTGTTCGAGCCCGGGCCCGGCCTGAGAACCCCAACAGCAGTCAGCCGGTCGGCATGCACAGTCAGGGATGCCTGTGCCACCTGCCGCGCCGCCGCGCCCGCCGCGCCCCGAGGTGGCTATTTCCCGATGCCGAATATCCGGGCGGCCTCTGTCGAAAACGCCAGGCTATCTTTTTCGAGCAACTTCTGTTCATCGCTTTGCCAAGCGTATTTCACCCCCTCCTCGCGCACAGCGCCGGTAAAGCCCGGCGGCAGGTCGACACGGGCGCTCTGTTGTCCCGTCGCCTTTTGCCAGATGTCTTGACCTTCCCTCGTGAGCAGCCAGTTGATGAAAATACGAGCTGCATTGGGGTGCGGGGCACGGTTCATCAGCGTCATGCTGCCGCCTCCGCTCGACATGAAAGACCCTTCAACCGGTACGAATGATGCTACGGGCGCCCCTGCGTCCTTGAACTGAGCCAGCGGCGCGTCACTCGGCGCTAACCAGATGGCGTACTTGCCCCGCGCCAGCGATTCCGCCTGGAGCCGCTGATCAAAGACAATAGCCAGTTCTTGTTTTAGCAGTTGGCGCACATAGTCCGGCCCGAGCGAATCTTTCACAAAGTAGTACCAGTTGAGACCTGGCCCGCTGCGTGGCTCGTTGAACACGATTTTGCCTTTCCACTTCGGATTCAACAGATCCTGATAACTTTTTATTTCGCCAGGCCGGACCAACTCGGTGTTGATCGCTATAGGATTCTCTATTTTGGCAACGAAGGATATTATCGTGGACGGGTCTTTGTCAATGAAGCGGAGCTGTCCACCCAGCCAACCGGCCGGGTCCTTCGCTTCAGGCAAAACAACGGCGGAATCAATTCGGTCCAGGAAGCCGGCAGGCTTGAAATCAACGACCATAGGGCCGGGGCCGCCCGTCAACACATCCGGTATATACAGGCCGGCCTTGCGCTCATTGACGACCCTCGGAAATAACTCAATGCTTCTGGCCGCGAGAAAATCCACCTTGATGCCATACTTGTCCGCCAGGATCTTCGCCACGCTGTCGCGCGGAACCGCCCCGCTGAAGCCATACCACGTAACCATCTCCTCTTTTTTAGCCTCAGCCAGTACCCGCTCCCACTCGTGTTGCCACGCTGCCAATGGAGCAGTTGCCGGCGCCTTGGGCTCCGGACTGGAAGCTGCTTTCTCCTCCACCCGGCAAGCACCCACTACCAGGACCGCCAGAACGGCGACTATGACTGACCAGCATAACCTTTTCACTTTTTTCACCTCCATCAAGTTTAACATCGCGCTGTTCGAGCCCGGGCCGGGCCTGAGAACCCCAACAGCAGTCAGCCGGTCGGCACGCACAGGCAGGGATGCCTGTGCCACCTGCCGCGCCAGCGTGCCTGTCGCGTCCCGGGGCAGCTATCTCACAATGCCAAATACCTGGGCAGCTTCTTTGCCATACTTTGACTTACCGAGCAGCGTATCTTCGTCGCTGATCCACATGTATGCCGCCCCCTCCTTGCGCGCGGTGCCGGTGAAGCCCGGCGGCAGGTCCACCCGGGCGCTCTGCTGCATCGCCGACTTTTGCCAGAGGTCCTGACCTTCCCTGGTGAGAAGCCAGTTGATGAAAAGGCGGGCGGCATTGGGATGGGGCGCCCGGTTCATCAATGCGATGCTGCCGCCTCCGCTGGAAAGGAAGGTACCTTCAACAGGCGTCAGCAGCCCCACCGGAGCGCCGGCATCCTTGAACGAGGCAAACTGACCATCCTGCGGCCCGATCAAGACGGCGTACTTGCCCCGCGCCAGCCATTCCATTTCGATCCGGTGGTCGATGACAAAGGTCACCTCTTGCCTCGCCAGTTGCCGCATGTAGTCCAGCCCCAGCTTTTGACTTACGACGGAGTACCAGCTAAGCCCCGTCCCCTCGACGGTCGGGTCATTCATCTCGATCTTGCCCTTCCATTTCGGCTGGAGCAGGTCCTGGTAGCCCTTTATTTCGCCAGGCTGGACCAGGTCGGTGTTGATGGCGATGGGGTTCTCCAGCTTGGCAATGAACGATATTATGGTGGATGGCTCCTTGTCCACGAACTTCAGGCCGCCCCAGAGCCAGCCGGCCGGGTCCTTGGCTTCAGGCAAAATGACAGTGGACCCAATAGGGTCCAGGTAGCCGGCGGGCTTGAAGTTCACCACCATGGCGGCGGGGCCACCGGCCAGCACGTCGGGAATATAGAGGCCGGCCTTCCGCTCATTGACGACCCTGGGAAACAACTCGGCGCTTCTGATGACCAGATACTCCAATTCGATGCCATACCTCTCGGACAGAATCTTTGCCACGGCGTCCCGCGGAAGCGTCCCGCCGAAGCTATACCAGGTAAGCTTCCCCTCTTTCCTGGCCCCGGCAACGACCTTGTCCCACTCCTGCTCCCGTGTCGCCGGCTGAGTTCCGCCGGGAGCTCTGGTCTCCGGAGCGGGAGCGGGTCTCTCCTCCACCCGGCAGGCGCCCACTACCAGTACCGCCACAATAACAGCAATAACCCAAGATAATCTTTTCAATTGTTTCCTCCGTCAAGATTCGACATCGCGCTGTTCAAGCCCACTTTGGACCAAGAATCACCGCAACATTTCAGTTCTTTGCAGAACTTCGACATACCGGCATTCTAAGCCAGCCCCGGAAAAAAATCAAGCAACTCCGGCGTGAGTACGACAGGCTTTCCAGCCTGTCGCAGTCCAGCCTTTCGCTCCTTCTCCGGACAGGCTGGAAAGCCTGTCCTGCCGGCAAACAAGGACAGTATCCGGTCTCTATTCGTGTCCATTCGTGTCTATTCGTGGTTCACGACCGGACCGTTCTTCGGCCGGGGCATTGCCGCCAGGATCAGCACGGCTACCCCGATGACGCCGGCGAGAATGAACCAGACGCCCTGGTAGCCCCTCCACTCGTCGAAAACCCAGCCGGCCAGCGGAGGACCTATCATGGCGCCAAAGTGGATCACACCCTGGTTCATACCATGAATGGTGGCGAATTTCTCCCGCCCAAAGTAAGCCGTGAGCAATGCTGGTCGCATCGTTACCGAGCTGCCCCAGCCAATGCTGTAGAACAAGAGGAAGGGCGCCAAAAACCACATGCGGTAGCCGAGCAGTCCAAAGGACAACAGCCCGACAGCCGACATGGAGGACATCCATAGCACCGCCTTTCTCCTGCCGAATCTGCCGGCGACCCATCCGAAGCTGAGACGCCCGGCTATGCTCACAACCGGCACGATGCTGGCCACCAGACTTGCTGTCGACCTGGGGATGCCAACTGTACTTAAGTAAGGCATCACGTGAGTGAGGACCGCGCTGGACACCATTCCTTGAAAGGTGAATGCCAGGGTTATCTGCCAGAAGGCGCGCTGGCTGAAGACTGCCCGGGCTGCACCAGTGGCAGCCACGCCCTTGGCGGGAGACTTCGCACCACCTGCGGCCATGTCGCTCGGCCTGTCCCCATCGGGCCACCACCCGTAGTCTTCCGGCCTGTTCCTTAGCAGTAGAGTCAATGGCAAGCATATGGCCCAAGTACCGAGACCCAGAATAAGCATAGCCGTTCGCCATTCGAGCCGGTCGATGAGGATGGTTACCACCGGCACCAGCGCACCACCCAGGGCGGCCCCGCTGACCACGATCCCGATAGCTGTCCCAGCCCGTCTCTGGAACCAGTTGGCCACCGCAGGGAGCATAGCCGCATGGCCGGAGGCGCTTGTTCCGGTGGCAATCAGAAAGAATGCTGCATAGAACATCATCAGCGAGTTGATGCGGCTGAGCAAGATGATGCCCAGGCCGGTGATCAGGATTCCAACGAAAGCGAGACGCCTTGGACCCCACCGGTCGACTAGCATCCCTATCAGCGGCGAGAGGAGGCCAGTTTCGAGGCCCCGCAGAGAAGCAGCCAGGGAAATCTGGGCGTAGCTCCACTCGAACTCCTGCGCCACCGGCTCGAAAAGGGCGGTGAACCCGAAATGGACCACTCCAGAAGTGTAGAGGGTAATTGAAGTACAACAAACGACAACCCACCACCCATAGAAGACCGGCTGCCTGGGTTTTGAAAGCATCTTGTCTTCTATACGGGCGCCAAGATTGGGGGGTAGTGCGTGCCCCCCGACCAGATCGGGGGCTTGCCGGGGTGGTCGCCGCACAAGCGTCCCGGCCTGGGGGCCCCTGGTCTCATCCTTGACGGTGCTTTGCCAGCCAGGGATGGGAGATTGCTCCCAGGGCTTCCCGTCGCCGGCGGACTTGAAGACAGGCGCCCGGCCTGAGCGGGGCACGGCATGATTAGTTCACGTGACATTGGCTGTTATTGACCTTTCGAGTTCGTTAGACAGAGCATTGTATTACATTTCCGCCGCCGCATAAAATCCGGGATTGAAGATTCAAAGATTACCACCGTGTACACTGCTCGGAGGGTTCGGCTGCTCGGCCCTGATCCCCCATCAGAAGAGATGAAGGAGGATTTAGCCGGAGGGAAGCCGTCGGGGACCAGCACCGATCCGGAGCTAAACCGGGTGGTGGATTTTGATCTTTTATGCGCCTTGTCGGGATTTGCTGCATGCTGTATAATCGTCGGAGGTCGAGACGTTGTCTGATCCGCGTTCAGGCCCTATTTCTTGAGAGAGGGGCACAAAAATGCTCCTGGGTTTGCGGCGTTCGCAAACACGCACTGAGTGGCTGGTTCTGTCTCCGCCGGGCAGACGGCAGGGACTAAAGAAGCTAACGGCCGCTTTGACCGTACTGCTTCTACTGCTTCCGCTGGTGCTGACTGACCTGTACGCAGACGTACGGCCGGCTGAAGCGCTGGACGTGGTCTCCACCATTAAGGTGGGTGAAGGCGGGCGCTTTCCCCACGGCGTTGGTGTCAACCCCAGCACCAACCGCATCTACGTGCTCAACCAGAGTAGCGGCAATGTATCGGTGATCGATGGCGCGACCAATAGAGTGGTGGCCACAGTAGCTGTGGGCACTAACCCCAGGGCCATTGGCGTCAACACCAACACCAACCGCATCTACGTGGCCAATTTCAGCAACAATGTCTCGGTAATCGACGGCGCCACCAACAGCGTGGTGGCAACGGTGGGCGTCGGCACCTATCCGTTGGCCGTTGGCGTCAACCCTGATACCAACCGCATCTACGTGGCCAATGCTTCCAGCCACAACGTCTCAGTGATTGACGGCGCTACCAATGGCGTGGTGGCCACAGTGGGTGTGGGCACTTCGCCCAGCAGCGTTGCCGTCAACCCCGGCGCCAACCGCATCTACGTGGCCAATAGCAACAGCCACAACGTCTCGGTGATTGACGGCGCTTCAAACAACGTGGTAGCCACGGTGGGCGTGGGCAGCAATGCCCTGGGCATTGGCGTCAACCCAAGCACCAACCGCATCTACGTTGCCAATGGTGTGGCCAATAGTGACAGCAACTACGTCTCGGTGGTTGACGGCGTCACCAATAGCATCGTGGCCACGGTGGCTATGGGCGGTTATCCTCGAGGCATTGGCGTCAACGCCGGCACCAATCGCATCTACGTAGGGAACAGCCAGGGCAGCGACGTCTCGGTGATTGACGGAGCCACCAACAGCGTGGTGGCTACGGTGGGCGTGGGCAGCAGTCCCTATGGCGTTGGCGTCAATCCCAATACCAACCGCATCTACGTGGCGGTCAGTCCCGGCTCCTACGGCCACGTCTCGGTCATCGATGGCGCCAGCAGCAGCCTGGCCGCCAGAGTGTACGTCGGTAGCGGCCCGTACGCCGTCGGCGTCAACCCCAATACCAACCGCATCTACGTTGCCAATTTCGGGAGCAATAATGTCTCGGTGATTGACGGGGCTACCAGCAACGTGGTGGCGACGGCCGGCGCGGGCAACAGTCCCTACGCCGTTGCCGTCAACCCCAACACCAACCGCATCTACGTGGCCAACGTCAACGGCCACGATGTCTCGGTGATTGATGGCACCGCGAATAGCTTGGTGGCCACGGTGGCCATGAGCGCTTCTGCAAATGACGTTGGCGTCAACCCCAACACGAACCGCATATACGTTGCGGTCAGTAGCGGTTCCCCGAGCAATGTCTCGGTGATTGATGGCGCCACCAATAGCGTGACGGCCACGGTGGACGCCGTGAGTGGCCCCCACGGCATTGGCGTCAACCCCAACACTAACCGCATCTATGTGGCGAATAGGTCTAGCTACGATGTCTCGGTGATTGACGGCGGCACCAATAGCGTGGTGGCCACGGTGGGCGTGGGCAGTTTCCCCGAGGCCGTCGGCGTCAACCCCAGCACCAACCGCATCTACGTCGCCAATGCTTGGTCTCCCGGGTCCCCCGCCAGCGTCTCGGTGATTGACGGCGTTACCAACACCGTTGTGGCCACGGTGACCCTGGGCGCCAATCCTCGGGGCATTGGCGTCAACCCCAACACCAACCGCATCTACGTAGCCAACAGCGGGAGCAATAATATCTCGGTGATTGACGGCGTTACCAACACTGTGGTGGCCACGGTGACCGTGGGCGCCAATCCTCGGGGCATTGGCGTCAACCCCAACACCAACCGCATCTACGTGGCCAACACTGGTGATGACACGGTTTCGGTGATCGAGGATTCCGGGCCTCCGGTGACGAGCTTCTCCAGGATTCTGAATCCCGGCACAGGCATAGCGCCCTGCACCGTGAACTTCACCGACACCTCGACGAACTCGCCCACAGGCTGGTCCTGGAACTTCGGGGACGGCACGGGCAGTTCCTCCCAGAACCCGGTCAAGCTTTACAACACGGCAGGGAACTACGCCGTGATCCTGACGGCGACGAATCTGAACGGGTCCAGGATCGCATCTCAAGTGGTGAGCATCTACACCGCGCCGGTGGCCAGCTTTGCGGAGAACGTCTCCAGCGGGGTGGCGCCTTTGACCGTCAATTTCACCGACACCTCTACCGGCAACGTCCTTGGCTGGCTGTGGGACTTTGGGGACGGGACGACGAGTTCCTCGAAGAACCCGGTGAAGGTCTATACCAGCTCGGGGAACTACACGGTGACGCTGACGGTGACCAACCCGGCGGGGAGCAGTTCGGCCACGGCGGTCAAGCGGGTGTATAGCATGCCCGTCGCGGACTTTACTGTGTCGGCGACGGGAGCCAATCCCGGGGCGGTGATAAACTTCACCGACCAGTCCAGCGGGAATGTGACCGGCTGGTCATGGAATTTTGGGGATGGGACGGGTAGTTCCTCCCAGAACCCTTCCAAGAGCTATGCTTCGACCGGCAACTACACGGTCTCCCTGACGGCCTCTAACATGGCCGGCAGCAATACCCTTTCCCGGCCCGGCTACGTCGCCGTGACCTCGGCGGCTCTGAGCCTGCAGGCGGAGACGGCGCTGGTGCCGGACGTGGCTGGCGGGTATGCCGTTCTCCGTGGGCGGATAAACCGTCTGAAGAATGGAACAGAAGCGTTTGCCATCAGCGACGGGATAGGGGCATACAATGCCTATGTCACTTATGAAGCGGCCGGCGTGACGGTTCTGGGGGTGGACAATGAAGCGCCTTTCGCCGGGGCGGCGGCACCTTCGGGGGGCGCCCGGACGGACTTCAGCGCATCCCAAGTGGGCGGCGCGCCCTTGCCTCCCCTGGACGTGGCCCGCCTGAGGCTGCGATTGACCGGCAGCAGCGCGAATGTCTACACGGTGACGTTGAATTTCAGCAGCATCAGTAGGGTGAGTGGCGGGGGCGTGGTATCGCAAGCCGGAGCGGCGACGGCCGGTTTCCGCAGGGGAGACGCCAGCAGCAACGGGGTGGTGGACATGACGGATGCCCTGTTCATTGCCCAGTACCGGGTGGGCATCCGCGGGCTGGGCACTGACATATTGAGTGTTAACCCCATTAACGCCGCCAGCGTGAAGCACGATGACGGGACCGGCGATAAGGTGGACATGAACGATGCCCTGTATATCGCCCAGCTCCGGGTGGGCCTGCGAAACGCCTCATTTGAGTGGATTGCGTGAACAACGCGGGCGCAGAGGCCACTTGACGACCACCGCCGCGCTGTGCCATACTCCGGTGTACTGAAACCAGAAGCTGATGAAAGCGCGACTGTAATTCGGAGCAAAGCGAGCGCAGTCGAAGAATCTTTCCAGCTGGGGCGCGGGATAAAACACCCTTCGCCTGCCTCTTCGTTTCGCTCAGGGCTCCGGCTCAGGGTGACAATCATTTTCGGAGCAAGACTATGACCATGGTAGACGCAAAGATGAAGGCCCGGAACCCGGATGCCGCTGTCTTCCTCGAAAACGCCATCAAGAAATACGTCGCCACCACCCCCGGCAACCGCCTGCCCGCCTTTGACAACGACCCCATCTACGACGAGCCGCTCGTCGGCTTCGCCGACGGCGACGACCCCATTTTCAGCGAATACAAGAGGGTGATCGGCCCATACCACCTCACCCCACGGGAGGTCGTGGACATGCATTCCCGCGAGAAAGGACTGAACCGGACCCAGCCGCGAAAGATCACCGTGATCTCTTTTGTCCTGCCCATTACCTATGCCACCCGGCTGAGCTTGCGCAAAGAGACCCTGATACCCTCGCTCCGGTGGAACCACACGCGGTGGTACGGCGAGGAGCTGTTAGACCAGCTTTCAGAACACCTCGTAACCGCGCTCGGCGAGCTCGGTTGTGACGGCGTCGTGCCTCATAAGACGGGCTTCTACAAGGGAATCGAAACTTCGCAAGGCAGGTCTTCCAACTGGTCCCAAAGGCACATTGCCTACGCGGCCGGACTGGGCACTTTCAGCCTGAACGACGGCTTCATCACCCCCAAAGGGATGGCTATGCGCTGCGGCAGCGTGGTGACCACCATCCCCATCCAGGCCCGCCCCCGGCCGTACAAGAATCATCTGGCCAACTGTCTTTTTTATCTCGACAAGTCCTGCCGGGTCTGCATCGACCGTTGTCCGGCCGGAGCCGTCACCGAAGCCGGACATGACAAAGTCAAGTGCCGGGACTTTCTCCAAAATGAACAAAAGGCATTGATCAAGCAGATGGGCAAGGAAGAGGGTTACATTGGGCGGTACCATGGGTGCGGATTATGTCAAGTGAAGGTCCCCTGCGAATCCAGGATACCGCCGAAGGTGGCGGGAAGGAACCTGAAGTAGCTGTCGGCTAACGGCTATCGGCTGTCAGCTATCGGCTATCAGACTGGTGGTACAGTCGTCCCGCCTGTGGGTCGCTCACCTGCCTGGCGGCACAGCCATCCCGCCCGTGGGGTGAGCCGGCCCCTGACCCCGGACTCGCGACTCCGGCAACGCAGCAACGTAGGGTGGGTTAAGCACAGCGGGGGTGACGCGGAAGCTGGGTGGCTGTGCGAACCCACAGTAACGAGAGAAGTCGAACAAAGCTGTCAAAGCCGATCTGACAGAATGGTGGGTTGGCGCAACCACCCCGGTCAGCATCACCCCATGTGCGCTTGACCCACCCTACCCGTACTCCAGACTCAAGACGGCAGGCCAAGCCCGGCCGCTACGGCACCACCTTCAGCCTCTTCGTCACCGCGTCCGGGTCCAGGCCCCGGACCAGCACCACTTTCAGCTTGCCCGTCAGGCCCCTTTCGATGGTGATGTTGCTCCTGGCAACTTCAAGGACATCGCTGAGAAACTGAATCAGCTCCCGGTTGGCTTTTCCTTCGACCGGGGGGGCTGCGATTCTCACCTGCAAGACGCCGTCCTTGAATTCCCTTATCTCGCTGCGCCGGGCGCCGGGCCGGACAGCGACGGTCAATCTGGTTTGAGGCATTTCGGATTTCAATTATCCCAAATCATGCAAGCATTATCTAACGGCTTCACTTTTCCCCGCCCCCGCAGGCTAAAGGACCTGCGGCTACCACCCCGCCGCGGAGACGTTCCCCGGCCATCAATACGGCAGCAACTCTTTCGGGATGTGGGTGACAAAAGAGACCTGGATGGCGCCTACCGGACAATCGGCGGCGCATAGCGAACAACTATGGCAGTCTTCGGGATAGGCCGCATAAACCTTGCCCGTTTGCTCCTTCATCCGCAGCACATCAGTGGAGCAACTTTCGACGCAGACCGCGCAGCCGTCACATTTCTCCAGGTCGATTCTTTCAACAGGCATGGAAATACTCCCTAGAAGCTATCGGCTATCGGCCGTCAGCAATCAACCCACAGCTCGCATGCGAGTTTGCGGTCTTCAGGCCAGAAGCTAAAAGCTCAAAGCTGATTGCTGACAGCCATTCTTACAACCTGATTTGCACCGGATGCGGAATCCTCTTCCGCGCCGGTGGTTTCACCGGATATTTCTCCAGAGGCACCGGCGTCACACCGACGTGCGGCCTTCCGGCGATGTTCCTGACCACAACCCATCGCAGCCAGTTGATGTCATCACGGTAGGGATAATCCTCCCGGTAATGGGGGCCGCGGCATTCAGTCCGCTCCAGGGCGCTGAGTAGCACCAGCTCCACCGTCTGAGCCACGCTGCCGGCGCCAATAGCCTTGACGAGCCCGTGGACGTCCTGGCCCGAAACCTCCGGCAGCAAGTTGGCTCTTATGTCTCTGACCCGGGCCAGGCTCTCCTTGATGCGGTCCTCCCGCCGGAACAGGCTATACCGGGCCGGGGCAATAGTCTTCAATAACTCATAGACAACGTCTCCACCTTTGACCCCGGATTTCCTATCCAGAGGCGATCGGTCCGCCGCTTCCAGTTCCCTCACCTGTTTGTCCGATACGACCGGCATCCCTGTCCGGTGAGCCTCCCTGGCGGCGTTTTCTCCCGCCCGGTATCCTGACAGAGAAGCATAGGACTGGGGTACCGGCGCTATGTTGCCTGCGCCGTGGGGCGGCTTCGTGGCATTACCGCAGGCATAGAGACCGGGCACGGCCGTCTGGCAGGCTGTATTAACCCGGATTCCGGCCCCGGAGCTGGTGGCCATAACCCCGCAGAGAGGGGCGCACTCCACGAGCTGCTTTCGGATATCCAGGCCCACGTTGTCAAACCCTCTCATTAATACGGGCAACACGCGCCGCAGGTGCTGGATATGCTCTTCGGACACGTGCCTCATGTCGAAATAGCAGGGACCGCGGCCCTCCAGGTTTTCTTTGGTTACGGCCTGGGCGATCAGGCCCAGGTTAGTAAGTTCTTTGAGGTCGGGATCGTACATCTCCATGATGCGTTCACCCAGCCGGTTGACGATCTTCGTCCCGTGCCCCTGCAACTTGCTCTGGCCGATAACCTTCAGCTTGCCCCCAAAATAGCTGATGCTGCCGTGCTGCCCGAACTCCATTTCCATCAGCTCGGCGCCCGCCTGGTAGGCGGCCACGGTACCCTCGCCCGTGCAGTTGTCGATGTAGTTGAGATTCGAATCAGAGGTGAACGGCCCCGTACCGAGAACGACGGCCTTGGCCGGAAAGACTATGAACCGTCCTGTCCTGGTATGGAGACCGGCGGCCCCCACAACCCTCCCGCCCGTAGGCTGGAACCCATCCGACGTCAGCAGATGGGTCAGCATCACCCGGTCGATGACGCGGACACCCTTCTTCACCATGGCCGCCCGGAGACTTTCCAGCAGTTTGGCGCCATCGAAGTGAATAGACCGGCCCACCTTCTGCCCCCGGGCGATAGTGCGGTTAAAATCCCCGCCCGGCGTCCTTTCGAATTCCACTCCCAGCTCTTCCAATTCTTTCACGCGCTGGCTGTGCTCGTTCAAGATGGCTTCGATCCAGTCCTGGTCCGCCAGGTACTGGCTGTCTTCGACCATCTCCCGGAACCACGCTTCGTACTCCGCGGAGCGCTGCGGCGGCGGGGCCAGCATCACGTGGGCAAAGGCGGTAGCGCCGCTGCGACTGACATAGCCCTTGTCAATCAGCACAACGTCCGCGCCCAGTTCGCGGGCGCGTATGGCCGCCCGGCAGGCGGCCAGGCCGCCCCCGGCCACCAGGACATCACAGTTTATCGCCTCTCGGTCCGATATCATCTAAATCCGCTCATTCGCGTTTTCCGTTCAGGTCAAGGCTGCGGAGATACTCCTTGAACTCTCCTCCCCACTCCCGGTGCTGCAGAGCCAGCAAGACGCTGGCTTCGATCCAGCCCAGAGGCGTGCCCGCATCGAAGCGTCTTCCCTCGAATTGGTAAGCGTAAATAGGCTGCTCCTTCAACAGGAGCCTGAGCGCATCGGTCAACTGGACTTCCTTATTCCGGCCCGGCCTGGTCCGCGCCAGGACGTCGAACACCTGTGGCATCAATATGTACCGGCCCACTATTCCGAGGTCGGAGGGGGCTTCTTCCGGTGAAGGTTTTTCCACCAGGTCCACCACCTGGTACAGGTTCTCCTGTACCTGATTGGCCTTGATGATCCCGTATTTGTGCACTTCCTCCCGGCCCACCCGTTCCACAGCGATCACGGTGGCCTGATACCGGTGGAACACCCGGAGCATTTGCTTGATGACAGGCGTCCGGGTATCTATGATGTCGTCGGGCAGCAGGACTGCCATCGGCTCCTTATCGACGATGTCCCTGGTGATAAAGACGGCATGTCCCAGACCCAACTGGTCTTTCTGGCGAATATAGCAGATGTCGCACAGACTGGAGATGCGCCTGATCTCCTTCAGCAGCTTGGTCTCCTTCTTCTTTTCCAGGAGGGCTTCCAACTCCGGGGAACGGTCGAAATAGTCCTCGATGGCATGTTTTCCCTGGGCGGTGACAATGACGATCTGCTCGATGCCAGAATCGATGGCCTCCTCAACGGCGTACTGTATCAGCGGCCGGTCGAAGAGCGGAAGCATCTCCTTCGGCTGCGATTTGGTTATGGGCAAGAACCGCGTCCCCCACCCCGCGGCGGTAATGACGGCTTTGCGAACTTTCATGCCCGTATTATAGAATACTCTGGAGTCGGGAGTCTAGAGTCTTGACCCTGCAATCAGCCGTAGGTAAGCTGTAGCAGGAGTCCGCCAGCCAAAACAGCTCTTTAGGCTGGGGCAACCAACAGGGTTATCTGCTTGTAGGTCAAGCGACAATCTAGTAAAATGTTGACACTTTGGAAAGTGTTGGAGCCGGTCACCGATTAACACGAAAGCCCCAGGGGGCGAGTCTTCCGTGGCTACCACAATTGACCTAAAGCAACGTGCTCCCCGTAACCGAACGATCATTCTCTCCGAACAGGAGCGACCCTCTTTCTCGGGTAAGTTGAGAAGAGTACGAGGTCCGGTGGGGATCGAGAGTATCGAGAACTGTACCCTGAATCAGGACCTGCACGAAGTCCTGCCTTACCTACCAAACCAATTCGTCGACCTCTTGTTTATTGATCCACCCTACAACCTGACCAAATCTTTCAATGGTTGGACTTTCAAGCAAATGTCTGGCGAAGAATACTCGCACTGGATTGACACATGGCTGTCGGGACTAATCCGACTTCTCAAACCGAAGGCTTCCATTTATATTTGCGGGGATTGGCAGTCGTCGGCTGCAATATATGAAGCGGCGCGGCGGTACTTTGCAGTGAGAAATCGCATAACCTGGGAACGAGAAAAGGGACGAGGACAACTGCGCGGTTGGAAGAATTGTTCGGAAGACATATGGTTTTGCACCCTCTCAGATGACTACACATTCAATGCAGACGAAGTAAAGCTCAAGCGGCGAGTGCTTGCCCCATACACGTCTCCGGAAGGTCAACCCAAGGATTGGGAGCGAACTGACTCGGGAAGTTTCCGTTTGACCTATCCTTCAAATATCTGGACCGACATAACCATTCCGTATTGGTCCATGCCCGAGAATACGGATCACCCGACACAAAAACCGGAAAAATTGCTCGCGAAGGTGATACTGGCAAGCTCCAACGAAGGTGATTTGGTCTTTGATCCGTTTTTGGGATCGGGGACGTCGTCTGTAGTGGCCAAAAAGCTGCGACGGAAATATGTTGGCGTTGAGATAGACGAAACATATTGCTGCCTCGCCGAGAAGCGCCTTTTTACGGCCGAAAGGGACGCACGCATCCAGGGATACGAAGACGACGTTTTCTGGGAGAGAAATGCATTGGCATGCCAAAAACGAGGACAGCCTGGGTCGCCGAAACAGAGCCGTCTACTTTAGGGGAGATCTGCCGTTATGAAAAGTAGACTCGTGTATACTAACGCTCATAAGAAGATCGAGCGCGGGATTGCCAATGTCCTGAACGCCCATGAAGAGTTCCTCACCGGTACAACAGCAACCAGCCCACGCGCCGCAGGCGACGCTATCCAAAAAATATTGGCGGGCGAATTTCAGTCGATTCTCGGCGACTGGTGTAAAGAGTACTCCCAACACTTCGCTCGGAGAGCTATGGCGGACCTGGCATTTACCGATACGGATGGCTTCTACTACGTTGTCGATATCGAGACACACAGGACTGACACAGATTTCAACATGCCGAACATCACATCGGTTGAACGTCTGGCCCGATTCTACGAGGACGACACCAATTACTTTATTGTACTGGGAATACAGTACTACATCTCGGGCACAAGACTGGTCGTGACCGGCGTACGTTTCACACCAATAGAGTTTCTCATGTGGGATTGTCTGACCATCGGCGCGCTGGGCTGGGAGCAAATCCAGATCGCCAACTCAAACTATGTCAACGTTAAGAGATATTCTCGCAAGAAATGGATGCTCGAGTTTTGCGACGTGATGCTGGCGTTCTATCCGAAAGAAATAGGCAAGGTCAACGAGAGGATTGGGCGGTTCAAAAGTGTGCGGGAGTTCTGGAAATCGAAATCTGATGACTAATGCTGTTCCGACTGGAATTGGATGGACTCGGCAATTTGAGAGGATTCGTGGTGGTAAGGAGTGCCGTGTCTTGCCCTAAGTCCGGAGCAACCCGTCGCAGACTGGCCTGCTCACAATTTCTCTAGCGGGCGTTGGTTTCCCCTCAGATTTCAGGATGACGTAAGCTGCCTCAACAAAAGTCATGTTAACTTCCGGCGACGACATAGAATAACGGTGGGTTCTATCTGCTCAACTTGTATGATAGAATGAAAACTTACCCGGCGCTTGCCACATGTGGCAGCGGGCAATATTTCATCGGCATAAGCGAAAAGGCGACTTTGCATTACTGTATCCGCCCGATGAGGGCTGAAGACATACCCCAGGTGATGGAAATCGAACGCGAGGCCTTCCCCGACCAGTGGCCGCCGCCATCCTATCGCGGGGAACTGAAGAACCAGCTTGCCCGCTATTTCGTTCTCATCGAAACGGACATGGCGCCGGAGGAAAGAGCAGCTCCATCCCCGGCATCCCGGGGAAACAACCGCCCCCATTCCGGCATCGGGGACCTCTTTTCCAGGGCGCTGTCCCTTTTTTCACCGAAGTCTCCTGAAACCACAGGAGAACCGGGCGGGAAACCCCGGATCGTCGGTGCGGCCGGTTTCTGGCTGATGGTGGACGAGGCGCACGTAACCACGATTGCCATCAGGGGGACGCACCGCCGCAAAGGCCTGGGAGAGTTGCTCCTGGTGCATGCAATTGACCTGGCCATCGAGCTGAACGCCCAGGTGGTTACTCTGGAAGTGCGGGTAACCAATACCGTCGCCCAGGATCTCTACCATAAGTACGGATTCAACAAGGTGGGAGTCCGGAAGGGATACTATACCGACAATGGCGAAGATGCCTTTATCATGACCACCGACCGGACCTCCTCCGGCGTCTTCAAGACCCGGTTTCAGGCGCTGAAGCAGGCTCTGTCTGTGAAACTACATCAGGATATTTCTCTCGCCAGCAAGTGCGAGGTCTAAGGAGAAACCACCATGGCAGAAGATAGAGTCAAGACCGCCCTGGAACGCGCCATGGAGCGCGCCGAAAGCCTGGGCAAGGTCACCGGCGATGAACTGAAGCGGCTCGAATTCGTCCCGATGGGCAACGCCATAGCAGCGCGTTTTCTCAAAGAAGAAGGGTTCAGCCTCGAAGCCGAACTCGACAAGACCAAGGGCACGGGAAACCGGAAATGGGTCCTCCAGGGCGTGCAGGACACCCTCCTGGCAAATATCTCCTTGCCCCGCGATCCCGCCGCCAAGAACGCGTCCAGGAAAGCCCTGGAAGGAATGGCCCTCATTAGGGAAAACAAAAAGGCGGTCAGGGCTGCCATCACCAAGGTGGAGACGCTATTCAACTACTATGAGCAGGCCCGCGCCCAGATGATGAAGGAGTTGAAGAAAGAGATCGAGTCCAGGCTGGCCGAGTTGCGACAGACGATGAAATATCAGGTTGGGGCGGCTGCCAAGATGGAAATGGAAACCCAGCAGCAAATACAGGAGCAATTGAGGGCTTCCCTGGGCCAGCTTGACTCCCAGTACGAGCCAACCCTCGCCGAGCACAAGAAAGAGCTCCAGCGCCTGGCCTGACCGGCCTTGCCCTCGGCTTCACCCCTGCCCGCCGGGGGTTGCCGATGGCTCAGCCCTAGGGGGTCTAGCCCATGGCTTTTGCCTGCCGGCGCTGGCGTGGCCGGGCGCCAGTTTTGTTCCCTATGGAGACTCCTTTGAAAACCTGTAAGACCGATATCTCACACACCGTCCTTGACCTGTACGGACTGATCACAGAGCTTTACCGCTACTCATGGCGTGAACAGACCTCCTACCTGAAACGGTTCGGGTTGACGCCTGCCCAGGTCGGGTTGCTCCTGCGCGTCCGAAAGAACCAGCTTACGGCCCAGCAGCTAAGTAAGCTGACCATACTGGACCGGAGTACCGTTGTCGATATTGTGCACAGACTGGAAAAGAGGGGGCTGCTGGTGCGGGCAGCCAGGAACGGCGGCGACCGCCGGCTCATACCGTGGGCCATCACCGAAAAGGGGAATTCTGTCCTGGCCACCATCTGCCCGTTGATCGACCCTGACTCTCAATTCTCGAGAACGATTCAGGGGCTGGATCCCGGGAAGAGGGAAACGCTTTACACCCTGCTGAGCGAGATCGCCGGGTTACTGGGCATCGAACTCGCCCGCGGCCTTTGACCCCGTCGTACCCCGTTCCAGCGCTTCCTGCCGGTGCAGGTGCGGTGGTATCGCGTGCAAGGATATGAGGAGACATGTAATGTCGTATCGACCCGGTCCCAGCGCCCTGATAATCGCCCTCGGCCTCGCCATCCGGGTATTCCCAACTTGCCGCCTGTCCGGCGGCAGCGCCGGTTGTCCCCGCGGCGGCAACGGTTACCCCCGCAAACCCGGCACAGCAAGCCGGCTCTGCTCCATAGCCGGCCGCGACAGCGGCTCGATCCCCGACACGGGAAGTTGTTCCGTCTCCGACTATGAAACCCTCGCCGCTGGCTACACCGACATCGCCCGCCCCACCAAAAGCAAACCGGGGGGTGTCGTTGTCAAGGGAAAATGTCAGTCTAATTGTTGAGCGATTTTGTCAGTAATGGTCTCCTCCAAGGGTGATATGCAGCCGGCTTGCGGGGTGACGGCGCCGGTGTCTTTGCACCGCCTTCGACCGTCTGCTTGGGGTGGGGCTGCGGTGGGGTGCCCTGGCAAGGCGGCGGCATTGGCGCTCGGGTCTGCCCGGCACGCGAGGGCTCCGCCGC
>JACQUA010000246.1 GCA_016210565.1 Chloroflexota bacterium
CTCGAAAGATTCTTCGACTACGCTCGCTACGCTCGCTTCGCTCAGAATGACATTTTCATCGTTCATTGTCCCGACTCGTCGGGATGGCCGATTGCTCTGAAAATGTCACCCTGAGCGCAGTCGAAGGGTCTTTGGTCCGGCGCCCCACCTCGAAAGATTCTTCGACTACGCTCGCTACGCTCGCTTCGCTCAGAATGACATTTTCATCGTTCATTGTCCCGACTCGTCGGGATGGCCGATTGTTTGTTAACGGACTAACACAAGCGCACTAAATAATGACGAATAGTCTCACACAAAGGCTCAAAGGGCACAAAGAAAACCTGCCTTGCGGACTCGCTGAAGACCAGGACACCGTATTTTACTGTTTCGTGTCCTTTGTGTCTCAGTGTGCTTTGTGTGAAAACGCGCCCCTTTCTCATTAGCGGGCGATGCGGCATATATTATTGCGTTTGTGTTAATCTTTGCATCTTCGAATCCCTGGGGGGTTGACCCGGCGGTGCGGGAATGCTAGTATTATCACTAAAATACTGATATTAAAAACGGAGCGTTTGCGGTGAAGTTATCGACAAGAGGTAGCTACGGAACCAGGGCCATGCTGGAATTGGCCCTGCACGGGGACGAAGGTCCCGTTCAGCTTAAAGACATAGCCAAAAGGCAGGGCATATCGGAGCGCTACCTGGAGCAGCTTGTCATCGCCCTCAAAGTGGCGGGGCTGGTCAAAAGCACCAGGGGCGCCAAGGGCGGCTTCGTCCTGGCCCGCCACCCCGCCGATATCAAATTGAGCGAAGTTGTCCAGGTCCTGGAAGGCTCCCTGTCGCCCATGGCCTGCATCGACGAACCCGGCGTATGTAACCGGGCGCCGGGCTGCGTCACGCGGGACCTGTGGACCGAAATGAAAGACGCCATGGTCGGCGTCCTCGAACACACCACCCTGCAGGACCTGGTGCTCCGGTACCGGGTGAAAGCGCAGAAGCCGGTGGCGACGTACAGTATCTAAGAAGTAGTGAGTAGCCAGTAGCGAGTAGTGAGTAGCCAGTAGCCCCACCCCCCCAGGGACAGACGTCAGGGCGGGTAGCGGGGAATCTTCTAATCTTGAATCTTCAATCTTCGAATCCGTTATGATTACGGTTGAGATACCTGGACTATTGAGAGAGCTCACTTCCGGCCGGGCAGAGGTGCTGGCCCGGGGAAGAGACCTCATGGAATTGCTTGGCGACCTGGAAAGGCAGTTCCCGGGGTTCAAGGCCCGGCTCACCAACGATTCGGAACAGTTCAGCAATCTGGTCAACATCTTTGTGAACGAGGTGGATTTCCACGACCTGGCCGGCGCGGGCACCTCTCTTAAGGACGGCGACCGGGTGCGGCTGGCCATGGCGCCCCTCATTTCCGGAGGTTCGCAACCGTGATCGACCGCTACGCCCGGCAGAGGATCTTTCGGGGCATCGGCGATGCGGGTCAAAAGAAGCTCGGCGAAGGCTACGCCGTCATCATCGGCTGCGGCGCCCTGGGCTCGGCCATCGCCAGTTGCCTGGTGCGGGCCGGCGTCGGCAGGGTCCGGGTGGTGGACCGGGACTTCATCGAATACCATAATCTTCCCCGACAACTGCTGTTCGACGAGGACGACATCGAGGAGCAACTGCCCAAGGCCATCGCCGCCGAGCGCCATCTCCGCAAAATAAACTCCTCGGTCCGGGTGGAAGGAATAGTCATGGATGTCAATAGCGGCAACATGGAAAGGCTGGTAGCGGGCGCGCACGTCATCCTTGATGGCCTGGACAACTATGAGACCCGCTATCTGATCAACGATGTGGCGCTCAAGCTAAAGATACCCTGGATCTATGGCGGCGCTGTGGGCGCCTCGGGAATGACCATGACCGTCATTCCCGGGGAGACGCCGTGCTTTCGTTGCATTATGCCTTCGCCCCCGGGGGCGGTGCGCATCCAGACCTGCGATACCGCCGGCGTGCTGAACTCGATTCCCTTTATCATCGGGGCTTTGCAGTCGGCAGAAGCCATCAAGCTGCTGGTAGGCGACCGGGAACACCTGAACAAAGGGATTATCTCCATCGATGTCTGGGAGAATTCCTTCCATCAGACGGCCCTGGGCGCCGCCGGCCGCGCCGATTGTCCGGCCTGCCAGGGGCGCTACGAATATCTCGAGGCGGAAGAGGGGACGCGGACCACCGTCCTCTGCGGGCACGACGCTGTGCAGATTTACAACCCGAAATCGCCCGGCGTTTCCCTGGCGGCCCTCGCCCTGAGGCTCAAAGCCGTGGGCGAGGTCACCTTCAACAACTTCATGCTCCGCCTGCAGGTCGAGGGCAGAGAAATAGTCGTTTTCCCTGATTCCAGGGCCATCATCAAGGATACCCGGGACGAGTCCCTGGCCAGGGGGCTCTACGCCAAGTATATAGGAATGTGAGGGGGGAGTAGCGAGTAGGAAGAGTAGGAATAGGAGGAAAAGTAGGAAGAGTAGCCAGTAGCCCCGCCCCGCCCCACGCCGGACCGCCGGCTGCTGACTGCCGACCGGCCTGCCAGTAGCCAGCAGGCTGCGGTTATGGTAATATGTCGCAATCTTTGGGCCAATAGTGAGTTCATTGCGTCACTGAGTTATTGGGTTCCCCGCCGCGGGCGGCGACTGGCGGCGGGCGCGGCGACCGCGCCCCTACGGACTAACGACTATCGACTAACGACTGAAGACTATTAGCGACTTTGTTTAACACCCTCCGTGAAGACATCCAGGTAGTTTTTGATAAGGACCCGGCGGCGAGAAGCACGCTGGAGGTCTTTCTGTGCTATCCTGGTTTTCATGCCATCTGGATGCACCGGCTGGCCCATTCTTGCTGGACGCACCGGCTATGCCTGCTGGGGCGATGGATATCGCACATGGCCAGGTTCTTCACCGGCATTGAAATACACCCGGGGGCGATGATAGGTCGCCGTTTTTTCATTGACCATGGCATGGGTATTGTCATCGGGGAAACCGCCGAAATCGGCAACGATGTGCTGCTCTACCAGGGCGTAGTCCTGGGGGGGACTTCGCTGGAGAAAATGAAGCGCCACCCCACCCTGGGGAATGATGTCGAGGTCGGCGCCGGAGCGATCTTGCTCGGGCCCATCACCGTAGGAGATGGCGCCAGGATCGGCGCCGGGTCCGTGGTCGTCAAAGACGTGCCTCCAGGCTCAGTGGTCGTCGGCGTCCCCGGACGGGTGGTCGAAGAAAAGCGTCCCGTCATCCCTAACTTGCGCCACGGCGACCTGCCCGACCCCATCGCCGAAGCCATTCGCGTGATCTTGAAAGAGCAGGAGGCCATTAAGTCCCATCTCCAGGAGCTCGAAGCCCACGGCTTCAATCAGCACGAAGGTGAAGACCTGAAGGCCAGGCGCGAGCTGGTGGAGCGGCAGTTCAGCAACGGAGAAGGGATTTAGGGGGGAGTAGTGAGTAGCGAGTAGCGAGTAGCCGGTAGTGGCACGCTGCGGCGTGCCCCCGCGTCGCAAGTACAAGGATATACGGGACCAACAAAATACAGGGAACAAACAAGCTGATAGCCGATAGCTGACAGCCGACAGCCCCTCCGGGAGATTGCTTCGTCCGGATTTGTCTGAAAGACTCATCGGGACTCGCAATGACGGCCCACAAGCTGACAGCCGTTAGCCGATAGCCAACAAAGGGAGACACATCATGCAGGTGAACAACAAGATTCCTTTCCGCGTGGAAACCGTCTACGGATGGTTTTTCTTCTCCGGAATGGCCGCCCTCATCTACCAGGTGGTCTGGGCGCGACAACTGGAGCTGATTTTCGGCAGCACCCTCTTCGCCGTGAGCGCCATCCTTTCGGCCTTCATGGCCGGCCTGGCCCTGGGCAGCTTCTACATCGGCAAGCTGGCCGATCGCAGGGGCAAACCACTGACCGTATATATTTTGCTGGAGGTCGGCATCGGGGTCTACGCCGTACTCACCCCCTACCTGTTCAAAATACTACCTTTTTTGGAGAAGAACATCCCTCAGATTTACTCCAGCGGGGGCCTCAGCTTCAGCCTGGTGAGCGTGGTGTTCAGCTTCGTCGTGCTCATTGTTCCAACCTTCCTGATGGGCGGCACCCTCCCCACGGCCACCCGTTTCATCGTGGGCAACTACAGCGAGCTAGGCAAAAGAATCGGCCGCCTCTATTTCATCAACACCCTGGGGGCGGCGGCCGGGGCTTCCCTGGCCGGCTTCATCCTCATCGCCGCGTTCGGACTCGTCCTGACCACGGTTATTGCCGCCATGTTCAACTGGCTGATCGCTTTCACCGCTTTCCTGATGCTCCGCTCCATCAACCGCAGCCACATGCCTGAGATAGCGCCGTTCACGCATCCCGAGAATGACCCTCCCGCCCCGCCATCCGACCTGGAAACCCCAACCCCGGCGAGACAGCACGTCATCCTGCTGATAGGCTACGGCCTGGCCGGTTTCGCCGCCCTGGGATTGGAGGTGCTCTGGACCCGGACCCTGATCATGTTCATCGGCAGCACGGTATATGCCTTCAGCCTGATGCTGATGGCCATCCTGTCGGGCATCGCCCTCGGCAGTCTCCTGATGGCGCCGCGGACGGATGTCAACCGCCACCGGCTGCTCATATATTTCGCTGCCATCGAGGTCGCCCTGGGGATATCCGTCATCGCCATTACGCCATTGCTGGGCCAGTATCCCCTGGTCTTCTTGAAGCTGTTCATGGAGTACGAGGACTCCTTCTGGCTCTTGCAGATACTGGAGTTCGGGCTGGTCTTCGTCACCCTGCTGGTGCCCACCACCCTGATGGGGGCGGCCTTCCCGGTGATCAGCAAGCTGTACGCCTCTGACCTGAAACGGTTGGGGCAGCGCATCGGCGACATCTACGCCGTCAACACCTTCGGCTGCGTCCTCGGCCCCCTGGCGATGAGCTTTCTGCTTATTCCCCTCGTCGGAATTCAGAAAAGCATCGGCATCGCCGCGGTTATTTATCTGTTCGTCGGGTTCATGGTGCTTTCCCTGTCGCCCCGCATCCGGCCCCGCGGCAAGGCGGTGACCGGCCTCGTCCTGGCGGCCATCATGGTAACCGGGATAGCCCTGCCGCAGTGGACGAAGGAGATGATTTCCAGCGGGGTGTATTTCCACGGGCAGAGCTACGCCTCGGCCGGGGGACTGGAAGAAGCTAAAGCCGTCATGCTCCAGCGGAAGATCATCTTCTACAAAGAGGGGCAACTGGCCACCGTGGCGGTCTTTGACCACCCCACCGGCAGCCGGGTCCTGACCATCAACGGCAAGGTGGACGCCTCGAGCATCGCCGATATGGGGACCCAGCTTTATGTGGCCCACATGCCCATGCTCCTGCACCCGGACCCGAAGAAAGCCCTGATGATAGGTATCGGGAGCGGCAGCACCCTGGGCGCCATGTCCCTGCACCCGGAGGTGGAGAGGATTGACGCCGTCGAGATCGAACCCGCGGTCATCGAGGCGGCGAAATACATGAAGGAAATGAACCATGACGTGGTCAACAACCCGAGGGTAAGGATGCTGGCCGGCGACGGGCGCAACTTCATCCTCAACTCGCCGGAAAAATACGACGTCATCGTCACGCAGCCTTCGAACATGTGGGTGAGCTCCAGCTCGAACCTGTTCAGCAAGGAAGTGTTTGAGCTGTATAAAGGGCGGTTGGCCGAGAACGGCATTGTGGGGCAGTGGATGTACGTCTATCGGATAGACGAGGACGACCTGAAGACGATGATCAACACCTTCCGCTCCGTCTTTCCCAATACTATCATCTGGGGGAACTACTTTTATCCGGACATTCTCCTGATCGGGTCGCTCAAGCCCCTGGAGATAGACTATGCCAACTTCAGCGCCAGGGTGCTGCGGGAGCCAGTCAAGAGCGACCTGGGCCGCATCCAGGCCGATGACCCCATGACGATGCTGAGCTATTTCCAGATGGACGAAGCGGCCGTGGCTGGCTACACAGCCGGCGCCTCCATCAACACGGACGACCGGCCGCGGCTGGAGTTCTCGGCGCCCAAGAACATGTATCTGGCGACCACGGAAGTGAACCTGGAGGGGATGAAGCCCTATCAGTCCAACCTGGCGCCCCGGCTCAAGAACGTGGGCGACCGGGCCATCATGGAGCGGGTGGAAAAGAGCTACCAGGCCAAGCGGCATATCATAGACGGCGTGATATTGATGGCGCAGGGCGAGACGGCCGACGCCGCCACGGCCTGGGAAGCCGCGCTGGAGCAGGACCCGGATGACCGTACCGTCAAGCGGCAACTGGCCGATACCTACCTGTCTATCGGCAAGTGGTTCTATGACAGCGGCTCTTATGAGGACGCCTTCCGCTACTACCGGCGTGTGGCCGAGCTGCAGCCGCCGAACGCGCAGACCTATCTCTATCTGGGGCTGGTGAGCAATTCCCTGGGGAGAAAAGATGATGGGGCCAAATACCTGGACATGGCGCTCAAGGTCAAACCAGGTGACGCTACCATCCACTATGAAATAGGGCACGGCTTCCTGAGCAGCCGCCAGCTCGATGAGGCGGTCACCCACTTCACCGAAGCCGTCAGGCTGGATCCCCGGCTTTTCACGGCCCTGGCCAGCCGGGGCTATGCCTGGCACGAGCTGGGCAAGTATGACCAGGCCCTGTCGGACTATAATGAGGTGCTCCGGCTGGACCCGGGCTTCCTCCGCATCTACCTGGACCGGGCGCGGGCCTATTACGAGAAGGGGGATTATGCTAAGGCGCTGGCGGACCTCGATCATCTGCTGGGCAAGCAGGACATGGCCGGCGCCTACGATCTGAGGTCGCTCATTTTGATCCACCAGAAGGAATATGACAGGGCGCTGCGGGATTCACAGAAGGCTTCCACCATGGACCCCTTGATGCCGCTGCCCTACTACCGGCGGGGGGCCATCTACCAGGGGCTGGGCAAAAAGGCCGAGGCGATAGATGCCTACGAACGGTTCCTGCTCTTTCCCGTTGACGAAGGGCTCAAGGAATCCGCCCGGCAGGAGCTGGCTAAACTGAAGAAATAACGAAACTTGTCCCCGCTCAGGCGGGGATCCGAATGACGAATGACCAAACCCCGGAGGCTATGCTCGACCTGCGGAAAAAGCTGCTGGTGGCCGAGCAACAACGTCTGGCGGGAGAACCGGTGGCGCCACTTGCCGAAGCACGAAGGCTGTTGAAGGCGTGCTGTCACCCTGAGCGAAGCAAAGGGTCTTTGGTCCCCGGTCCCCCTCGAAGGATTCTTCGACTACGCTCGCTGCGCTCGCTTCGCTCAGAATGACAGCCGTCGTTGCCGCTTTCAATAACATCGAATGTCATTCCATCCGCCCGGCAGTAATCCGGGGCCGAGTTCCCTGTGCATGGCGATGGCGGTATCCACCACGATCTTCCCGATTTCGTTTTCATTCATTACCGGCGCTCCCACACAGACGGTACGGCCTCACACAAAGACACTCAGCCATAAAGAGAGTCAACGTAATTCAAAATCCTTTGTCTCTTTTGTGTCTTTGTGTCTTGGTGTGATCCCCCGGCTCTCACCCTAGTATTCCGTTGATGATCCTCGATATCCCGTTCTTCATCAAGGCTTCACCAAAGTTGAGCAGAAATCCCAGTTTGCAGCCGGTCAGCCGCAAGTAGGTCAGTACCTGCTTCTTATGCGCCCTGCTTACGGATTCGACGGATTTCAACTCGATTATCACTTTATCTTCAACCAGAATATCCGCCCGGAAACCCTCGTCGAATCTCATTCCGTGGTATTGTATCGGAATGCTCACCTGCCGCTTCACTGACAACCCATGCCTTTCAAGCTCATGGGCGAGCACAGCTTCATAGACAGTCTCGAGTAACCGGGCCAAGCTCTTGGTGCACCGCGACCGCGGTGTCGACCATGATCTTCCCGATTTCGTTTTCATTCATTGTGCACTCACACAAAGACACGAAGAACACAAAGAGGCGCCAAACTTACCCGGTATCCTTTGCGTCTTTGTGTGATCACTCCTTCAAAAAGGCGTATCCTCACACAAAGACACGAAGAACACAAAGGGGGAAAGCTTTTTAAGTATTCTTTGCGCCTTTGGGTCCTGGTGTGATTATCCCCGGAAACTGTGCCTTTGTGTGGACAAAAGGAAAGGCAGCCCTCCCCCGGGGGAGGGCTGCCTTTCTGGTTTGGAGGGAAACGTGAGTGAGGACTAGGGTTTTGGCTCGGCCGGCGCTGCCGGAGCGGCGGGGGCGGCCCGAGCGGCCGCGGCTGCCTTCTGGGCGTCTTCGATTCTGGTGAGCTGGGTCTTAATGTCTGCCAGAGCCTTGGAGACAGCGGCGAGGTCGCTGCCGGTGGCCAGGAGACCGGGTTTGGCCGGGATGGCCTTGCCGGTCTTGGCGTCTTTCGATTCCGGGGTGCCAGCCAGGGTGGCCTGCAGTTTCGACAGTTGGCCGGTCAATTGAGACTCGACCAATCCGGGTTTAGCCGGGATATCGGGTTTGCCCTGCTGGCCCTTCTTCGCCGGCGTCCCGATTATCTGGGTGAGTTTGCCGTCCAGCGATTTCTTGAAGGCGTCATAGTCCATCCGGTAGTCGAGCAAGTCGGCGCGTCCCCGGATTACCTGGTCCTTGGACTCTCGCTCGATGGGCTTCGGTTCCTCGCCTGTCTTGCTCAGCTCTTCGACCTTGGCCTTCACCGCTGCGATGTCGCCCTTCAGGGCCGACACGTCGCTACTTGTCTTGGCAACATTGGCGGTAAGATCAGCGGGTACACAGGCCGCCAGGACCAGACCGGTCAGCAGGATAAGCGCCGCCGCCAAGCTCAGCTTCCAGTGTTTAAACCTCTTGACATGCAACATAATTGGTTCTCCTTTTCTGCAATTTTGTTTTCCCTTCACTCAATAACCTGGGTTTTCAGGTCATCGGCTCCCTCCTTAACTAATGGCCTATTCCCGAGTCATCCGAGCCATTATTTTCAGAATATAAGGAAACCAAAGATTCGCCCGCTGACCTCCGGGGGCGTCAACAGGGCAGGGTTAAGCCATCTACCAAATCTGGCTTGCCAAAGCGTCCTATTATAAAACCAAATGCAGTCCTGTTGTCAAGTGCCTTTGACCACTTTTTTGAGAAAACTGAGGGAAATTTAATGTGGTAGAATAACGAAGAAGCCAGAAGCCAGAATGACGAATCACGAAATTCGAATGACAAATAAATGACGAATAACCAAGAGAATGACGAAGTCCGAATGACGAATGACCAAACAAATGACGAATGACGAAATTCGAATAACGAATAAATGACGAATGATCAAATGAATGGCGAATGACGTAATTCGAATGACGAATCAATGACATTTGATCAAATGACGACTGATAGGAGCAGAAAATACGACTTGGAAGAGCGAACCGGGAAGTTTGGCGAGGAGGTCATCAAATTCAGCAAGACAGTCCCAGCTACCGCAATTGGCTTGCCACTGATCAGCCAATTGGTGAGGGCCGGGACGAGGGTCGGTGCTAACTATTGCCAAGCCAACGACGCCTATTCCAAAAAGGACTTCTCCTGAAGATTGCTCTTTGTCGAAAAGAGTCAAAGGAAACCATCCACTGGTTAAGAATGGTCGTTGCGGCTTTCCCGGACCTGAGAGATGCCGCGGTGAGGCCTCCGGAAGAGGCCCGCCAGTTGAACCTCATCTTGGCGGAGATTCTCAATAGCGGCAGAGGCCACAAGTAGCTTCGCCATCCAGTCTTCGTCATTGACTCGTCATTCTGGCTTCGTCATTCGTCATTGATTCATTCGGGTTTTGTCATTCGTCATTGATTCGTCATTCGGATTTCGTCATTCGTCATTGACTCGTCATTTGGGTTTCGTCATTCGTCATTGACTCGTCATTCTGGCTTCGTCATTCGTCATTGATTCATTCGGGTTTCGTCATTCGTCATTCTTTCCGTGAACCATGCCAACCATAATCGACGTTTCCGTTTTACATAAGCACTACAAGCACATAAAAGCTCTGGACGGCCTGTCCCTGACCGTCGAGGAAGGCGAAATCCTGGGAGTGCTCGGGCCGAACGGCGCCGGCAAGACCACCCTGATCAAGTGTCTCCTGACCCTCATCAGTCCGACCTCAGGGAGCATCAGGGTGGCCGGCATCGACGCTGCCAGGAGCTCGGACAAAGTCAGGCAGGTCTGCGGCTATGTCCCCCAGGAGGTCTCCGTCGACGGCGAGCTGACCGGATATGAGAACCTGCTGCTCTATTCCAAGTTGTATTTCATCCCCCGGTCCGAGAGGGAAAAGCGCATCGAAGATATCCTGGACTACATGGAGCTGACCCCGCGGGCGCACGACCTGGCCAAGACCTACTCGGGCGGCATGATGAGGAGGCTGGAGCTGGCCCAGGCCATGGTGAACCGGCCCAGGATACTCTTCCTGGACGAGCCGACCCTGGGGCTGGACCCGGCCGCGAAGCGCATGGTGTGGAAACATATCCTGCAGCTCCGGCAAGAGTTCGGCACCACCGTATTCCTCACCACCCACGATATGGCGGAGGCCGACGCCCTGTGCGACCGCATCGCCATGATCAGCAAGGGGAAGATCGCCGCCTTCAACACGGTGGCCTACTTGAAGGACAGCGTCGGAGGCGATATCATCTCCCTGGTCACGGCCAACGGCAGCCCGGCCGGATTGCTGACCACGCTCGGTTTTACCCCGCTGGGCCCCCAGGACAATAGCTACGAGCTGGTCCACAGGGACGGGGAAAAGTCCATTCCTTCGATCCTGGAGGCGCTATCCGCCGGCGGAACAAAGGTGGAGTCGGTATCTCTGAAGAAGCCAACCCTGGATGACGTTTTTTTGAAATACGCCGGGGCGCGTCTGGACCAGGAGCAGACCTGGGACGAAAGCTGGCGCCTGCGGCGGGCAGTACGCAAGAGACACTGAGGATAAATGACGAATGACGACCCCCGACTTGATCGGGGGCGAATGACGAATGACCAAACGCAGAAGAAATGACTAAGTCCGAATGACGAATGACCAAACAAATGACGAAGTCCGAATGACGAATGACCAAACGAAGAGGGATGGCAAAGACAGGAAGTTCGACCTGGCGGAACGTACCGCGAAATTCGGGGAGGAAATAGTCAGGTTCAGCAAACAGGTTCCGCTGACGGTGGTGACCACGCCTTTGGTGAGTCAGTTAGTCAGAGCCGGAACGAGCATTGGGGCAAATTACTGCGAAGCTAATGATGCCTATTCCAAGAAGGACTTCCTGCTAAAGATTGGCCTTTGCAAAAAGGAGTCGAGAGAAACTATGTACTGGCTCAGAATGACAGTGGCCGCTTTCCCGGATCTAAAGGAGACAGCCAGGAAACACTGGGACGAAGCTCACCAACTTAATCTCATCTTTGCTACCATTCTCAATAAAGGAAGGGCTGGAGAATAGTTTTGATCATTTGAATCCCCGCCGACGCGGGGACAAGCTCAGTCATTGGTTTGGTCATTCGTCATTCGGGCTTCGTCATTCGTCATTGATTTGTCATTCGGACTTCGTCATTTCCTATGATCGGTTATAGACACATCTCCAGCACCCTGGCTCTGACTGAAGTCGAGCTGCGCAAGCTCCGGCACGACCCCTCTGAAGTGCTGGTGCGTTCGGTCCAGCCCGCTCTCTGGCTGCTCATCTTCGGCGAGGTGCTGAATGTGGCCCGCGCCATCCCCACCGGCCCGTTCACCTATCTCCAGTTCCTGACGCCCGGTATACTGGCCCAATCGGTGATGTTCATCGCCATCTTCTACGGCCTGGCGATCGTCTGGGAGCGCGACTTCGGCATTCTGAACAAGCTGCTCTCCACACCCGTCCCCCGGTCGGCCATCGTCATGGGCAAGGCCCTGTCCGCCGGCGCGCGCGGCATCTTCCAGGCGCTGGTGATTCTACTCCTCGCCTGGGTCATGAGGGTACCCCTCTATCTGGGGGCCGCCAATATCGCCGGGGTGTTTATCGTCATCGTGCTCTTCGGCATATGCATTGCCAGCCTCTCCATCCTCCTGGCCTCCCTGTTGAAGACCAGGGAGCGGGTGATGGGGATTGCCCAGGCCATCATCATGCCTCTGTTCTTTGCCAGCAATGCCATCTACCCGGTGGAAATAATGCCCCGCTGGCTGCAGGCCGTGGTGATTTTCAACCCGTTGACGTACGTGGTGGATGCGATGAGGGCGTTGCTGGTGACCGGCGACTATTCGAAACTGCCGCTCGACGTAATCATCCTATCGGTAACCACCGTTGTCTTCGTGGCCCTGGCGACGGTGGCTTTCAAGAGGGTGATCGATTGAGAAGGGCTGTCATTGCGAGCGAAGCGAAGCAATCTCCCGGAAAGGCTTCCAGCTAACAGCCTACAGCTAACAGCCTACAGCTACCAGCTTACAGCTAA
The DNA here is from genome assembly GCA_016210565.1 of Chloroflexota bacterium. Taxonomy (GTDB): domain Bacteria; phylum Chloroflexota; class Dehalococcoidia; order JACQUA01; family JACQUA01; genus JACQUA01. The sequence continues at coordinate 12,417 of JACQUA010000246.1, forward strand.
GAACCGTCGGCAGCCCGGGGGTGGGGCTACTGACTACTGAGGCAGGCGGCAGCGTGCCGCTACGGTTCTGACTACTGAGGCATGCCGCAGCGTGCCGCTACGGCTACTGACCGCTGCCGCTATTGGCTTTCTGTGGTAGAATATCCAGGCAAACGAAGTGAAAGAGTGAAGGTAGTTCGATATGCAAACAAAACGTCTTGAAGAGGGATTCGCCCTTACTGCTGGCGGGAAGGAACAACGGGAACTGAAAGCCCTCATCCACAGGATGCTGGGCAACCCCCCACCACCCAGGAGACCGTTGCGACAGACCAGACAGGAGGTCTCAAAGCAGCTTGACGGTATTTCAGTCAGTCGCCTGATTATCGAGGCGCGTTAGAGTGTCGCTTTTATATCTGGATACCTCGGCCCTGGTAAAGGCTACGTTGCCGAAAGGGGGACCGAGGTGCTGGACGAACTGTTCGATGGTCGTCGTCCGGCAGAACTGTTTTCCACTTCCGTTTTCGGCGTGCTTGAGTTGAAGTCAGCTTTGAAAAGGCTGGCAAGGGCCCGGAAGATAGCGGCTGTTCAATATCGGGAGTTGATTGCGGACTTCGCCACGGATTCGGAACTTATGTCCCTCTTGACGCCGGTAGACAATCTACTCATGGACGAAGCGGCAGCGATTCTGGACAGGCATCCCCTGAGGGCCGGCGATGCGGTGCATTTCGCATCTATCTTGAGGGTGAAGCAAGTTGCGGAGCGCCGGCAGGAGAAGGTCATCGTTGTGTCGAGCGACCGTGACCTGCTTGACGCCTGCATGCAAGAAGGAATCACCGTCTTCGACCCGCAAGACAAAGGGGCCATGGCGCAACTGAAAGATTCGAGGGATGGGTCGTGATTGAACCCTGCATAAGAGGGCATGGTGAAGAAGAGGGTGGAGCCTTTGCCCGGCACGGATCCAGCCCCGGGTGGCAAGCCTGCGGACATTGACAGGGGCCGTACGTGTGTGCTAGAGTTTTGAGATCAAAAGCGTTTGGTTTTGATGGGTAGAAACCGTGCAAACGTCAAGAAGGAGGACACTCATGAAGATATTGGCCGGTCCATTGTTGCGAATGGCAACGGTAGTGCTGGCGCTGTTGGGCAGCGTGGCGCTGCTGGCCTGCGGGCCGGGAACGTCGCCTGCCCCGGAGGTAACCGCTCCTCCGGCGGCAAAAAGCGCTCCGGAGGCAGCCGCCTGGCAGCAGAAATGGGAAAGCACGCTGGCCGAAGCGAGGAAAGAGGGGAATCTGACCGTGCTCACCGCGGCTTCCAGCGAGGCCCGCCAGGAGATTACGAAGGCGTTCAAAGAACTGACCGGCATAACGACAGAATGGGTTGCCGGCAGGCCCGCGGAGCTGGTGACCAAGCTGGAGAGGGAGCGCGTGGCCGGAATTTACTCGACCGACGTGTATTATGGGTCGCCTGAGCCGGCGTTGATAATATTCAAGAGCCGGGGGATGATAGCGCCGTTCCCGCCGATGCTGCTGCCCGAGGTCGCCTCGCCCCAGGGATGGTACGGAGGCAAGATGCCTTTCCTGGATAAAGACAACACGGCTCTCGCGGCGGCCCTTTACCCCTTCGCGCCATTGCTGGTGAACACCGACCTGGTCAAGTCCGGCGAAGTGAAGTCCTATCAGGACCTCTTGAGTCCCAGGTGGAAGGGGAAGGTCGCCATGAACGACCCGTCCGTCGGAGTGGGCGGCGGCTGGTTTCACGGCGTCATGTATGCGAAGATACTGACCCCCGAGTTCATGCGGGCGCTGGCCAAACAGGACCCGGCGATCACCAGGGATTTCGCGCTGGCCACGGAGTGGCTGGCCAGGGGCAAGTATCCCGTCCTGACCGCCCCTCAAATGACCATCACCGCGGAGTTCATGGACAAAGGGGCCCCGATCGGGCACGTCATTCCCAGCGAAGGCGTCTTCCTGTGGTCAGCCATGGGCACGATCAGCGCCTTTGACAGAGCGCCCCATCCCAAAGCTACCCAGGTCTTCGTCAACTGGTTCCTGAGCAAGGAAGGGCAGAAGCTCATCTCGAAGGTTAACCAGATCGATTCGTCCCGGGTGGATATCGACACCGGTTTCTTGCCCGGTTTCCTCAGGAGGCAGCAGGGCGTCAAGTACTATGTCGATACCGACAACGAGGAGGCCCTGAAAGCCCGGCCTGACAACGACAAGCTGTCCCGGGAGATTTTCGGGATAAAATGACGAATGATCTCGGGTGGCGCAGGCCTCCGTGCCTGCGCGCTCGCGTCCCCCGCGCAGGCACGGAGGCCTGCGCCACCCGGCCATTGGAGAAGACCACCGGTAGCGCGGGCGTCAGCCTGTCTCAAAACCGGTAGAACGGGCATTTTGCCCGTTCGCCCATCTTGCCTCGTGCGAGGCCATGTGAGAGTCAACGCCGGCGCGAATTTGCCCCTCACCTTAATCCTCTCCCACAAAGGGGAGAGGAAACCCATTTTTGCTTGCAGGAGACACCGATGGACCTCAGACCCTACCTCACCAGGTTGGAATCCCTGAACGAGGTGCAGCGCGTCGAGGGGGCTGATTGGGACCTTGAGATCGGGGCTCTCAGCGAATTGTCCAACGAGAGAAACGGCCCCGCGCTTCTCTTCGATAAGATTAAGGACTATCCCCCCGGCTACCGGGTGGTCAGCAACCTCATAGCTACTCCCCGCCGTCTGGCCATCACCCTCGGCTATCCGCCCGACATTCCGAATGTGGAACTGGTGCGCGGCATCAAGGATAAGTTCAATAATCTCGAGCCCATGCCCCCAACCATGGTGTCCGGAGGCCCCGTATTGGAGAATGCCATGAGGGATGACGAAGTCGACCTTCTAAAATTCCCCACACCCAAATGGCACGAGCATGACGGGGGACGTTATATCGGCACCGCCGACATGGTCATCATGAGAGACCCTAAGGACAACTGGGTCAACGCGGGGACTTACCGGATCCAGCTCCACGATAAGGACACCCTCGCGCTCTACATCTCTCCGGGGCACCACGGACGCATAATCCGGGAGATGTACTGGGCGCAGGGCAAATCGTGCCCCGTAGCCATGGTTTTCGGGGGACATCCCCTGCCGTGGATGCCCTGCTTTGTGACTTTTCCCTGGGGAACCGGGGAATTCGGGGTTGCCGGCGCTCTCCTTGGCGAGCCCCTTCAGTTGGTCCGGGGCGAATATACCGGGTTGCCGTTTCCCGCCCACGCCGAAATTGTGGTAGAGGGTGAAGCCCCGCCGCCTCACATTGAATCCAGGAAAGAGGGACCCTTCGGTGAAGGGAACGGCTATTACGGGTCCGCAGAGCGCATCGAGCCGGTAGTCAAAGTAAAAAGGGTCTTCTTTCGAAACGATCCGGTCCTGTGTGGCGCCCCCCCGATGAGGCCGCCGGCCAGCGGCACCCCTACCTTCGTCCTGCGCGCCAGCAACCTCTGGTACGAGCTGGAGAAGCTGGGCATTCCCGGCATCAAGGGCGTTTGGGCCACGAGGTCCGGCGGCTCCCGGTTCATCAATGTCATCGCCATCGAGCAGAAATACGCCGGCCATGCCATGCAGGTCGGCATGGCGGCCATGTGCGGGGCCGAGGGAGCGTACCACGGACGGTTCATCATCGTCGTGGATGACGATGTCGATCCCTCTAATGATGAAGACGTGCTGTGGGCGCTGGCGACCCGGTGCGACCCGGCGACCTCCATTCAAATAGTCCGGCAGTGCTGGAGCACCCCCCTTGACCCTACCATTCCGCCTGAAAAGAAAGCGAGGGGCGAATTCACTAATTCCCGGGCCATCATGCTGGCGGTTCGGCCCTTCCATTGGAGGAACGAATTCCCCAGGGTCAACCGGGCCAGCAATGAGCTGAGAGAGAAGACCCTCAGAAAGTGGAAGCACCTGTTCAATCCCTCTCCCCCTTTGAAAAACTGATCGTGTCCCACATCTCGGGCTGGACACAGAGGGCCGGTACCGCAGGCCTCCGTGCCTGCGAGAGTTGGACCTTGTACGGCGCCTTCTTGCGCCAATGACCGTTTCCGGAACGAATTGGAGGCTTGCCATTCGTCACTAACGGATTAAGTTTGCCTTGTTCAAGATCCAGCGCTCACAGGCAGGGACGCCTGTGGTACCGGTTATTCGCAACCTCGTCTGGAGCAATCAAACTATTGGCTGCGCCTATGTTCCACATCTCAAGAGGCGCTCTGTGTCCAGCCGTCGAGATGTGGGTAAGGACCGGTTTGCGAAAGGGGGAGATTCTGGAATCCCCCTTGGTCCCCCTTTTTCAAAGGAGGAGAAGGACAGTAAGTTCCCCGGAGGAACACATGAAAGCAGTCATGTTGTCATTCATGGCAATTATCCTGGCGCTGGGGTTAGTATTGCCGGCTTGTTCGCCTCTGCCTGCCTCAACTCCCGCGGCAACCGCTCCTCCCGAGAAGCCTGTCCCTGCGCCTGGGGCTGCCTGGGAGCAGACCTGGGCAAATACCCTGGCCGCAGCCAGGAAAGAAGCAGTAGTAAGTATCTATTGCACTGGCTGGGGGCCGCAAACCCAGCGGGCTTTGACCGAGGCTTTCAAGAACAAATTCGGGGTTGACCTGGAATTTATCCTTTTTGGCCGGGGAGTGGAGCTGGTAGCACGCGTGCAGACGGAAAAGTCCGCCCGGCTAAACATTGTAGACGTTATCGGTACCGGCTCGGGTACCTTGCTGCCGGTCATGAAGCCTCAGGGCCTGCTTGGAGACATAGGGGCCCTCCTCATCCTGCCGGAGGCGACAGATCCCGGGGCGTGGGGTGGAAGATTGCCCTTTATCGACAAGGACAGGACCGCCATAGGCATGGTGGCCAACACGCAGCGCTACATGATTTACAATACCGATCTGGTGAAGAAGGGGGAAGTCACCTCATACAAGGACGCCCTGAAACCGCAGTACAAGGGCAAGATCGTGCTGAATGATCCTACCATCTCCGGCGGCGGGAATGTCCTGTTTTCGTTCCTTTCCCTTGACGCCTGGAATCCGGAGGAAGCCCAGGACTTTTTGCGCCAGTTGATCAAGCAACAGGAGGCAGTTATCACGAGGGATGCCTGGCTGATGGTGGAAACGGTGGCTCGGGGCAAATACGCCATTGCCCTGGGCCCGGATGCTGCGGTGGTGAGGGAGTTTCTCAAGGCTGGAGCGCCTATCGAAGTGGCCTTTCTCAAGGAGGGCACGGGTGTGGCAGCAACTAACGGCACCATGGGCGTGCCGGCCAATATCGCCAATCCCAATGCCGCCCGGGTTTTCGTCAACTGGCTACTGACCAGAGAGGGACAAACCGTGTTCAGCCGGGCCCAGGGTCTTCCCAGTGGGCGCACCGACGTTCCGGCAGAGGGCATAGTGCCTCAATTCCTGCCCCAACCGGGAGAAAAGCTCTATTTCGATGAAAATGAAGAAATGGTGCTCATCCGGGGCGCCAAGATGACCGGCATGTTGACGGAAGTGATTCGCCAGGCCGGAAGATGAAAATGTCATTCTGAGCGAAGACGAGTCCCGGTAGTATCGGGACGAGTCGCAGTCGAAGAATCTTTCGGGCGGGGGAGCAAAGACCCTTCGCCTCCCGCTTCGCTTCGCTCAGGGCTCCGGCTCTCCGAAACGGAGCATGCTCCGTTTCGAGAGTCCCGACGTGTCGGGACAGGGTGACAGTTTTCAAACCAGGCCGGCGACTTTCAGAAGCTCGCCGCTACAATCCTTCAGGCATTGCCAGAGGTTCATCTCTCACAGGCACGGTGGCCTGTGTGGTACCGGGGAGGAAAAAATTCAATGACCATAGAAACCCTGTGCAAAATCTATCCGGGTGTGCCGGTGAACATCCTCATCAAGCAGGACGCGCTCCGGTTGGGGGTGCGTTTCAGCCAGGCGGCCCGGGACGCGGCCAGGAACGTGGACACGCAGTTCAAGGGCTACCACATTTTTTCCCAGGACCAGGGCGAGGCCACCAAACACGAGGAAAAGATACCCGATACCATCTTCCTGAGGAGCGACGATTCCCCCTGGCAAACCCGGGTGAACCAGGGCTCGCCCTACTTCATCGATTACAAAGACGGGAAATTCGCATTTTGCGATGAGACGGGAGCCGTGGCGGAGGTCTACTTTGAACCCGCGCCGGCGTGGCTGCACTATGTCTTCGAGGATGGCGTGCCCATGCAGGCGGTCGTCCGGCAGGTGGGGAAGGATAAGACCCTGGCGCACATCGATTACTTCTGCGAGTACTGGTTGACGAAGGAGCAGTGCCTTTTCTGTGACATAGGCCCCCATCTGCGTTCCAAGAAGCAAGAGGGTACGCCGGCCCCCCGCCGGCACAGCCCGGAAAGGCTGGCCACGGCCCACGCCATGGCCCTGAAGGAACCGGGCTACCGCCATTTTGACATCAGTTCCGGCTCGGTCCTCAGGGAGAGGGACGGGAAGGGCGAGACCGAGTGGTTTTGCCAGTATTTCTATGCCATCAAGGAAGCGCTGCACGGGCTTAGGTGGCCCAGCATGTTTCAGATAGTCGCCAAGCCCAGGGACGAGATCAAGATGCTCTATGACGCCGGCCTGACCTCGGTGTGCATGAACATGGAAGTATGGGATGAGAGGCTGTTCAACATCATCTGTCCGGGCAAGGCAAGGACCATAGTCTGGAAGGAATGGGTCAGGCGGCTATTTGACGCCGTGGATGTCTTCGGGAAGGGCGGGGTGTTGACAAACTTCGTCAACGGGGTGGAACTCGCCCGGCCGTGGGGGTTCCAGGACGCGCGGGAAGCCGTGAAGTCCACCCTGGGCGGATTCGACTACCTCATGGCCCACGGCGTTTTGCCGCGGACGAGCGTCTGGACCGTCGAGCCGAACTCCGCGCTGGGCGGGCAGCCGCCGGCGCCGCTGGATTATTACATCGAGGTGGAACGCGGCTACCTGGAGCTTCGCGAGAAATACGGCTTTCCCTTCCCCCTGCAACCCTACTGTCACGGCTGCACCACCATCAACTGCTCGGCGGACTGGGACTACTACTTTGGCAAAGACCTGCCCAACCCGCGGCTTATCGGTTAGAAGATTCCACGCTCCAAACCACAAGGCTGAAGCCATGGGCTACGTCCCGCCCAAGGCGCGGGGCGGGGAATCTTCGGTGTTGAATAGCCGGCGCCTGGCCACGCAGACCCGCGTGACGATGTTTCTCGTAGCCGAACCCTTCATGGGTGCGTGTTTGCGCCCCGATGCATCCTCATCGTGTTCCACGTCTTTGCTGGAAAGAGAACAAAGCCGCTTCTGCGGAATGGCGGTTGCGGAAGGTTGTCACCCTGAGCCGAAGCCCTGAGCGAAGGGAAGGGGCAGTCGAAGGGTCTTTCCTCCCCGGCGCCAGGCAAGGGAAAGAACCTGTCCTGAGCAGAGCGAAGGATTCTTCGACTCCGACTGGTCCCGATAGCATCGGGACTCGTCTCCGCTCAGAGTTTGTGAATTTATTGAAAGCCCAGATACAAAACTAATTGTTTGCCAGATAGGGCCTGACCAATTTCTTCACAAGCTCTCAGAATGACATCATCCGATTGTGTCTCTCCATATTTCGCATGTCCCACATCTCAACAGACGGTCTGTGTCCATCGCTCGAGATGTGGGTAAAGATGAGGATGCATCGCGGCGGCGACGGGCGGCCTGATCACTGCGGCTATTTCCAGAATTAAGTACTAGTACAACTTAGTTCGGACTATTGACCGGGGGCGCGCCGTGTGATACCATTAGGGCCGTTTCCTGGTTAATGTGCCTGTAGATCATGTCTCTGTCGTCTGGAATATCACTGGTGCGGGCAGGACAAACCTGCTTTCTCTATCCGGTCAAGGAGGCCCTGTATGGTTTGAACTGGTCTCGGAACAGGACTGGCGCCGGCAATCTCCCGGCGCATCATATTCGGCGTATTCTGGAAAGGAGGATTCATGCTGACTAAGAAAACGATTCTTCAAAAGACGGGCCTCATAGCCCTCGCGTTGCTTATCGCCGCCGCCGGAATCCTGACGGCAACCCGGTTGAGCAAAACGCAACTGGTGACCCGGACCTGGACGGTAAACAATGATTTCAATCAGGGTGTGTTGCAGGGCGTGGAATACACTACGGTCGCCGACCAGCTACAGTTGAGCAAAGGCACCAGCACCTTCCCCATTATGTGGGTGGCGAATGCCGGGGAGGATACAGTCTCCAAGATTGACACCAATACGGGAAGGGAGTTGGCGCGCTACCGCACCTGGTTCAACGTGGGCACCCACGACGCCTGGACGGGGCCGGCCCCATCCCGGACGGCGGTGGACTCCGACGGCAACGTGTACGTGCTCAACCGCGTCTTCCCTAATCTCACTAGCACTCAGAACAAGGCCCCATTGCTCATGAAGATACTGGCCACCGGGGGCATCGACCGCAACGGCAATGGGCAGATTGACACTTCGGTTGACTCGGACAACAATGGCGTCATTTCCGGCACTGAGATGAAGGGGCTGACCGACACCAACGGGAACGGCATTGTCGATGCTGCCGATCTCCAGGATGAGAGAATAGTCTGGGTAGCGCAGGTGGGCGACCCCGCGTCGAGGGGGATGATCGGGCGTTCCCTGGCCATGGGCATCGACGGCAACGTCTGGGTGGGGACCTGGGGTGACAGGAAATACTACAAGGTCAGTTCCGCCAACGGGGCCCTGCTGGCCGGCCCGTACAGTATCCCATTCCCCGTTAATGGGCCCTATGGGAGCGCCATGGACAGCAACGGCATCCTGTGGAGCGCTTCCATTAGCGACCGGCTGGGCAAGCTGGACCCGGCTACCGGGAATGCATGGATATTCCAGCACGCTGGCAACCACTATGGCATAACTGTCGGCGGTGGTCAAGTCTATCTTTCCAGCTACGGCGGCGGCCGCACCTACGTTCAGTTTGACCCGGCTACCAGTACTTTCAGCTATCCCGCCTGGAGCAAGGGGGTTGGGGTAAACACATTCAGTGTGGGTATAGACCAGAACGGCGACATTTTCGTGACCGAGCTGAACGGAGCAGTGCGGAAGTTCAAGCCGGATGGGACCCAGATATGGGCGGCGCTGCCGCAACAGAATACGGACTCGCGGGGCGCGATCATAGACAGCAACGGCGATGTCTGGGTCAACCACCTCGGCACTAACAGGATTTCCAAGTTCAGGGGGACCGATGGCGCACCCCTGGGGCATTTCCCCATCGGCTATCGTCCCTATACCTATAGCGATGCCACCGGTCTGACCGCCCTCAGCACTACGACTCCCACCGGCTACTGGACGGTCATCCAGGACGGCGGCGGCGCCAATACCACCTGGGGCAAGGTCAGTTGGCAGGGAGCCATCCCCAATAACACCTCCCTGGAGATGAAGGTCCGCGCCGCCAACACGATACCCGATCTGGAATTCCAGACTTATCAGATCGTATCGAACGGCATCCAGTTCAGCGCCACCGGCCAGTACATTCAAATCCAGGTGAAGTTCAGCGCCAACCAGGCCGGTACCTCACCAATCCTGTACGATCTGACAGTGGAGTCGCTCGTTACCAACCAGCCTCCGACGGCCAATGCCGGCGGGCCGTACAACGTTCCCGAAGGCGGCTCGGTAGTCCTCAACGGCTCCGGCAGCGACCCGGACGGAGATCCGCTGGTTTACTCCTGGGACCTTGACAACAACGGCGTCTTCGAGACCCTGGGGCAGAATCCCACCTTCTCGGCGGCGGGGCGCGACGGCCCCGGCAGCCAGATCGTGGTGCTCAAAGTAAGCGATAACAAGGGCGCCTCGGCCACTTCGAGCGCCACGGTCAACATCCAGAACGTGGCGCCGGTGATCACCGGGCTAACGGCGCCGCTCCTGGTCGTTCTCGGCAGTCCGTTGAACCTCAACGGCACGTTTACCGATGCCGGTATCCCCGATACCCACACCGCCTCGGCGAACTGGGGCGATACCACTTCATCCGCCGCGACTGTAACCGAAGCCGGCGGGTCGGGTTCGTTCACGGCGCAGCACACCTATGCCGCCGCCCAGTTCTACACGATAGCCGTGACCGTGACGGACGACGACGGGGGTACCGCAGTCCAGACGATTCAAGTCGCGGTGACGGCAACGGGCAAGATGACCGGCGGCGGCAGGGTCGAATCCGGCGCGGCGCCGCCACCGGCGGCAAAAGGCAAGCCCCAGGCCGTTCATACCACCCACGGCTTCGAGCTCGTTCTGAACGCCGACCTTTCGCGGAGCGGTAACCTCCAGTATAACGACCACCGGAACGGCGATAATTTCCATGCCACGAGCGTCACCTCGCTTGTCCTGGTGAACGACCCGGCGCTCAACCCCGGAAACCCGGCGGCCATGTTTGACACGGCCTACGTCAAGGGGGTTGGCCGGCTGAACGGCGTGGATGGGGTGCCGTTCGCAGCGGTGATCACCGATAACGGAGAGCCAGGGAGAACGGACAAATTCACCATCAGCTTCCCCGGCGGCCAGAGCCCCGGCATTTCCGGCGTGCTATCCCAGGGAAACCACCAGGCCCACCCGCTACCCTAGCTGCCTGGTCGGATCCCCACTGGCGTTACAACAGACTGGCCGGAGAGGTTACCTCTCCGGCCAGTTTCGTCTTTGCGAGGAGCGAAGCGACGAAGCAATCCCCCAGTTGGCTGACCGGGCCGGGAGATAGCCTCGTCCCGAGGAAATCGGGACTCCCAATGACACTTTCTTAGCAAGAGTAGAACATTCCCCGCCCCGGCTGGCGTCAGTAGCCAGCTATCTCCCGTGAGACGACTGGGGCCGGGCAGCCGCACTGAAAGCCGATAGCCGATAGCTACCGCAGGTCCAGCCGGGCGACGGTGTTGTCCCCCTGGTTGGCGACCCACAAGGTGGCGCCATCATAAGCCAGGGCCACGGGCCGCGATCCAACCGGGACCGCCACCGGAGGGTCTGTTGCCCTATTGAGATCCAGGCGCGCTACGGCGCCTTCCCCGGTGTTGGCGACCCACAGAAAACCACTCCCAATGGCCAGGGCCCGCGGCTCACCGGGCAGAGGAAAATAAGCAAGGGCCACCCCGTTCGTGTCTAGCTGCGTCAGGGCGTCCATCTCCGGGTGAGCGAGCCAGATGGACTTCCCATCGTAGGCTATGGCGGCCGGGCCGGGTTCTTTTTCGGGGGACGCGATCGGGGAGGGAGCGCCAAAAGCCCTCATTCCGGCGACCATGACCGCTTCCCGGTTGAACGCGGCCACAGAGCTGTCCCCCTGGCTCGCCACCCACAACTGGGCGCCGACCACCGCCAGCGCCCCCGGATGCTTCCCCGCCACCGCCCTGGCCATGACTGCGCCATCGGCGGATAGCTTCACCAGGGACCCATCCCCGTGGTTCACGATCCAGAGCGCCCCTTCCCAGTAAGTGACGGCCGCCGGTCCGTCTCCGGCCCGGAAAGCCCCCACTGCCTGGCCGCCCAGGGTGAGTTTGGTCACCGTTCCATCGCCGGAGTTGGCTACCCAGACATAACCACCCCCGTAAGCAATCGCCGCCGGGCTCTTGCCCACCGGGTAGATGCCCAGGATTCCGCCGTCGCGGCGCAACCGCATGACTGTATTGTCATCCCGATTGGCCACCCAGACGCTTTCGCCGTCAAAGGCAAGGGCGGAAGGTCCCCTCCCCACCGGAAACACGGCGACGGCGGGCGGGGGCGCCGGGGTGGGCCCGGCTTCTTTCCTGCACCCGATGGTCGCTGCCAGAAGGACCAGGGCCGCCGCAAGCAGCGGGCGCGTCACGAGCCGTTTCTCCGCCAGGGTTCGTCGCCCCCAGGCCTGAGACCGGCGGGCCAAGGATAAGCCGGCCGTCAACGGGAAGAGCAAACCACGGGATCGACACAAGAGCCTCACAAGATACGGCACTGACAATCTCTTCATTTGAATCTGGTGTTCAACTCGTGAAATCGCGTGGTTCCATTCATGAGAACGTACCGCAGATTACGGCGGTTACGGGAGATCGACCTACCTGGCCGGACTGCCCGGTGTTGGAGATGGCAGGCGTGGCCTCGGTAGAGGCAGCGATTCATTGGCGGTGTTTTCGGTGAGCCTGGTCTCCCCCGTGCCATCCCCGTTAATAATGTAGATTTCGGCGTTGCCACCTTGCTCCAAACGGAGGAAGACAATGCGCGAGCCGTCAGGCCACCAGGCAGGCTGAAAATCTTCCACTTCGTTTGCCGTCAGCCGCCGCAGACCAAAACCATCTGCGTTTACCATATAGATTTCCCCCCGGGGGCCATCCCTCGTGGTGGAAAAGACGATCCTGTCGCCGTCGGGCGACCATATCCCCGAGGTCTCCTCTTCGGGATGGTCGGTAAGCCGCGTCAAACCCGAGCCATCGCTATTGATAACATACAGGTCAAGATTCCTGTCCCGTTCCGCAGTGAACAGAATTTTCCGGCCGTCGGGCGACCATTCCGGCAGAATGTTTACCGAGTTGCTGTTGGTCACATTGGTCAGACCGGAACCGTCGCTCCTGACCTTCCATATATCTGAAGTGCGCCCCAACGATTGGGCAAAGGCCAACCACGCGCCATCGGGGGACCAGCGAGCGTGATTGATGCCTTCCTGGGGATTGCCGGTCAATTTTGTTACACCGGTCCCGTCTGACCTCATAGCAAACAGTTGCTGGTTTCCATCCCTGGTAGAAATAAAGGCGATGCGAGACCCGTCGGGAGACCACCGGGGCGAGAGGTCCTCGCGAGGGTGGTTGCTCAGCCGGGTCTGTGACGAGCCGTCGGCGTTCATGACATAGATTTCCCAGTTGCCGTCGCGGTTGGAGCTGAAAACTATGCGATTGCCATCGGGCGACCAGTCGGGTTCGAGGTCCTGGGCCTGGTTATCCGTCAACTGTATGACGCCGGAACCGTCTGGATGCATGAGGTATATCTCGGGGTCCCCGTCCCGGTCGGAAATGAACAGCAGTTCCCTGGGCGTGCTGTCGCGGCAGGAGACCGCGGCAGCGATCATGGCCGCTCCCAGTAAAAGCCCAACGATGGAACCCAGGTGGTTCATTTTGCGCACGATATCTCCGGTCCTTTGTTGCTATCAAGCTTCAACGAATTTGCCTCCGCAGGGAGAACGGTGGTAATCATACAGAACCCCGTCAGGGCTGTCAACGTGCTCTTTCTGCCTTCGGGTGATTATCGGGACCATCCCGAAGCATCGGGGTGAACCCCGGACTCTGAGACGGTGACGCATCGTATAGAAGGGCATTATTGGAGCACGAATCGGAGGCGTGCTATCCGTCGTTAGCAGACTAATCCGTCTTGTTCAAAATACAAGGCTCACAGGCACGGTGGCCTGTGGTACCGGCAAGGCAGCGGTGGGGCGGGGAATCTCTGAATCTTGAATCTCGGAATCTTGAATCGTCCTATGGTTTGACATACGTTCCGTTTGCTGGTACAATTTTGAATCCTGGAGGTATACGAACATTTACGCGATAGTTGAAACCGGTAGCAAGCAGTACAAGGTTTCCCCGGGCCAGACCATCGAGGTGGAGAGCTTGCCCGTTGCCGAAGGGGACAAAGTAGAACTGGATAGAGTTCTCATGGTGTCCGATGGAGACAAGGTCGCCATCGGCAACCCGGTTGTCGCCGGGGCCAAAGTCCTGGCCACCTCCCTCGGCACTAATAAAGGGGAAAAGGTCATCATTTTCAGGTATAAGTCCAAGGTCCGCTCCCGCCGCAAGAAGGGCCATCGCCAGCTTCTGACTAAGCTGGCCATCGACCGGATCACCACTTCCGGCGGGGAAGCCAAAGAGGAGATAAGTTCCCATGGCGCATAAAAAGGGCGGCGGCAGTTCCCGGCTGGGCCGCGACAGCAAGCCCAAGAACCTCGGAGTCAAACGGCAGGACGGCGCCACCGTCCGGGCCGGGACTATCATCGTAAGGCAGAGGGGCACCAAAATCCACCCCGGCGACAATGTCGGGCTTGGCCGCGACCATACGATTTATGCCCTTGTCGATGGCGTCGTCAAGTTCGGCCACTATGACAAAGAGCGGAAGAAGGTCTCCGTCCACGGAGCCGGCCAGTCATGAAAGAGAAAATCCATCCCAAATACTTCCCCGAGGCGAAGGTCGTTTGCGCCTGCGGCAACACCTTTGTCACCGGGTCAACACGGAAAGAACTCCGCGTCGAAATATGCAGCAAGTGTCATCCTTTCTACACCGGAGAGAAAAGGATGATGGACGCCGCCGGTAGAGTGGAACGCTTCCGTAAGCGCTACGCGGCGACAACCAAAGCAAAGGAAGAAAAGGCGGGCAGAGAGGCGAAAGCCAAGGAAAAGAAAGCCGCGGCTGAAGAAGCGGCCCCGGCAGCGGGCTAAGCACACCGGCTCACGCCAGCATTCTCAGAGGCCCCGGCTAACCGGGGCCTCTGTTTTTGCGGAGGGCTGACAGCACTCAGCCGTCAGCTATCAGCAGCAGTGTAGGGTGGGTTAAGCACAGTCGGGCACCGGGGAAGCTGGGCAGAGCGAACCCACCATGAGGGATTGAAGATTACAGATTCAAGATTAAGGATTCCCCACCCGCTATTGGTCATTCGTCATTCGGATTTTGTCATTTCAAATGGTGGGTTCGCACAACCGCCCTCCGACGGCGCCACCCCGTTGCGCGTAACCCACCCTACACCTGACTACTTGCTACTCACTACTTGATTTCTGATGGCTAAACCATTTTACTACGGCGGCCAGGCGGTTATGGAAGGGGTGATGATGCGGGGAAAGAAGGCGATCGCCGTCGCCGTCCGCCGTGAAGACGGTTCCATATCTACTGTGGTAGAGCCTCTGGACCCGCTGTTCACCGGCAAACTGCGCGAGATACCCTTCGTGAGGGGAATAACCGTGCTCACGGAGGCCCTCATCGTGGGAGTGCGGTCCATCATGGTTTCCGCCCGGGAATACGCCGGACCCGAAGAAAAGATCACCGGGTTGTACTTCTGGGGCGCCATGGCCGTCGGCCTGGGCCTGGCCGTAGGGCTTTTCTTTGTCCTGCCGCTGGTTATTGTCCAGTTCTTCGATGCCTTCCTGTCCTCCTCCTTCTTGAGCAACCTGATCGAAGGACTTGTCCGCCTGGGCCTTTTTGTCGCCTACCTCTTTTCGGTCTCTTTCATGCGGGACATCAGGCGTGTCTTTGCCTACCACGGCGCCGAACACAAGGTGGTCAACGCCCACGAAGCCGGCGCTACCCTGGAGGTAGCCAGCGTCAGGGAATACAGCACCGCCCACAAGCGTTGCGGCACCGGCTTCATCCTGGTGGTCCTGCTGCTGTCCATCATTGTCTTCGCCCTTCTCGGCAGGCCATCGATGCCTTTCCGCATTGCCTCGAGGATAGTGTTCATCCCCGTTATCGCCGCCGCCGGCTACGAGTTTATCCGTTTCGCCGCCGGGCACAGCGCGGCCCGGCTGATAAGAATGTTGCTGGCCCCCGGGCTGGCCCTGCAGGCCATGACCACCCGCCAGCCTGACGACGGCCAGATCGAAGTGGCCCTGACCGCGTTCAAGCGGGTCCTGGCAGAGGATGAAGGCGGGTCAGCAGTCTGGAGTCCGGAGTCCGGGGCTGCCGTAGCGACACCCCTTGCGGGTGTCGAGGAAACGTAGCTGACAGCCGCAGCCGTAGGGTGGGTGAAGCGCCCCCTCAGCCTACCCGGCGTAGCGACCATGTCCGGTTTGGGGCGCGTAACCCACCGGCCGGAATGTTGAATGACGAAACTCGAATGACGAAGCAATCACCCATGCGTCGGTGGCGCACCATCACGGATGAAAATGTCTTTCTGAGCGAAGACGAGCGTAAGCGAGTCGGAGTCGAAGAATCTTTCCCGGGCGGGGAGAGCAAAGACCCTTCGACTTCGCTCAGGGTGACATTTTCGTAGCAATCACCCATGCGCCCAGGGCCGCGCCATGAAGGATGAAAATGGCTGCGCCATCTGTCATTCTGAGCGAAGCGAGCGCAGTCCCGATAGAATCGGAATAGTCGAAGAATCCTTCGCTTCGCTCAGGACAAGTTCTTTCGAGGTGGGGTGAAAGGCGATCCCGACCAGTCGGGACGCCTGCCCCTTCGCTTCGCTCAGGTCTCCGGCTCAGGGTGACATTTTCCTAATACAAAAGCAATAAATGTTGGAGCATGTCCAAACCGTAGCGGCTTGATTCATCAAGCCTTGAAGAGGGTTTGATGAATCAAACCGCTACGGCCCTGGAGCATGGAACATGATGCTGCAACAATTCCTGCCTTCGTATTAGCAATGACAAATGACCAAATTCCTAAACAGAGAGTCAGATGAAGGAAGTCTCAGGTCGGGAGACTGACGCGCACTCCGTTTGGCTGTTTGAACGTTCGGATTTCGGGATTGTTTGGCACTTGGTACTTGGAGCTTGGAACTTCAGGTGTGGTGGGTTACGCTCGTGGTGTGGAGTCACGCCGTGCCGGCGCCGCTTGGCCAGGGATGTCTGAGGGGAGATTTATGGCATGTCCGCTCGCTTCACCCACCGTACGGATTTCTGTGGTATAATCGTTGCATCGCGGCAGCCTGCCCGAGATCGCTGCCGAATGTCCTCCACCGGACGAGGTAACCTTTGAAACTGGTCAAGGTCTTAGCGGCTGTTCTTCTCGCTGTCTTCCCGCTCCTGGGCCTCATCCCCGTGCCCGGCCTCAACACGGCCATGGCCCTCAGGGGCGCCACGGTGGCGGTATACAACGGCCGCGGCGCCTGGGCCGAATCGGTGGTCGCTTTCGAACGCTTCCTGGACTGGAAAGGCATTAGCTGGGAGGAAGTGCGGGCCAGGGACATTAACAGCAACGACCTCCGACCTTTGTACCGGGCGCTGTTCATGCCCGGGGGCTACGCCGCGGAGTACAACAAGGGCTTCAACGGGCGGGGCCTGCAGAACATCAGGGATTTCGTCGCTGGCGGAGGGGGTTACATCGGCGCCTGCGCGGGGGCCTATTTCGCTTCCAATTACAATGTCTCAGAGGGAATGACCTACGATTATCCCCTGGACCTGTTCAAGGGATACGTCATGGGGGCCAACGATGAAATCGCGCCGGGAGACCTGTGGGTGATGGCCCTGCTGCGCATGAACAAAGAGAACATTATCAATACTTATGAGCCGAGCACCGGGTTCATGCTCTATTACGGGGGCCCTACCTTTTACCCCGATCCGGACCAGCCGGTGGATATCCTGGCGACTTACGACGTCAGCGGCGAACCAGCCGCCGTTAACTTCCGTTACGGCGAGGGCCGGGTGGTCCTGCTGGGGACGCACCCTGAAATCGAGGAAGACGACTCCGGGGTGCCGAATATCTTCCAGCCTGGGTTCAACGATTATGGCTCGGACTGGCCCTTCCTCTGGGCAGCCATGGACTGGCTCTTCGGGGAAACCATAACCAGACCACCTTTTTCCGGCGACGCCGTCGCGCCGGTGGTATCTTCTGTGAGCCCCGGCGCCCGGCGTTTAAGCCCGGGAACGCCCCTGGAAATAGCGGCCAGGGTCACCGACAACGATGCTGTGAAGAGGGTGACGGTTACCGTCCAGGGGAACAAATACAGGATGGCCCCCAGGACGGCCACCTCGGTGCTGCTGCATGAAAGTCTGAAGACTGGAAGCTTCAACGTTGACGCGGCCGGGTCCGGAGGGAATCCACGGGGAGGGGGGCGGCCGGGTTCCGGAGGGATGGCGTATTTCGAGAGAAGCCTGAACACTGCGGGATACCGGGACATTGAAATAATGTACCGGCGTCCGGCGGCCGGGCCGGAGGAATTCCGGTTGGAGTGGAGCGACGGGACCAAGTGGAACTATCTGGAAAGGCCCAGCGGAGAGATAAGCGACGGCCCTCCCGCGCCCGGCGAAGTCTTCCGGAGATTCCGTCTGCCCGGGGTCGCCAGCGGCAATCCTGCTTTGAAGATAAGTCTGGGTGTGTGGAGCCCTTTGTTGCTGCGCTGGGACGGGGCCAGTCACATCACGGTGATGGGCAAGTCCTCACAATGGGACTATTCCTTCGACACCTCTAACATGCCTCCCGGGACCTACAGCTACACGGTAACGGCCTTGGACCATGCCGGCAATCAGTCAACACCCGTCAACGGGCAGTTCGTAATACGGTAATCCCGGGTCTGGGGTCCCGAGGAGTGAGCCGAGCGGGCAGGCTGCTGCGTGCCGCTACGGATTGACATCAGGCCCGGTACGTACCACCCCGATGCACCCTGATCATGTCCCACATTTCTGCTGGGCAGAGGCTGGTAACCGCTCCGTAGCTGGTCTCTGGGCGGTCCGATCATGGTCACTGACTATCCGACCTGGCGTTGCCCGCTACCCGGTACCACAGGCCGCCGTGCCTGTGACCGCTGGATTTTGAACAAGGCAAATCTAAACTTGCTAACGACGGATAGCAGGGCTCCGATTGGTACTCCCAGAATGGTCATTGGCACAAAGACCACCGTCTCAAAGTTCGGGGCTCATCCCGATGCACCGGGGTGGTACCGGTTGTCCGCCACATTGCCTTAGAGCAGTCAACCTATTGGCCACCCTATGTCCCACATTTCAAGAAGTGTACTGTGTCCAGCACCGGAGATGTGGGTAAAGATGAGGATGCGTCGGGGTGAGCGCTGGATATTCTGCCTGGCGGGATCCCACACCACGGGGCGCGGTGGGACTGTTTTCGACAGGCTGAGATTCAGCGGGGGGCATGGGTTTGACTGGGATGATATAATACCGAATAACGTGTTCTCGGTGCGGCAAAACGGAAAGTCAAGCTGCCTGCAATACTCAATGCTTTCAGCTAGAAGGGGAACTGTATGCCGGGGCAGCGGCGTCTATGCCTGGTCGTCACGGTAGCATTCATCTTTATTCTACCGTCTGTGCCCGTCTGGCCGCCGCCGCAGACCGAAGCCGCCGGATTGAATCCCCTTTTTGAACCCCAAACCGCCCCCGGATCTGCCCAGGTTGCCACTCCTACATTCGGGTTCCGGCCCCAGGACATTTCACCGACACCGCCCACAGGCCCCGGGCCGGCCATCGCCTGGATCAGGGAGTTTGGCACGGATAACACGGACGGCGCTCTGGCCGTCGCCGCCTTTGGCCCGGGGAGTGTCTATGTGGCCGGTTATGCCTATGGCGCCTTCCCCGGCGAGACCGCCCTGGGCGGCAGGGATGCCTTTCTCGCTAAATTAGACGGCTCGGGGAATGTGCTGTGGGCAAGGCAATTCGGCGCCTCTCAGGAGGACTATGCCACCGCCGTAGCTGTGGATGGCCCCGGAAACGTTTACGTGGCCGGCGACAGAGATGGCTATTATGTCCAGGGGCCGCAGTCCCTGATAGGGGGCTTCAACGGGTTTATCTGCAAGTATGACAGTTCAGGTAATCAATTGTGGGCGAGGACTTTCAGCAGCGGCAACACCCAGTATACCTATGGTGTAGCTGTGGATAGCTACGGGAATGTCTATGCGGCAGGGTACACCTACGGCGTCTTCGAGGGACAGATCCCGTCCGGTGGTTCGCAAGATGCCTTTGTTGTGAGCTATGATAGCGTGGGGAACATGCGGTGGGCAAGGCAGTTCGGCACCGGCAGGTTTGACGCCGCCTCCGGCATAGCCGCCGACGGCGCCGGAAACGTCTATGTGACGGGATCTACCGGAGGGACCTACCCCGGCCAGGTCCCCGCCGGTGGCAATGACGCTTACATACGCAAGTATGACAGCGCCGGGTATGCACAGTGGACAAAGCAATTCGGGACAAGTTTACCCGACTATGCCCAGGGGATAGCAGTGGATGGCTCAGGCAACATTTACGTGACCGGGGACACCTATGGCGCTTTCCCCGGTCAGGCCCACCTGGGCCTTCAAGATGCTTTTGTGGCCAGGTTTGACAGCTATGGCAATCTGATATGGACGAGGCAGTTCGGTACGGACGCTAACGAATATGCCAAAGGGATAGCGGTGGACGGCTCGGGCAATATCTTCTTGGCAGGTGAGACATACGGGAGTTTCCCGTTTAATCTGCCCTCATCGGGTGGTTGGGATATCTACATCAGCAGCTACAACAACCTGGGCGACTGGTTGTGGAGCAGGCAGTTCGGCACCAGCCTCGACGACCACATCGGTGGCATAACGCGTGGCAGCCCTGGAAACGTCTATGTAGCAGGCTCCACCAATGGGGTTTTCCCCGGCCAGACACGTTCAGGTTGGTGGGACGCCTTTGTCGCTGGGATTCCGGGATCGGTCCCGGCCACGCCAACCCCATCACCCTTTCCAAGCCTGACGCCGATGCCTTCGCCGTTAGCCAGCCCCACGCCGGCGCCGACTCCTTTCCCATCTCCCACACCGGGGCCATTCCCAACCCCTACTCTCACGCCTGGCTACCTTCCTGGTGATGTTAACCGGGACGGCCGGGTCGATGCCGCCGACCTGAACCTGCTGATGGCTTCGTTCAACAAACGCGCCGGCGATGCCGGTTTTGACCCGAACGCCGACTTCAACGGCGACGGCATCGTTGACGTCTTTGACCTCGCCACAATAGGACTTAACTTTGGGAGAACACAATAGACAATCCTGAGACCCCACGAGCCGGTTGCAATCAGCCCGGTCCCACTGAGTTGAACGTACGTATTGCGCGGGGAGACCTGAAATGCATACGAGCCAGGAGTGCAACATGAGGTACTCATTGAGAAGATTGGTGTCCGTCGCGCTGCTCCTGTTCTTGCTATTCCCTCTGGTTGCACAGCCTCCGTACGAAGCGGGGGCTTCCAGCAATATCGCGCCATTGGTTCCGGCCTCCAGGTCCGGTCCCCAGGATACGGCTCCCGGCACGGCGTGGACGCGGCAGTTCGGCACCGGCGCTGCGGACCACGCTAATGCAGTGGCAACGGACAGCTCCGGTAATGTCTATGTGGTGGGTAGCACAAACGCCGCCCTGCTTGACCAGACTTTCTATGGCGCGTCTGATGCCTATATCCGCAAGTATGACGCCTCGGGAGTTGAGTTGTGGACCCGCCAGTTCGGCGGTACTGCGGCCGGTGATTCCGACTCCGCTTTTGGGGTGGTCGTAGACGGCTCGGGCAATCCCTACGTGGTCGGGCATACCACAGGCGCTTTGCCGCTCCAGACCCATTTGGGCGCCGCCGGCGCTATGGATGCCTTCATACGAAAATATAATAGCGCCGGGACGGAGCAATGGACACGCCAGTTCGGCTCCACCGCCGACGACTATGCTTTTGGCGTGGCCCTGGACGCTTCGGGCAATGTCTATGTGGCAGGCCATACCTACGGCGCCATGCCCGGCAAGCCTTACTATGGTAATAGTGATGCCTATGTTCGCAAATACAACCCGTCGGGAGTGGAGCAATGGACCAGGCAATTCGGCGCCAGCGGTTACGAGTTTGTTAGCGCCATCGCCCTGGATGGCTCGGGAAATGTCTATGTGGGGGGTTCGGCTTCCGGTAATTTAAGCGGAACTTCTGCCGGAGGTTATGACGCTTTTCTGGCATCTCTTTTTGGCAGCACCGGGACCACGCAGTGGCTCGATCAATTCGGCACTGCCGGCAGCGACCAGGTCAGCGGTGTTGGCGCCGACGCTGCCGGAAACATCTATGTGGCCGGTCATACCTCGGGCGCCCTCCCGGGACAGACATCTTCCGGCAACTACGACATATTTGTGCGCAAGTACGATGATTGGGGTATTGAGCAATGGACCAGCCAGTTTGGCAGCAGTCTGGATGACCAATGTTTCGGTGCAGCCGTGGACGGTTCGGGAAATATTCATCTGACTGGCTATGCCCCTGCCGCCCTGCCCGGGCAAACATTCCTTGGCGGCAAGGATGCCTTTGCAAGCAGGTATGACAGCGCCGGTAAAAGGCTATGGACCCTCCAGTTCGGCAATAGTAGTGATAACTATGCTCGCGGTGTCGCCACGGATGGGACGGGAAACGTCTACGTAGCGGGGTCTACCGACGGCGCACTCTCAGAACAGACCTCATCGGGTGGGACGGATGCTTTCATCCTGAAGCTGGCAGCGGCGCCGGTCCCTACCCCCTCGCCTTCGCCGTTTCCCACACCGTCTCCGTCGCCCACACCAACAGCTTCGCCGTCACCCAATCCTTCACCAACTCCCGCGCCCACGCCCACGCTTACGGCTACACCATCTCCATCGCCGGTTCCGTCACCTTCCCCATCGCCCACACCTACACCCTCTCCGTCTTCTTCTCCGTCGCCGCCGCCAAGCCCGACGCTATCTCCCACCCCAACTCCTTCACCTACGGCAAGCCCTACGCCATCTCCGTCTCCAGGTCCGACTGCCACACCATCGCCAACCCCGTCACCTACGCCTTCACTGATGTTCACGGTCCTGCCGCTGCCAAACGCAACTTTGTGGCCTATGTGGGACGTGGGATGGAAACCCGACGGCAGCTATGCCCTGGTCACCGGCTGGGGAGGCAAGGCCTTCAAATTTGATGGCGCCAATGTCAGTCCCCTGAATTCAGAAACCACCGGGGACCTGTACGGCGTTAGCTGGAAACCAGATGGTTCCTACGCCATCATTACAGGGGGATCCGGCGGGGTCCAGAGGGTTATCTTGAAATTCGACGGCGACTCCTTTACCCCCCTGACCAGCGACCCTGGTTACACTGTCACCGACGTCGCCTGGAAGCCCGACGGCAGCTATGCCCTGGTGGTCGGTGAAGTCAACCTTATTCAGAAATATGACGGGGCTACTTTTACTGACCTCGTGGCTCCCGAGAATGGTATCAGTCTATTCGCGGTCGCATGGAAACCTGATGGCAGCTATGCCCTGATCGCTGGCGCGGGCGGTAGAGTTGTTAAATACGATGGGACCAGCGTAACTACCCTTGTTTCAGGCGGTGGGTATGACCTGCGCAGCATCACCTGGAAGCCGGATGGTAGCTATGCTCTACTGGTAGGTGACGGCGGGACGGTCATTAAGTACGATGGCTCCTCTTTTTCGACCCTTCGCGAAGGAACAGGGTCCACCCCATACCGTTACAGCCGGGCCGTGGCATGGGCAGGTGATGGCAGCGCTCCCCTGATTGTGGGCTTCGTAACTCCGGATCCCTTTTTGGCCGGTGTGGGTTCAATAGAGCGGTTCAATGGCGCGACCTTCGAGACGATCGACACCGGTCCCCTGACCCCGGGACTGTTCGGTCTGGGATGGAAACCCGACGGCAGTTGTGCACTGATGGTCGGCAGTAATGGGACTATCCTCAAATACCTGCCGACAGGTATACCAAACACGCCGTTTCCGCTGCCTCCGCTTCCAGCGGGACTAACCGTCTTGACGAGTGGAGCGAACGCCAGTCTAAGAGACGTGGGGTGGAAACCCGATGGCAGCTACGCCCTCATCGTTGGCAATGGAGGTACGGTCCTGAAATATGACGGGGCCAGCTTTACCAGCCTCACTTCCGGAACTACTATGGATCTCTTCAGCATAAGCTGGAAACCGGACGGCGGTTACGCGCTTATCACGGGGGGATATGGCGGCACCCAGAAGCTGGTCCTCAAGTACGACGGGGATTCCTTCACAACCATTGCCAGTGACAGCGGGTCCTGGGTTTATGACGGCGCCTGGAAACCTGACGGCAGCTATGCCATCGTGGTCGGTTACAACGGTTTTGTCCAGAAGTACGATGGAACATCACTATCCGACCTTGCTCCTCCTTCCGGATCCTATTCGGCGGTTGCCTTCAATCCTGCGGCGCCCCGATATGCTTTAATAACCGACACAAGCGCTACCAACAGGCGGATTCTGAGGTTTGACGGTAATACTTCCACTTTCACCTCAATATCCTCCCCCGTTTCTGGAAACCTGCAAGGCGTATCCTGGGCTTTGGATAATACCGCCACCATTGTTGGCTCCGGCGGCCATGTGCTGGTATACGACGGGGGGAGCCTCACCGCCCTCAACTCGGGAACTAGCGAAACGCTTAGCGATGTGGCCTGGAAAGGCGACGGCGGCTACGCCTTGATTGTTGGCTCGGCGGGTACAATTCTGAAATTCACCGGCTTCACCTTTCAGTCTATCTCCTGGGGATTCGCGTCCCTATCCGGAGTGGACTGGAAGCGTGACGGGACCATCGCTCTCATGGTTGGCTCGAACGGAACAGTCTATCAATACAGTCCGGCCGGACCTGCGCCAACTCCCACTCCCACACCTTCCCCAACACCATCGCCAACCCCCACAGCGACACCCACGCCAGGCCCGACGCCTGCGGTAACGCCCACTCCAACGCCGGCAGCGGGCTATTTGCCCGGCGATGTGACCCGGGACGGCCGGGTGGATGCCGCCGACCTGAACCTGCTGATGGCTTCATTCAACAAACGCGCCGGCGATGCCGGTTTCAACCCGAACGCCGACTTCAACGGCGACGGTATTGTTGACCTCTTTGACCTGGCTGCGGTGGGCCTCAATTTCGGCAGGACGGCGTGAACCGGTAGCAAACTTATCGGGTAAGATGACACTCGAGGAAGGTCAAAACGGATAAACGGGGTTGGGTCTGTTTCAGCTTGCCGATTTGTGAGACAGTCCGTGGCCCCCGGTGTCCGTAACTCGCTACTTGCTACTCGCTAGTTACCCCCATATCGTCCGCTTTCAGCGGTTCGAAAAAGCAGCTCCGGTTGCCGGTATGGCACACCGGACCCGCCGGGTCCACCCTCAAGAGGATGCAGTCCTCATCGCAATCTTTCCACATGGCGCGCACCTTCAAAACGCTGCCTGAGGTATCCCCCTTGTGCCATAGCTCCTGCCGGCTCCGGCTGTAGAACCAGGCCTCTCTGCTGGCGATGGTCCGGCGGAGCGCCTCTTCATTCATGTAGGCCACCATCAACACGTCCCCTGTTTTGTCGTCCTGCACCACGGCAGGGACCAGACCGTTGTCCTTGAACTGTATCACCTTAGCTCCAATGACGAATGACGAAACTCGAATGACGAATCAATGATGAAGTCCGAATGAAGAATGGCGAAACGAATGACAATATCCGAATGGCGAATGCAAAACAATTACGAAATGAGGCCATCAAAACTGTTCTCTAGCCCGTCCTTTCTCGAGATGGCAGCGAAGATTAGACCAGGTTGGTGTCCTCCCCGAATTCCGCAGTGCGTTCCCCAAGGTCGAACTTCCTGCCCTATCGTTCGTCATTTGATCATTCGTCATATATTCGTCATTCGAATTTCGTCATTCGTCGTTCGTTTGGTCATTCGTCATTCGGACTTCGTCATTTCCCACTATAGGCGTACCGGTATCCCCCTGGCTGCCAGGTACTCCTTGGCCTGCCTGATCGAGTATGTCCCATAGTGGAAGATGCTGGCCGCCAGCACCGCATCAGCCTTGCCGGCGACTATTCCGTCGTACAGGTGTTCCAGCTTGCCGGCGCCGCCGCTGGCGATGACGGGTATGTTTACCGCTTCACACACCGCCCGGGTAAGCTCCAGGTCATAACCCGTCAGGTGGCCGTCGGCGTCCATGCTGGTCAGAAGGATCTCCCCGGCACCGAGTTCCGCCGCCCGGACGGCCCATTTTAAGGCGTCGATCCCCATGGGCGTCCGTCCGCCGTTGATATAGACTTCCCAGCGCGTCCTGTCGTCCAGCCCGAGGGGACCGGGGGAAACGGCCGCAGTCTTCCCGACGCGTTTGGCATCGATAGCCACCACCACGCACTGGCTGCCGAATTTCCTGGCCCCGTCCGTTATCAGGCCGGGGTTTTTTATGGCCGCGCTGTTTACGCCGACCTTATCGGCCCCGGACTCCAGTATGTGTCTCATATCGTCCAGGGTGCGCAGGCCCCCGCCAACGGTCAAAGGGATGAATACCTGGGCGGCCACCCTGGACACAACGTCGACCATGATATTGCGGTTGTCGGAGGAGGCCGTGATGTCCAGGAATACCAGCTCGTCGGCGCCTTCCTTATCATAGAAAGCCGCCAGTTCCGCCGGGTCGCCGGCGTCCCGCAACTGGACGAAGCTTATGCCCTTGACCACCCGCCCGCCGGTAACGTCAAGGCAGGGAATGATGCGTTTGGTTAACATGGGAAGTAGTCAGTAGCGAGTAGCGAGGAGTGAGTAGCCGGCAGACCGTAGCGGCACGCTGCCGCGTGCCCGGCAACCAGTCGTCAGCAGTCAGTATCACGTTCAAATCTTCCAACCCTGATGCTTTGAAACCTTCTAACCTGAGACCTTTCCAGGGGCAAGGCCGAAGCCGCCGGCACGTTCGAACTTCCTAACCTTCAAACCCTCGAAACTTTCAAACCTTATAAACCTTATAGACCTTATAACCTTATAACTTTCTAGCTTTCAAACTCTCCCCCCGGCAAGGCTGAAGCCATGGGCTACGCCCCCCCAACCTTATAAACTTTATGAACCTTACGAACCGGTGCTTACCATTTCCTCGCCAGGACCTCCCCGGCGTCCAGCGTCCCGGCATAGAAGGCCTTGCCGATAATGACGCCTTCCATCCCCAGAGCCGCCAGCTTTTCCAGGTGCTGGACCGAAGCAACACCCCCGGAGGCGATGATGGGTAGCGTCGTCGTCTTCTTCAACTGCGCCAGCGCCTGGAAATTGGGACCCTCCAGCGTGCCGTCTCTGCTGATGTCGGTGTAGATGATCCGCTGTACGCCCAGGTCCGCCATCCTGGCAACCAGGTCTTCCGGACGCATCTGCGTGTTGTCTGTCCAGCCCTTCACCGAGGCCATACCGTTCCTGGCGTCAACCCCTACGACGACGGCGGGGCCGAATCTGCGACAGGCTTCCTTGACCAGGGCGGGATCCTCGATGGCGGCAGTACCCAGGACAACCCTCTGGACACCCGTGTCCAGGGCTCTGACAATGGCTTCGATGTCCCGCAGCCCACCCCCCAGTTCCACTGGCGCTTTCACCGCGGCGACGATTTCCCGTATCACGGGCCAGTTTTGCGGGGCGCCTTTCGCCGCCCCGTCCAGGTCGACAACGTGCAGGCGCGGCGCCCCCAGCGATTCCCATTTGCGGGCAAAGTCCACCGGGTCGTTGCCGAAGACAGTTTGGAGGTTGAAGTCCCCCTGGTAGAGGCGGACGCAACGCCCGTCCCTGATGTCAATAGCAGGTATGATTTCGATGGATGATCCTCAGTTAGTGACTGAATCCGAATGACGAATGAGCAATCTGTCATTCTGAGCGAAGACGAGCGCCAGCGAGTCGCAGTCGAAGAATCTTTCCGGGAGGGGCGTCGGACGAAAGACCCTTCGCCTGCGCCTTCGCTTCGCTCAGGACTCCGGCTCAGGGTGACACCTGGCGTAGCTCCCGCGCCATTTGCCGGCCCAGCGCCCTGGCTTCTTCGATGAGCGCCGCGTTGGACCTGGCCGCCATGGGTGGTTTCGTTAAACCCATAGCCACCAGGATTCTGTCCTGGGGAACGTCGCTCACGGACCGGAGAAACCGCTTCAGCGCGTCCCTCGTTGATTCCGTGCCCGAATTGTTGGCTACCACGATGATGCCCGCCGACCTGGCGGCGATCTTCTTCTGTTGCCGGTAATAAAAGCGGTTGCGGTCGATGAATATCTTCATCTGCCCGCTAACATTTCCG
This sequence comes from Chloroflexota bacterium, assembly GCA_016210565.1. Taxonomy (GTDB): domain Bacteria; phylum Chloroflexota; class Dehalococcoidia; order JACQUA01; family JACQUA01; genus JACQUA01. The sequence continues at coordinate 40,019 of JACQUA010000246.1, forward strand.
AAGAAGGTGGGGCTGCCCAGGATGATGCCGTCGGCGGTGAGAAACCTCTGCAGGACCAGCCCCATGTCGTCTACGAGGTGGCAGGCCGGGACCATGCCGCAATCGTCATGACCAAGGCAGGGGTCGATCTTCTGCTCGCTCACGGTGACCTTTTCGGTCTCGATGCCGGCGCGTCCGATTTCGTTCAGTGCTTCCTGCACCAGGAAGTTGGTGTTACCTCCGGCGCGGGGACTGCCCACAATAGCCATGACTCTCATTTCAGACGCCTGGACCCCTTGTCGGGTGTAACCACGAATGAACACGAATAGACACCGCTTGACTCTCCAGAAATGACGAAATTCGAAGCCCGAATGACGAATCAAATTCCAATGACCAATGACGAATGTGTGCGTCGTTTGAGCATTTGGGTTTGGAGCATTGATTCGTCATTCGTCATTTAAGCCCGCGGAGGTGCATTTTCAAGAAGTTGCCGTACAGCTTGAGTCCCAGCTCCCCGCTTTTTTCCGGGTGAAACTGGGTGGCCACCAGGTTATCCTTGACGAGTACCGTGGGGAAGGAAATCCCGTATCCGGTCTGGCCGGCGACCATGCTGCAATCTTTGACATCGGCGTAGTAGCTGTGGACAAAATAGAAATTAGCCCCATCGGGCACGCCGTCGAAAATAGGGTGTTTCATCATCTGCCTGACCTGGTTCCAGCCCATGTGGGGGATTTTCTGGCCGGGGGGCAGCTTTTTTACGTCACCCGGGAGAAGACCGAGGCAATCGTAGCCTCCATCTTCGTCGCTGTGGCGGAAGAGGAGCTGGAGGCCCAGGCAGACGCCCATGAGGGGCCTTTTATCCTCGTAAAGCCTTTTGAGAGTGGCATCCAGGCGTAGGTCCACCAATTTCTTCATGGCGTCACCCGCCGAGCCGACGCCTGGAAGGATGACTGCCTGGGCCTGGAGCACCTCATCGGGCCGGCTCACGATGCTGGCTTCGTAGCCGAGCCGGGCGATGGCTTTGGCCACGCTGTACAGGTTGCCCGCGCCGTAGTCAATTATCGCTATCATATGCCTTTCCTCTCCCTCGATGGGAGAGGACTAAGGAGAGGGTGAACTAACCCCCTCTCTTTCCTCTGATCGGGGAAGACCGAGGTACAAATCCCCCTTAGTCCCCCTTTCAAGAAGGGGGAGACTTTCCTCTCCCTCGATGGGAGAGGACTAAGGAGAGGGTGAATACCCCACAGGCATAGTTTACCAGAGCCTCGATTCTTCGTCACCTTTCACCGCCACAAAGAACGGGGGCGCGGGGCCGGTGCCGCAGGCCTCCGTGCCTGCGCGAGCCGTAGCAGACCAGGGCCGCCCCGCCCTGCAAGGCTAAAGCCATGGGCTACACCCCCCCGCCACTGGCTACTCGCTACTGCCACAGGCGGGACGCCTGTGCTACTGACTACTCGCTACTGCCTACTTCCCTAAAGGTTAATGTTCGAATACTTCCGCCACGGCCGGGCGACGGTCTTCCAGCTTTTGTTGGCCAGTAAATCGAGCGCCCGGTTTATCATCTTCCTGGTGTCGGCCGGCATAATGACATCGTCCGTGTAGCCCCTTTCCGCGGAACGGTAGGGGTTCTCGTAAATCTCGCTGTACTCCCTTATTCGCTGCTCTTTCGTTTCGGCGGGGGTCTTGGATTCCTTTATTTCCCTGGCAAAAATAACGCTGGCGGCGGTGTCGGCGCCAACGATCGTTATCCGGGAAGACGGCCAGGCGAAGACCATGTCCGCGCCAATGCTCTTGTCCAGCATTCCGTAGTGAGCGCCGGCGAAGGACTTCCGTAGAATCACCGAGATGAGCGGAACAGTAGCGTCGGCCCAGGCGTATAGCATCTTGGCGCCGTGTCGCAGAATGCCCTTCCAGTCCTGGTCGGAGCCGATCAGGTAGCCGGGGCAGTCCGTCAGGGAGACCAGGGGGATGCCGAACAGGTCGCAGAACCGGATGAACCGGGCTGCCTTGTCCGTGGCGTCGATGTCCAGGCACCCCGCCGCCCACGTGGGCTGGTTGGCGACAATCCCCACCGGGCGGCCGTTGAAACGGGCGAAGCCGGTGATGATATTGACCGCATGGTCCTTGAGCGTCTCGAAGAAGTAACCGTTGTCGACCACGCGGCTGATAACGTCGTGCATGTTGAATGGTTTGAAGGCCTCGGCGGGCACGATGGCATCGAAATCGGGAATGCCCCGCTCGGGGTCGTCATCGCAGGCTATCCGCGGCGGCTTCTCCTTATTGTTCGAAGGGAAGAATGAAAGCAGGTCTTTCGTTTTGTCCAGGGCGTCCTTGTCATCCTCCGCCACCACATGGGTCTGGCCGGACTTGACGGCATGGGCCCTCCAACCGGAAAGCTCCTGAAGGGTGATATCCTCACCGACCTGCGTTCTGACGATGGCCGGACCGGCGATGCCCATGAACCCGGTCTTGCGGCACTGGACCAGGAAGTCCTGCATAATGGGATGATAGGCCTGCCCGCCGAGACAGGGGCCCATCAACAGCGCGATCTGGGGGATGATTCCGGAGGCCAGTATCTGAGCGTGGAAGAGCCAGCCGTAGGCTTCGAGGGTGTCCATCCCTTCCTGGAGCCGGGCGCCGCCGGAATCGTTCATGCCCACGAAGGGGATTCCCATCTCTTTGGCCAGCTCGATGGCGCGCACGAACTTCTTGCCGTGATATTCTCCAAAAGTCCCCGCCATGGCGGTGTAGTCTTCCGCGGCCACCATGACCAGGCGTCCGTTGACTTTGCCGTAGCCGGTCACCACGCCCTCGGCCGGCACTTCCCTTTTGTCCATGCCGAAGTTTACGGTGCGGCCCTTGACAAATAGACCGATCTCGTTGAAAGTGCCGGGGTCAAAGAAGTAATCGACCCTTTCCCTCGCCGTCAACTTCCCCTCTTTGTGCTGCGCATCCGCATTGATCGCTTTTGCTTTCTCCACCTTCTGCCGGTATTGCTCGTACAGCTCGGGGTAGGCCTTGTAGACCATAAAAGATTCCTCCTTATTGAATTAAAAGGCTGGTGGATTGCTATGAGTTTAGCCTTTTTGGGGGTAAATTGTCAATCTGGAGGTGCGGCTTGTGTGGTGCGGTTTGTGGCTGAAAATGAGCGCGCCCGGCCGAGCACCGTAGGGGCAGACCCATGGGTCTGCCCGCCGGTGGGCGAACCAGTGTGTTCGCCCCGAACGGTTGGACCAACCGCCGCAGCCAGCTTCTGAGGGATAATGGGGCAAGGAATGACAGGATGAGGAAGACGAGAAGAAGATCCTGAACTGAAAACCCCACCGCCACCCCTTCGGTTTCCACGAAGTTGGTTGACCTACTCCGGGCGTAGTTCCGGCATCAGCGGGCTCCGACAGAAGCATCCGGGGAAGAGAGATATACCGTCGGCGAAGATTCACGCGAGCTCATGACCGGAACCCCTTTTCCCCCCAGCCACTGCTCCCTTTTCCCGATTTCTTCCAGGGTGTCTATATACAGCTATACTGCATCGCTAAGGTTTCTGTAAGCCTCATTGACCGACTCCCCGAAGCTCGCCACGTCAAGCTCCGGGCGCCAGGCAATGTAATACTTCCCTTCCTGGCGGACTATCCCCGATACTTTTATATATGTTTCCTGCGCCATGTGTTCGCTCGTTGGATCGAATTGTATCACATCCTCATTGGCGTCATTTTCGGGCTCCGGGTGTGGTTGTTTCAGTTTCGTCCGGGTGAACCCCCACCGGAATCGGGTCTGCCTGTTTGGTCAATGACCGCGTGTAGGCCGTAATGGCGTCCCGGGCATGTTGTAGAGCTTCCCCCTTTGTGACCCGCGCCGGGTTGTGTCAGTCTGCGCCCCATTATATAATCAGTGCAGGCAAAACCATGAATCTATTCCGACCCAGAATGTCCCCCATCTACTATTCGGCCAGGCCGGTATGCTCGGTGCTCCTATTTCTCTTCACCAGGTGGCGCGTCATCGGAAGGGACAATATCCCGCGCCGGGGGCCCGTCATCGTGGTATCGAACCACCTGAATAACGCCGACCCGCCCCTCGTCGCCGCCGCCGTGTGGCCGAGGGAAATATCCTTCATGGCCAAAGAAGAGCTCTTTCGCGACCCGGTGTCCCGCTTCTTTGTCTGCGCCTTCGGCGCCTTCCCCGTCAGCCGCGGGAAGTTCGACCGCGAAGCCTTTCGTAAGGCGGGCGAAGTTCTCGAGAAAGGCATGTTGCTCGGCCTGTTCCCCGAAGGCAGCCGCAGCAAGACCGGCGGCCTTCAGGCCGCCATGCCCGGACCCGCGCTTATCGCCCGTCATTTCAAGAGACCTATTCTGCCGGTAGCCATCTATGGCTCTGAGGAGATAGGGGGAAGCCTCTGGTTCTTGAAGCGTCCCCGGGTAACGATCAACATAGGTCCCGCCTTCGAGCTTCCGGCGCCGGTGGGTCCTTCAAGAGACGACCTCAGGTCCGCCACCGACATCATCATGCGGCGCATTGCCGGGCTGCTGCCCGAGAGGTACCACGGTATCTATGGCAACGGTACCCCGGGGGAAGTCGGCGCCGGGACAATGTTCCATGCGCCGACGGCGCCCCATCAACGATGAAAGTGGACGCTCATTTTCCGGACGCCGTAGGGGCGAGGTTCCCTCGACCGGGGTGGTAGGCGCCCCCAGCCGGGCGCGGTGACCGCGCCCCTGCGGTATCCGGGTGTCGATCCGTTCTCTGAGCGATCTTCCATGTCTGGCAGCACGAGGACAATGAACGACGAAAGCAACCCACAGGCACGGAGGCCTGTGCCACCCGGGGGTTTGCCAGAGCCGGAAGTGCATATCGAAAAGTCTTCCCTCATGGGTTTTTGCTCCGGGGTCAAGCGCGCTGTGACCATCCTGGAGAGGGAGGCGAGGGAACGGGGGCCGCTGCAAACGCTCGGTCCGGCGGTCCATAACCGGCTCGTGGTGGAGAGGCTGGCCTCCCTGGGTGTGGGTGTGGCAGCGGGGCCGGACGAGATCACCGGGGACCGCGCGGCTATCCCTTCGCACGGGGCAGCGCCGCAGGTGCTGGACGATCTGAAAAGCAAAGGCGTGGGATTGGTGGATGCCACCTGCCCCATCGTGCATAAGGCGCAACTGGCGGCAGAGAAGCTGGGCAAAGCGGGCTTCTTCGTGGTGGTCTTCGGCGACGCCGGTCACCCGGAGGTGAAGGGGCTGCTGGGATGGGCGGGCAGCCGGAGCCTGGCTGCCAGGGATGTCTCAGCCCTGTCCCGGCTGGAGAAGTGGCCGCGTAAGATCGGAATTCTCTGCCAGACCACCCAGAGCGCCGACGACTTCCGCCAGTTTGTCAAGGCCATCCTGGACCTGGCGGGGGACCGCTTTGCCGAGGTGCGTATCATCAACACCGTATGCAATGTAACGCACCGGCAGCAGGAGGCGGCAGGAAAACTCGCCGCCAGAGTGGACCTGGTCCTGGTGGTGGGAGGAAAGACCAGCAGCAATGCCCGCAGGCTGGCCGAAAGGTGCCAGGCGGGAGGCGTGGAAACCAGGCAAATCGAGGAAGCGGGGGAGATTGACCCGGAGTGGCTCCGGGGGAAGAAACGTATCGGCATTACCGCCGGCGCTTCCACCCCGGACTGGTCCGTGGACGAGGTGATCGCCAGGGTCATGGAATTAATACAGAGGCAATGACTGAAGACAGATGTTTTCACCGCAGAGGCGCAGGGAGCGCCGAGGAATTCCTTAACCACAAAAAGAAGGGTAGGGTGGGTTAAGCGCGCAGGGGTCAGGCGGGAGGAGTTGCTGGCGCGCGAACCCACCACAAAAGGAGTCAAGAGACCAGGGTGACCACACAACCCGTCGAAACGGTGGGTTCGCGCAACCACCCCGTTGAACCCCACCCCGTCTGCGCTTAACCCACCCTACAGTTGGCTCTCCCCCTTTGCCAGAGGGAGAGGTGAGGGGAATACAACAATGAAGAACGCCAAGGACATGAAACCCGTGGAATGGGTCGCCGGAAAGGTCCGTTTGCTGGACCAGACGGCGCTGCCCCACCGCAAACGGATCCTGGAATATGCGGATTACCGCGAGCTCGCCATGGCCATAAGGGAGATGAAGGTCCGGGGCGCGCCGGCCATCGGCGTCGCCGCCGCCTACGGTATAGCGCTGGGGGCCAGCGCCATAAAAGCTGCCGAGAGGGACGTTTTCCTGCGGGGCCTAGAGGAGGTCATCAACACTTTCACCGCCACGCGGCCCACGGCCGTGAATTTGTTCAAAGCCGCCGCGCGCATGAGGGAAGCCGGGCGGAAAGGCGCGTCTCCCGCCGACATAAAAGAGCGCCTCGTGCAGGAGGCGCTGGCCATTCACCGCGAGGAAGAGGAGGCCAACAAGCTTATCGCCGGCTACGGGGCGACCCTGGTGCCGCAGGGCGCTACCGTCCTGACGCACTGCAACGCCGGCAGCCTGGCCACCGCCGGCTACGGCACAGCCCTGGGGGTCATCCGGGCCGCGCATGAGCAAGGCAAGGTTGTCGGGGTATTTGCCGACGAGACGCGCCCCCTGTTGCAGGGGGCGCGTCTAACCGCCTGCGAGCTACAACAATGGGCGATACCTGTTACCCTGATTACAGATTCGATGGCCGGGTATTTCATGAAAGCCGGCAAGATAAGCTGCGTCATCGTCGGTGCCGACCGCATCGTGGCCAACGGCGACGTGGCCAACAAGATCGGCACCTACTCAGTGGCCGTCCTGGCCACGGAAAACGGTGTACCCTTCTACGTGGCCGCTCCCACCAGCACTATAGACCCGTCGCTCGCTACCGGAGATGAGATTCCTATCGAGGAGCGCGCCGAAGAAGAAGTCACTACCATCGGGAAGAAACGGTTCGCCCCCAGGGGCATCCGCGCCGCCAATCCCGCTTTCGACGTCACGCCGCACTATTACATTTCGGCCATCATCACCGAGAAGGGCATCCTCCGGGAGCCCTATGCGGACAGGATAAGGGAAGTAGTGAGTAGCGGGTAGCAGTAGCGGCACGCTGCCGCGTGCCTCAATAGTGAGTAGACAGTAGCAAGTAGCCCCCCCCCGCACCACCCACAGCCGACCGCCGATGGCCGACAGCAGATAACAGATAGCTGTTGGCTGTTGGCTGTCAGCCGGCCGCCCACTGCAGGTGGGTTCGCGCAGCCCCCCACGCCACCAGACGCCCCTTCTGCGCTTAACCCACCCTACACCTCTACTCGCTACTCGCTACACTACCTCGTCTTCTTCTCAAACAGATCGAAGACCCTGCGCCACTGGTTCTCTATTTTCGACCTTTCGGCGATCTGGGCATTCCGCTCTCTGATCTCGGTGACGGTCAGGGGGACCATCTTGCCGCTGGCTTTGGAAACTTCCATGATGTACCGGCAGTTCTCCTCCAGGTAGATGGTGTGGTGCGTGGCCTCTTCAATGCTTTCCCCCAGGGTAACCACGCCGTGACCCCGCAGCAGGATGGCTTTGGCCTTCCCCATGGCCCGGACCAGCATCTTCCCGTGGTCGTCGTTAATCAGCAACTCCGCCTTCTTGTAAACGGGGATGTTTCTCCCCAGCGGGGCGCCCTGGATGGTTACGGGTGTGAAAGGGATGCCGGCGATGGCCAGCGCCATGGAGTAGAAGGGATGAACATGCACTATGCAGCCGGCGTCCTCCCGGCCCTCGTGGAGGGCGCTGTGCAGGACCGCCTCGAGGGGCACCGTGCCGTTCCCCGAAATCTTCTTCCTCCTGTAATCGCACAGCACCAGACTGTCGGGAGAGAAGGGATCGGTGGTGCTGCCCAGGGTGGCAGTGATGTAGAACCGGTCCTGCCCCGGCACCCGGGCGCTGATATGCCCGTAAATGTCGAATAGCCCCACCCGGTTCAGTATCCGGGCGCAGGTTGCCAGTGTTTTCCTGAGTTCCTCGTCAGCCATGGAAACAGTCCTCCTTTTTTGGATTAGCGTGGAATGGAATTATACCACAGGTACGGCGATGGGCGGGGATTGTAAGCTCCCCTGTAATGTTCGGGTTGTATAATCCGCGCGTAACTACCGGCGCTGGGTGGCCGGCCACGTATTGGCGGCACAGCGTGGTGTCCCGTTGTTAAGGCACCAAGGAGGCAAGAAAGGTGCAAATGAGTCATACCTTCGTAAGGTTATCGGGAGTGGTTGTGGCGGCTGCGTTGACGGCTTCGCTTCTGGCGGCGTGCACCCCGGCCGCCCCGCCGGCCGCGGTCGAAACCAAGATGGACGTTAGCTATGGAAGTCCGCCCGCAGGCGGCTGGACATGGGGCGTCGCGGACATCAGCACCGGCCCGCAGGAACGGGCCGAGGACACGAACAATCACGGATTCCCCTGGGTATTCTACGTCGTTCGCGGTTCGACGGAACTGGGCACCGCCGAGGGGAAGAAGACCCTTGCCGCCGGCGAGGCCATGATGATATCAACGAGACAGGACCACAGCCACCGGTTTTTCGCGCAGAGCCAGGTGCTGGCTTTTCGCCCCACCCCACAGCGCATGGCCGAGTTCCATCGCGGGACCAAGCTGCATGAGTCGGCCGCATCGCTGGGTGTGAAACCCGGACAGAACTACTCGCTGCGAATAAGAAACTTCACGATTCCCCCGCGGGGGTCGGAAAGCATCACCGCCGAAGCCAGCTTCGGCTACGTGGTGGAGGGAACGCTCAGCATCCGCTCCGGCGACAACACGACGACCCAGGAAGCGGGCAAAGCCTTCGAACTGCCGTCCAACGTGGAGCAGGTCTTGAGCAACGAAGGGGCTGCGCCGGTGAAGTTCATGCTGGCAGACCTGCGCCCATAAAGGGGACCACAGGATCTGGGGAGGGGTCACCACCGTAGCGGCACGCTGACGCGTGCCCTGCCCGGGGCGGCGAACGCGGGTTCGCCCCTGCGCCCATTTCGTCCGTCCTTATTCCGCCGCCGACAGGCACGGTGGCCTGTCGTACCGGTCTAGCGAACGGCGATTTCGCCGCTGACTTCCTGCTGCACCTCGAAGCCGAGGTCCGTGATCATCCGCCAGGCCTCCTCGGGCGATTGCCCCGGCGTGGTCAAGTAGCCGGAGACGAAAAGGGAGTTGGCCGGATAAAGCGCCAGGGGCTGGAGCATCCTCAGGTGGTACTCCCGTCCTCCCGCCACCCTTATTTCGTTGGCGGGATTCAAGAACCGCACCAGGCTGAGAATGGCCAGGCACTTCAAAGGCGTCAGGTATTCAACCTTTTCCAGCGGGGTGCCGGGGACGGGGTGAAAAAAGTTGATGGGGATGGATTCCGGATTCAGCTCCCGAAAGGCCAGACAGCTATCGATGATATCATCCTCCGTTTCCCCCATGCCAAAGATTCCCCCGCAGCAGAGCTCCAGGCCGGCCCGCCTGGCCGCCCTGAGGGTCTCCACGCGGTCCTGGTAGCCATGGCTGGTGCAGATGGTGGAATAGAAGCGCCGGCTGGCATTGAAATTGTGATTGTAGCGGTTGACGCCAGCATCTTTGAGGGCTCTGGCCGCCGCGTCGTCGAGGAATCCCAGGGAGGTGCAGATGCTGATGCCGACGGTCTCCTTGACGCGCTTCACCGCGCGGCAAAGCCGGTCCAGCTCCCCGGGGGTGGGCGACTGGCCGCTGGTGACGATGCAGTAGCGGACGGCCTTTGACTCCCGCGCCTGCCTGGCGCCTTCCACCATGGCCTCTTCATCCAGCAGGGGATAGGCGTCGATGGGCGCCGCCGATACCGCCGACTGGGAGCAGTATGAGCAGTCTTCGGTGCAGAGGCCGCTCTTGGCGTTGAGAATCAGGTGGAGCATTACCCTGTTGGAAAAGTAGGTCTTGCGGACCCGGTAGGCGGCGTCCAGCAGTCCCAATAGCTCTCCGGCCGGCGCAGCCAGCGCCTGCCGGCACTCTTCCCGGCTCAGAGCCTCGCCTCTAAGGGCTTTTTCGGCGAAATCAAGGTATTTCATGTGCTACTCCTGGACCGGACAAGCCGGAGAAATGACGAAGTCCGAATGACGAGTGACCAAACGAATTTGAAGGAGGCCACCTGACCAACGTAGTGGCACGCTGCCGCGTGCCCTGTCCGGGCGGGCGAACACACGGGTTCGCCCCTACGGGCATTTCGGCTTTGGTGCGTTTTCCACGATGCTCGTCAGGTCCAGGTGCTGTTCCACGGCCTGCCGTATCATGGTACTGTCGGGCCGTTCCATGTATGGTATGAGGCCCAGCAACGGCGCTTTAGCCCAACGCCGCAGCGCCTCCGCATTCAGGGCTTCGGCCAGCCCGCATGCGGGCGCTGTGCGGTTAACCACGAGGCCGAGGACCGGAATCCGTTCCTTGCGGGCGTAGTAAAGCGCCAGCAGGGTATGATTGATGGTACCCAGGCTGCCCCGGGTCACGATGACCAGCGGCAGGCGCAGTTTCTTGGCGAGATCGGCCACCACCAGTTCTTTCCACAGCGGCGAAAGCAGTCCCCCGGCCCCCTCGACGATCACCAGTCCATGACGGCCGGCGAGGATCTGGAAGGCCGAGCTTATGCGTGCCGTGTCTATTGCCACCCCCGCCCGTTCCGCCGCCAGGGCGGGCGTCAGGGCCTCCTCGAAGGCATAGGGATTGATCAGGTCCATCTCATCCCGGCACTGGGCCATTTCCTTCAGAAAAAGGGCATCCTGGGCCACCAGCCGCCCGCCCTCCTTCGGGCAGCCGCTTTCCACCGGCTTCATCACCCCCACGTCCGCCCCCCGCTTCCTCAAAGCCGCGGCCATGCCTCCGGCGACGAGGGTCTTGCCCACCCCGGTGTCAGTGCCCGCGATGAAAATGCCGTTCGTCATGATGGTTTGAAGGTTGGAAGGTTCGTAAGGTTCACAAAGTTTATAAGGTTCGTAAGGTTAGAAAGTTTCAAGGTTAGAAAGTTAGAATGGGACCATACAATTGCCCTAAGTGTTCAAGTTAATTATAGACAGTTCCTAAGTGGTGAGGTTCAGCAGTTTCCTGATTCCACCGTAGCCAATGCTGTCTGCCCATTAGACGCTAGAAATCTGAGCCACATTCGAGAAGACTGCTTGCCGGATTGTTTCATGAGTCGCCATTGGGTCTCTGAGCGATTTCACGACAAGATCATAACTCGTAGCTGAGCGCAAGAACAATTCGTCTAGACTCGCAATATGATCATAATGGTTGAAAATGTCCAGACATAAGAGGATTGTCCGTTGAAGGTAGTATTCCAAGTTCGCAGTAAACAGTCGCAGCCTGAATTGGACTTCCGTGCCATGAACAATACAGCAACGAATTCTGTAGAGGCGAGCTAGGTGACACTCCAGATGTTTCACATGGAGTTGAAGATACTCGGCGGTCTTCCCGGGATCAGACAGTATCTCTATAAGTGCCTTGCCTGTTTGAAAAAGAACAGGGTGATTGGCAAGGGACTCGATTAGTTTTGGACGTGCGGTGGAGTGAACAACCGATAATAGTTGTGAAGGAGTAAGGCTAGCTAGCGCGGCGGAGCCTGAGGCATTAACTAGCTCGTCGGACCACTCGATTGTAGAGTATTTCAGCGTTAGAGAGAGGTCGTTTAATAACTTTGACAAGTAACTAATTACCATTGATCGGCTTATGTTGAAAGCGACTGTATCTCCAATATCGCCGGCGCTTCTTTTTCCGCAGCAGGCGATTTCTTCCAGTCCCATCCACCAAAAGAGAAATTTGTCCTCATAGTGCTCGCTGTCTCGTCCGAAGCGGTACTGGCGTATCGACGCCTGCAATTGTCTCTTGGTGATTTCTTCAACAGAAGCTTTCGCGTAAACTGCTTCGAAATCCTTTCCAAATGAAATAAGGTCCTCTCGGGTCGTGTCCTCTCGGGGGTTTGGAGGGACGTGAGAGAAACGAGGGGTCATTTCTCTGCCATCACCGAGTCGCTTTACGTAGCAAACTGGACCGATGACTATGGCATCAGGCTCGTAAGCGAACCTGATTAAGTCGGCCAGTTGCTCGAAAGATTCGCGCGCGTTTATTGCTGCCGATGTGAACTCAAAATCGCTAACCTTAGTCTTCGCGTAGCATACATAAGATGGCGGCGATTTGGAAAAGGGTTGCAGTTTGCTATGTTCAAGATCGGCTTTGCTGGCAAATTCAAAGCTGCCGAGCTTTCGAAGAGAAGGGAGCTTTGTGCTCTTCGAAAGTTCCAGGACGACCTCAAACTCCTGTCGGGGCAGTTTGAAGATTGAAATCATGAACTTCAGGTTATCATCGAAGGAATGCCCCTCCTTCGTGGATGTCAGAAGTTTCTTGTGCCAAACATGAAGTGTTTCAAGAGGCCAGCCGCGCGCAACAAGATCGCTTAAGAGGCTCGCCGTCAACTTGGCAATTTCTGCCTCACAGTTCGGTTTCATTGCCGATACCAAGCTATCGCACAGATTGTTGAAATAGGACTTTTCAAGGGCAACAGAAAAATCGGTGACTATTAGGCGGCAACTGGTCATGTCACCGTCAAACTTGGGCTTCTTGGTATCCGATTTCTTGGGGCGATCGGCAAAAAAGGGTGACAAAGCCTTTACAAAACCTGGGAAATATTGGGTGCAAACAGAGTCTTGGTCAATTATGGTTTTTGTCTCATCCCACAAGCCTTCAAACTCTTTATCATTAAGAAGGTCGAGGCGCATTTCATGCCTAAGTTCTTGGATAATCGTCCTGGAATTCATGCACTTAACTCGGTATGAGTCCAATGACCCTATGTGGGTCATGCTGTACCAAAGCTCGACAAAGAAGAGTTCATGGGGTGCAAGTTCTAGCGAGGCAAGGATATCGTGTTTGAACACTCTCATAAGCGCCCTCTTGAAACAAATTGTTAGGCGTGCTATTATAACACCGTAGTTAATTGCTAGTAAGGGAGTAAAGGGTTGCCGAGTAGAAACGATTTCGTTCCTCGCACCAAACACTCCCTTTTTTTATGGGTTCTAGTTGTGCTGTCTGGATAGGAGAAAGTTGCACGTACTCAACAACTCTATAACGCAATAACTCCATGAACTCAACAAACTTTATGAACCTGCTAACCGCCTTCGGTTACCGAGCGTATTGATTCAAACGTTATCTGCAGGAGTTGCTCCAGCTCCGGCCCCGATATGCCCAGCGGAGGCATCAGAACGATGACGTTTTCCAGGGGGCGAATGATGAGTCCCCGTTTCCTGGCCTCCTGGATCACCCTGATGCCCATCTTGTCCTCATAGGGGTACTCTTCCTTCGTATCAGGGTCTTTCACCAGCTCGATTCCCACCATGAAACCGAGCTGGCGGACATCTCCCACGTGGCGCAGCCGCCGGAACTCTTGCAGTTCCTGGTTGAGGAGAAAGACCTTGTCGCGGAGTTTTTCCAGCGTCCGTTCTTTCTCGAAAATCTCAAGGTTGGCAATGGCGGCGGCGCAGGCCAGGGGGTTGGCGGTATAAGTATGGCCGTGAAAGAAGGTTATCTTATCTCTGTATTCGCCGCAGAAGGCATCGAAGACCCGCTTTGTGGTCAGGGTAGCGGCCAGGGGCAAGTAGCCGCCGGTAATGCCCTTGGCTGCCGCCATGAAGTCCGGCTCGATCCCTTCCTGCTGGCAGGCGAACATCGTGCCGGTGCGCCCGAACCCCGTGGCCACCTCGTCTGCGATGAAGAAAAGGCCGTATTGGGCCGCCAGGTCTCGGACGTGCCTGGTATATCCCTGCGGGTAGACGATCATCCCGCCGGCGGCCTGGACCAGGGGCTCCATGACCACCGCGGCGGCTTTGTCGCGGTTCTTGCGGATAACGTCTTCCACGTCGCCCAGGCAGGTCATGCCGCAGTCCGGATATTCCCGGTCCAGGTAGCAGCGATAGCAGTAAGCCGAAGGCGCCTGCACGGTCGAGAACAGCAGCGGCCGGTAGATGCGGTGGAACAGGTCGATTCCCCCCACGCTCACCGAGCCGATGGTATCGCCGTGGTAGCCATTGACAAAGGAGATGAACGTGTTCCGGACGGGTTCCGGGCCGGGGCGCTGCTTCAAGTACTGGAAGGCCATCTTCAGGGCCACTTCGACCGCCGTGGAGCCATTATCCGAGTAGAAGACCTTCGTCAGTCCCGCGGGGGAAAGGCTGACGAGCTTCCGGGCCAGCTCGATGGCCGGCTGGTGGGAAAGTCCCAGGAAGGTGGAATGGGCCACCCGTCCCAGTTGGGCGATGATGGCCTCGTCGATTTCCCGGCGACGGTGTCCGTGCACGGTGACCCAGAGTGAGGACACGCCGTCCAGGTAGCGGCGGCCTTCGACATCAACCAGGTAGCTTCCTTCGCCCGCTGCGATGACAAGCGGTTTCTCCTGGAGCCAGTCTCCCATCTGGGTGAAAGGGTGCCAGACCAGCTCTTTATCGAGTTGTTCCCAGTTCGGTTCGTCTGTCACGATTGTTCTTATGTCTTTCCTTTCCCTCGATGGGCATAGGCGCCAATGAAACCACGAATGAACACGAATTAACACGAACCAACAGGTGAATAACCACCACGGGGGTGCGGAGAGACCTGTCTCTCTATTCGTGTCAATTCGTGTTTATTCGTGGTTCGAAGTTACAAACCCCGTGAACCTTCCAACCTTGAAACCTTCTAACCTTATGAACCTTATAAACCTTCTTCCCGCCCCGCCTTCCCGATCGCCGCGAGGGCGAAGTTCAGGTCCTCAAGGGTGTGATTCGCCATGACCGAAAGGCGCAGCCGGCTGGTCCCCTTCGGGACCGTCGGCGGGCGCAGGGCCGAAACCAGCACGCCCTCTTGCAGCAGGCGACCCGCCTGCTCCATGGTCGGCGCCGGTCCCCCGATAAGCACCGGGATGATCTGCGTTTCGCTCCGGAGCGTATTGAAACCGAGGCGGTGCAGCCCTTCCCGCAGGTAGGCCGCCCGAGCCTGGAGCGTTTCCGCCAGCGAAGGGTCTTCTTCAAGGATGTTGAGCGCCTCCAGGGCCGCCGACGCGGCCGGGGGAGGCAGGGCGGTGCTGAAGATGAAGCTGCGCGAATGGTTCGTCAGGAACCTGACCAGGTCGGCGCTGCCGGCGATAAACCCGCCCAGGCTGCCCAGGGCCTTGCTCAGGGTACCCATGATGATGGGCACCCGGTCCTCCAGCCCGAAGTGCGCCGCCACCCCCCGGCCACCGGGGCCAAAGGTCCCCGTCGCGTGGGCCTCGTCAACCATCAGGATGGCACGGTACTTCTCCGCCAGATCAACCAGCCCCGGCAGCGGCGCGATATCTCCGTCCATGCTGAAGACGCCATCGACCACGATCAGCCGGCGGGCCTGCGGCGCTTCTGCGAGCGCCCGCCGCAGTCCTGCTTCCAGGGCGGCCAGGTCTTTGTGCGGATAGACTTCTGTTTTCGCCCGGCTCAGCCGGCAGCCGTCGATGATGCTGGCGTGGTTCAATTCGTCGCTGAAGACGCTGTCGCCGCGCCCCACCAGGCAGGACAGCGCGCCCACGTTGGCCGCGTAACCGCTGCTGTAGACCAGGGCCGCCTCTTTCCCTTTGAAAACCGCCAGGCGCTCCTCCAGCTCCCGGTGCAGCGCCATGTTCCCGCAGAGCAGGCGGGAGGCCCCGCTGCCGCAGCCGTAGAGACGGGCGGCGCGGGCGGCGGTCTCCTTGACCCGGGGATGAGCCGCCAGGCCGAGGTAGTTGTTGGAGGACAGGTTCAATAGCCGCCTGCCATCCATCTCCACCCACGGCCCCTGCTCGCCGGTCAAGACCTTGAGCTTTCTTTCCAGGTGGTTGGTGGCCAGGTTATCGAGGGAATCCCTCAAACGTAGATTGAAAGCGCTTTCAGCCATTCCTATGAAAAATTAAAAATGAGAAATCAAAATGAGAAATCAAAATGCAAAAAGGGCTATCGGCTGTTAGCTATCGGCTGTCGGCTATCGGCTGCCGGCTGTCTACTGTCTACTGTCTGCTCACTACTGTCTACTCACTACTCGCTACTTCGTCCTTCCTACTTCCCTGACGAGCCTGACATCTCCCGCCATAATGTGTTTGATGCCATCGCTGGTCTGGATGAGCAAGGCTCCCTGCTCGTCGATGTCCATCGCTGTTCCCTCCCACACCCCTTCCGGGGTTTCAGCGCGCACCGGACATCCCAGGGTGCCCGGCAGGGCGCGCCAGGCGGCGAGGACCGGACCGGGACCGCGCGCCAGAAGAAGCCCATAATAGTGCTCGAACCGCTCCATGACATGGCAGAGCAGGTCGCCGCGGCTTACCCGTCGCCCCAGTTCGAGGCTCAGGGAAGTGGCGATATCTTTCAGGTCGTTAGGGAAAGCTGCGATGTTGACATTAATTCCGATCCCCAGGATAACAAACCGCAGGGCGTCCACTTCGGCGATCATCTCTCCCAGGATGCCGGCGGTCTTCCTGTCCCCGATGAGCACGTCGTTGGGCCACTTCAAGCGCACCGGCAACTTTGCCAGCTCCTGGACGGCTTCGGCCACGGCCACGCCGGCCAGCAGCGTGATGGCCAGGGCGCCCTGCGGCGGCAGGTCGGGTTTCAGGATAAGGGAGAACCAGAGCCCGCCGCGGGGAGAAAAGAAGGAGCGCCCCAACCGCCCCCGGCCCAGCCCCTGCTCCTCAGCGACGACCAGCGCGCCGTCCGGCGCTCCCTTCTGAGCCAGCCCGTAGGCAAGGGGCTGGGTGGACTCTACCGCGTCGAAATGGTGGACCTGTCGTCCCATGATCTTCGTCTTGAGTTTTTCCTTCAGAGCGAAGGGCAGCAGCAGGTCGGGGTCTTCCACCAGGCAGTAGCCCCGGTTGGGAATGGCGTCAATGCGGCAGCCGTCGTTTCGCAGCGCCCGGACGTATTTCCAGACCGCGGTGCGGGAAACGCCCATTTCCCGGCTGACCTCCTCGCCGGAAATGAAACCGCCTGCTGCCATGAGCTTGCGCAGCATGGCGGCCTTCAGTTCGTCTTGTTCCAGGTAATCCCTCTCTCCGACGAAGATAGTTTGACAGGCGTCTCCGGCGTGTCGGGGCACGGTTGCCAGGATAATGTTAACCTTGATAAATCCAGCCGGTTAACAATTCAGCCAATTATACTAGGACCCTTTAAGGAATTCAAAAGGTGAACGAGAACTGGCGCCGTCCCCTCTGCCTGTTCGCCCCAGGTCCCTGCATACCACCTTTCTTCCCGGGACAAGGACGCGGTAACACTCGCTGAAAACCCTGGGTGATCTCTGAAAGTAGTGTGTTATAGTCTGCGACATTGCCTGGTTGATCGGTCCCTTCTGGATAACCCTTCAAATTCCAGTACGGGGGCGATGTCACAACCAAATGCACCGATGCGTCCCTGAGAAAGCCCACATTGCGGCAATCTCCCGTTATCAGTCGATGCCTGGTAGGGAGCACCACGATTTCCTCCCGGACGCTATCAACCGTGACTAATACAAGCGCACTAAATAATGACGAATAGTCTCACACAAAGGCTCAAAAGGCACCAAGAAGACCTGCCTTGCGGACTCGCTGAAGACCAAGACACCGTATTTTACTGTTTCGTGTCCTTTGTGTCTCTGTGTGCTTTGTGTGAAAACGCGCCCCTTTCTGATTAGTGGGCGATGCGGCATATATTATTGCGTTTGTATTAATGTTTCAGGCATCCGAGTTTACGGAGTAGCCGTTTCCCTCTGCCGCCGGCCGATTGCGGTTCGCCGCAGGCTTGATAGCTTTTGTTCAGCTTCCCGTATGAGTGATGCGTTGAAAGGCTCCGGATCATAAGCAGCGTTGCTTGCCGCCCTGGTTAGCCAGGCAACCGTTTCCGCTATGAGAGGACATTGGGAACTGACCGCGGCAGCATATTCCAGGGGAGACTGGTGGGGCTGCCGTTCAGGTAAACCCTTTCTGACCAGCATCATTTCCATTCTGCGGTAGAGTTTTAACATGGTTTGCCGTGATTCCCCTTTTAGTGGAGTATATTCCCTCACCGTTTTCCTGTTTATTCTTCGCCGTCTCATGAGCAAGACAGCGGCTAAAGCTGCAACCGCCGCGCCGGGCAAAACAGCCCAAATCCACTGTGAAATCGAGAGCTGTGCAAAAGAGAAGGTTCCCTTAAGCATGGAGAGTATACCGGTGAAGGTTATGCCGCTAATATTCTGCAATCCCCAGTAGAGCCAGCTATGCCCGCTGCCGAATCCTGACGTAGCGTCGGCTCGTGGGGTGGGGTCAAAAGCCACCCATCCGTATCGCCGGAAATTGATTTCGACCCAGGCATGGGCATCGGCTGCCCGCACAATGTGCGCCCCGGTCATGGTATCGATCGTCCCGGGCAGGTAACCTGCTGCCACCCTGGCCGGCAGGCCGACATGTCGTGCCATAACCGCCATTGCCGTCGCAAAATGAGAACAATAGCCCGCCTTCTTTTCAAAAAGGAAGAAGTCTACGGCATCACTTCCCGGGGGTAGTGCTTCCACCGTCAGGTCGTATGAATACGTTGTAATGAGAAACCGCTCCAGCCTGGCCGCTTTATCATAATCGTTGCGAGCACCTTGAACGATGGATTCTGCCAGAGCTGCTACCCGATCACTGACCGGGGGTAACGCTGTATTCTTGATATCATTGTTGACGGCACGGTCCGCTCTTAACTGCTCGGGTCTAAGGTTTGGCACGACAGAAAACGCCCGGTACAATGCGCCCTCTTCCAGAAAAGCCTGAACGGTCGTCGGCAAATAGATTCTTCTCGGACTGTAACCCGCGAAGATGGCGTTTGGTTGGTCGCTAAGCAAATAGTATATCTGCCAATATGCGTTCTCTTCTCCTCCAGTCCTTCTTGCGTCGGGCACGACGAACTCGCCCTGAGTTCCGCTAAGTCGACTGATTTCGGGAAAGGATGAAAGCCAACCTCGACCGTCGTACTCGTCCAGAGTTAACCCACGCCAGTAGCTTGAGATTCGACTCCGCACGTACATTACCGGCTCATCAGGCGAAGAACCCGTATAGCCCAGAGTGGCGTATCTTCCGCCAGATGAGTCGACTTGCGATGGGAACATTCCCGGCGTTGCCGGGACGCTGGGTTCGGAGGGAAGAAGAGAAAGTCCAGCCAAACTCAGGTCCAATCGGCTTGGCAGCCAGCTTGCCTGCGTTACCTGATTGATCGCCAGCCTGGGCATCAGCAGGAAGAAGACGGCTGAAATCAAGACAAATGCTGTACCGAAGCTTAACCAGAGCTTACCGAGGTCACGCCAGCCGAACTCACCTATCAGCACGGTCTGGCCTCGTGTGGTATCAAAGCGGCTCACAATAATCGCATTTAGCGCCAGAAAAGTAAATAACAGACAAAAGATAACAAACCACCAGCTCAAAGCAAACTCGCTTACAAGGATGAGGACCAGCGCCCCCAGAATCACGCTCGCGATAACATTTCGCCGTAGCATCAGATCAAAGCTGCCAATAACCAGTCCGAAAACGAGGTAGCGCGACAGCAGCAGCCGGTCGCTGAATCCCGAAAGTAGAATGTCGGACCCCAGGAACACTGTAAGCACCATGAAGAGGACCAGTATCAAACTGCGCCTTAGCGAGAAATCCCTTCGGACCCAACTGTAGAAATGTCCCGCTGCCAGTCCTGATATGCCCACCACCGCCACCAGGGGGTCTCTGGTTGTCCAGGCTACAGCAGCTATTGAGATGCTTACCGCAAAATAAGCAAAAAGGCGGGAGAGAAATGAATGATTCCCCATTTCAAACACCCGATGCCGGCTTATTCCCGAAGAACCGCGACTTACCCAACCTGTTAATTCCTGCCTCCAGATTGCCTGAGATGCAGCTTACTATGTCAATGTTATCCCCTCTTAATCTGGAACTGAACTCCTGAGGTTTTTCGTCTGCTGCAAATCCTTCCAAAAGCACCAGCACTTCCCTGCCCGTTGTCGCCAGCTTTGACAGCAGTGGAATGAGACTGACTTCTTTCGCCGAGATGATAGCAACAGTTATGTGTCCGGGGTCCGGCGCCGAAGCCAACTCCAAACCGGCGTCAGGCTCTATCTCCAGTCGTGCCAGGTAGTCCATCGCGTCTTGCCAGCCAGCATGATACAGAGCCCTTTCACCGGCGATGATGTTTGTGCTCCACCCTGAGTCGGTAGATAGCCTGGCCAGGCTGGCGGCAATCCGGATGCTGTATTCCAGAGTCGTCTCTTTGTTGCTACCCAACTCATACCGGGTATCGAAAACGGCAGTTATCGCACCCTGGCGGGATTGCTCAAATTCCCTGAGCATAAACCGCCCTCGCCGCGCTGTATTGTTCCAATGGATATGTTTCAGCGGGTCGCCGTACTGATATTCTCTCGACCCGTACAGCTCCTGGGCCGTGCTTGACTTAATCAAGGGTCCCCACTCACTCAGGGCAGTATCGGCTGCGGGCAGCGCTTCCAACCGATAGTAAGCAGGGTAAACGGTCAAGTTCAGCGGCAATTCAAAAGAGCGTTTTCTTACCATCAACCGCAGAGGATCGCTAACTTGAAGGGTGATAGCTGCTGAAGGATAGTACCCTCGCTTGTGGCAGACAGTTTCATAATAGAATGAGACGGTTGATCCTGGTTCAAGTCTGGTAATAAGGAAGTTCCGGTGGCGTTTCTCCGGGGGAGCGAAAGGGCAATGCTCAAGCGCTT
The DNA here is from genome assembly GCA_016210565.1 of Chloroflexota bacterium. GTDB lineage: Bacteria > Chloroflexota > Dehalococcoidia > JACQUA01 > JACQUA01 > JACQUA01. Next base: position 60,635 of record JACQUA010000246.1, read on the forward strand.
CGATAGAATGTCTGGTAAAACGCCCGGAATTGGTCACGGTAACCTTGACCTCGGTCGTCTCGTCTTCAAGCGGACCATTGAGCTGTGTTTGATTTGATTTGGACAGTAATACATGGCGCTCTGCGCTTAACGACTTGAGGCTGCGCCCCGCGGTTACGGCTGATAACACCAGCAGGCTCCAGATGAAGGCATCAAACAGGTATACCCAGCCAATCTGGGTCTGACTGGCGAGAAGATAGACAAGGACGCCCGTGATGACAAAGACGAAGCCCGTTTTGGTCATCATCGTTATGGCGGAAGCGGGATGGAGTTAAGAATTGATTCCAGGGAGTTTGCGGAGGCGTCCTGGGCTGAAGACCGGGAAATGATGCGGTGGCGGAGGATGGGCAAGGCTACCTTTTTGATATCATCAGGGGTGACAAAACTTCTGCCTTCCATGGCAGCGGAAGCTTGAGCCGCACGCTGGAGAAAAACGGCGCCGCGCGGGCTGACGCCCACGGCAATCTCTTTGTGGGCTCTGGTCTCAGCAACAATGTTGGCGATGTATTCCTTTACCGGGCGAGCCACCCGGACTGAATTCACCTGTTCCTGCATCTCCACAATTTCTGTGGCGGTAACCACTGGCTTGAGACTACTCATGCGGTGCTCGTTTTTATCCAGAATTTCCACTTCTTGCTCCAGATCAGGGTAACCAATGCTCAAAGAAAGCAGAAACCTATCCAATTGACTCTGGGGAAGGGGAAAGACCCCGTGCATTTCAGAAACATTGCGGGTAGCGATAACAAAGAAAGGCTGGGGAAGCCGGTGGGCCACTCCGTCAAAAGTGACAAATCCCTCCCCCATCGCTTCAAGAAGCGCGGACTGGGTGCGTGGACTGGACCGGTTGATTTCATCCGCCAGCACAACATTGGCGAAGATCGGACCCCGCATGAATTTGAAGCTGGCCTCGTTCGGGTAGTAAATTGATGACCCTGTGATATCGGTCGGAAGTAAATCAGGGGTGAATTGAATGCGCTTGAAGCTGGCCTGCAGCGACTGTGCCAGCGCGTTTGCCAATAATGTTTTGCCTACGCCGGGGAGGTCATCAAGGAGAACATGCCCTTTACAGAGCAGTCCAATCAGGCAAAGGCGGATTACTTCGGCGTCTACGACTACTGCAAGACGAACGTTGTCGACAATCACCTGCACTCGGTGGACGAATTCCTGGCTCATTTGGTCATTTTCTCTCCGTTTGTTCGGTTATCTATATATTACACCTTACTTGAATTGAATGTAGGAAAGCCAGGAAAGGTCAGATGAAAGCGCTCGAATCCGTCCGAATCACCCGGATATCGGACCGTACGGAAGGAACAAGGGGGGTGGCCGTCATTGCGAGCGAAGCGAAGCAATCCCCCGGCAGACCGGCCGGGCTATCGGCTGTCGGCTGACGGCCCGCGGGCCGTCATTGCGAGTCCCGATTCGTCTGGAAGACTCATCGGGACGAAGCCGTCCCCTGGTCGCAGAGGCGAACCCGTGTGTTCGCCCGCCGGCGGGCAGACACGTGGGTCTGCCCCTACGGTAGCGGGACTTTTCCGGCTTTTGGTCATTTGGATTTGTTTGGAACTTCGACTTTGGGATTTGTTACTTCTCGTCAGGAGAACCTGACGAGCTTGACATTCCCGGCATGACCAGCCACCCCAGCTTCCCCACCCCCGTCTGTGCTCAACCCACCCTGCAGGGTTGCTAACCGGTGGGGAAATGCCAAACGGCGTGGGCCCCTCGATGCCCTGCAACTCAGACACCAGGGGAGACTTTGGTGAACTGTAGCGACCCGCGATGCATCGAGGTCGTGCCAGTCTGAGCACCAGGTTTTCGACCCCGACGCGTCGGGACAAGGGGTGTCGCTACGAAGTTTCCCAGTGTCTGAGTTGCAGCACGATGCCGAAAACCACGATGCCGAAAACCCTTGCGTTTCTTCCTCGAATGTTCTAAACTCTACTTTTCAACTCGCTGCTTCCGGGCAGTTTGAGGAGGATTTGCATTAACAGGACCTATCGCGGCGTTACTGTCATTGTCGTTTTGCTGGCGGTCTGGTCCCTTTTCCCCGGTCGCTCTCTCACAGGCCCGGACCGCTCTCTGGCGGCGGCCCCTCTAGACGTCGCCGCGTCGGCCGCCACCATCGGGTCAGCCGTCATTCCCGGAGTGGGAGCAACCGGCGTCACCAGCATCCGGCTGGAGGGTTATACAGGGTCAGGCGGAAGTTTTTTTCATTATTACGGGAGGGTAAACTACAATCCAGCCATTGCAAAGGTGAAGGGCGTACAGTTCCCGGCCCCCTTCCGTGGAACTGCACACAGCGAGACGCCCGGGGCGCTCTTCATCGACGCCGATATATGGCCGGAGGCCGGCCCCACCGGTCCGCTGGTGGTCCTGGCCACGATCACCTGGGAAGGCGTGGCTCCGGGTACCACGGCTCTTGACCTCAAGTTGGAGGCCGGGTACACCGGATTCGTTAGTTATCAAGCGGTGACCGCCCCCGGGGGTGGACCTCTAACCATCAACAACGGCTCGGTGACAGTTTCAGGCTCGGCGGCGACGCCAACGCCAACGCCCACCGGCACTCCGCCGCCAACGCCGGACCCGCAGGCGCGGGTGGGAATGGATAACATCAGGATTCCGCTTTTCGGGACGGGGAAGAACGTGGTCTACATGACCCCGCCCACGGGCGGCGAATACGTACTTTCCAGGTACGACCTTACTATTACGTTCGACAAGACCATAGTCCAGGTCGTGGGCGTGGAGTCAGGACAATCCCTCAGTGATTACGGCGTCACGCCGACCACCAATCCCCTCGCCGAGGCGAATTCAGAAGGCCGCCTCTCGCTGAATGCGAGTCAGGCCGAAAACCGAGTCCGCCGGGGGCCGGTCATACTGGCCACTGTCACCTTCAAGGGAATCAGGGAAGGCCTGACTTCGAACGGTGCAATATTCATCAATCTTAAGGATGGCAACAACGAATTATACCCCGCCCCCGCGCATGCCTGGAATATCGGGAGCGAAGAAGTGTACGGACCCTTCGAAATGCAGTTCGGCCCGGGCATTCAACTGGACGTCAACGGGGCGGCTGCCAGCAACGCGCCGGCGCCGTATCTGCCAGGCGCTATGTCCCCGGCCGGGGCGCGGCCATTGACCGCCGGGGCCGCGGGCGACGCGTATGTCGCGGGAACCATTGCCGGCGGAGGCGCCTTCCCCGGTCAAACGGCGTCCGGCGGCGCCGACGCTTTCGTACGTAAATACGATAACTCCGGCAATGCCCTGTGGACCAGGCAGTTCGGATCCGGCGCGGACGATTTTGCCTACTCGCTGGCCACGAATACCACGGGCGCTGTCTACGTGGTAGGCACCACCGGAGGCTCACTGCCGGGCCAGACGTCTTCGGGCGGCTACGACGCCTACGTGCGTAAATATGACAGCTCCGGCAACGAGCAGTGGACAAAGCAGTTCGGGAACGCCTCGGCAACCTTCGCCACGGGCGTGACGACAGACGCCAGTGGCAACGTATACCTGGTGGGCGGCACGTTCATGGCCCTGCCGGCGCAAACGTCGGCCGGCGGGCAGGACGCCTTTGTCCGAAAATATGACAGCCAGGGAAACGAGCTCTGGACCAGGCAGTTCGGCGCGTTCCTCAGTGATATGGCCAACAAAGCGGCCGTAGATGCCTCGGGGAATGTGTTCGTCGTGGGCCAGGTGAGCTTGGGCGCCCTGCCCGGAGGTAGTTCGGTAGGGGGGCAGGATGCCTTTATTCGCAAGTACGACCCCGCGGGTGGGGCGGTCTGGACGCGGCAGTTCGGCAGCACCGCTTCAGATAGCGCTAATGCGGTAGGCGTGGACCGGTTCGGGGACATCTACGTTGGCGGTTTTACCAACGGGGTGGTGCAAAGTCAGACCCCCCAGAGCTCGGCCGGCCAGCAGGATGTTTATCTCCGTAAATACGACACCGGAGGAAACGAACTATGGACCCGGCAGTTCGGGACCACATCTCTCGATTATCTCGAGGCGCTGGCGCTGGACCCCTGGGGCAATATCTACGTGACCGGCTTCCTCTGGGGCGCTCTCCCCGGGCAGACCTGGGCTTCCGGCTATGATGTCTTCGTCCGCTGGTATAGCTGGCTCGGCGAGGAGGTCCTTACCTGGCAGTTCGGGAGCAGCGGCGACGATTTGGCCAGGGGGCTGGCTATCGACGGCGCCGGCAATATCTTCATTGCCGGGGATACCACCGGCGCCCTGCCCGGACAAACGCTCCAGGGACCGAAAGACGGCTTCCTGACTATCCTGAGCGGCGCTCCCGGCGGCGCGCCGGCGCCGACCCCAACTCCCACGCCCACGGTCTCTCCTACTCCCTCGCCAACTCCGGGGCCAACACCGAGCCCAACTCCTTCGCCGACTCCCTCGCCAGTCCCGTCGCCGTCGCCGGGCCCAACCCCCTCGCCGGGGCCGACCGCCTCACCCACACCCATTCCTTTGCCCGGTGACATCAACGGCGACGGGATGGTCAACGCCTCGGACCTGGCCTTGCTCGCTGCCTCGTTCAATAAGAAGGCCGGCGAGCCGGGTTTCGATCCGAGGGCAGACCTGAACGGGGATGGGCTTGTGGACATCTTCGACCTGGTCCGGCTGGGCATGAGTTTCGGCGCGGCGCCTTGACCGCCGCCCTTCCCGTAGCCGCACCCTTTTACGGGTGCGCGACAACACCCCGATGCATCGGGGAACCTCCCGGCGGTCAAACGCAACGACTATCCGCGACGAAACACCAGGAGCAATGTTAACCGCTATTAGTGAGGCAAGTTAACGATTCGATGACATTTATGCACAGACTATTGGAGGAATTCAAAGGCCGCAAAAATGGTGGATGCGTTCTCTTTGACCCCACGAACAAGCCAGGTGTGGGATTTGAACTTGCAAACAGTATTCTATTTAGTCCTGGAGTAAAATACCAGCAAGGATTATTTTCAAGATTGCTGATCCCGGATCATGCGCGGACCGGGCGGGGCGTAGCCCATGGCTTCAGCCTTGCGGGGCGGGGAAAAGTGAAGTAGCCAGATAGGCCAAGCATAAGACGGGTTAATACTGGCATTGCCGAACATGAATATGATTATCAGAAATGAAAAAGAAAAAGATTATCGAGCTGTTGAGGAACTAACACGCGAAGCGTTTTGGAATCTTTATGTTCCAGGATGTGAAGAACATTTTATTCTGCATAATCTCAGGAACAGCATCGACTTCATTCCTGAACTTGACTTTATTGCTGAAACGGAAGGGCGGATAACGGGGCACATTGTTTGCAGCCGCGGCATCATAAAAGACAAACAAGGTAGGGAGAAGGAAGTAATAAGCTTTGGGCCGGTAAGCGTGCTGCCTGCGTTTCAAAAACAGGGAATAGGAAGCGCTTTGATCAGTCATACAATTAATATCGCAAGGGCTATGGGTTATCCGGCGATTTGTATCTACGGAGACCCTAGATACTACAGCCGTTTCGGTTTTAGATGCGCCGAAAAGTACGAAATCAAGACCGCTGACGACAAATTTGCTGTTGCCTTGCAAGTATTGGAGTTGAAGCAAGGTGTGTTAAATAACATGCCAGGAAGGTTTATTGAGAGTGATGCTTTCAGGGGTGATGCGGACAAATTCGTAGAATTTGATAGTACCTTCCCCTATAAAGAAAAAGCGGAAACAGAGTCTCAACGAGAATTCAGACTATTGGCAAGCCTGAGATATTGAAAGGGGTAGCCCGCTTTTATGGTCTTGTACCGATCAGATAAGCGTCGGAATGTTTGCAACTCGGGGCGCGCAGCCAGCGATGGGGGGTGACAATGACGCAACTCTGGCGCTAGGAGAATGCTGAAAAAGGGGGTTGGTGCGCTCCTTCTCCCTTTGGCAAAGGGAGATTGAGAGGGATTTCAGAAGCGAAGAATCCCCCTTTATCCCCCTTTTTCAAAGGGGGAGGTGGACGAAAGAAGGCTTTTTCAGGACCCTACTGGCTGCCTCTGGGACGCCTGAAGATAAGGTTCCCCCAAGCCCCCCAGTACACACCAGTTCCCAGCCCTCGGCGCCAAGGGCATTCAGAAGCGGTTTTGCTGCACCCGTAGCGACAGGGCTTGTCCCTGTCGTGCCGGTTTGAGCACCAGGCCGCCGGCGAGACGGTTCCCGTCCGGAGACAGCCCGCGGGTGGCTATCCATCGCCATGCCGGTCCCTGTGGGCAGCGATGATATCGATAGTCCGGGCCAGCGTCCGGGTCCGGTCCAGCGTTTCCGGTGTCTCGTCAGCAAGGGGCGTCTTACCCACCATTCGGTAGACGTGGGCAGCCCCCTGGTAGACTGCCGGCGTCATGCCGAGGCCGGCGAAGGTCTTCGCGATCTCTTCCATCTCGCCAATCCAGCGCCTGGCCCGGTAGACCATGGTCGGTATACCGCGTTCCATCTCCTCGTAGCGGCCGGGCAAACTGTCCCGCATTTCGGCGATCAGCTCGTCGTACAGGCCCATCTGCCTGGCCCCAGCGAATGCTTCTGTAGAAATGGCGATAAGGCCTTTGGTCAGGGCGGCGTACATCATTTTCAGTCCTGCCGCCTGGCCGATCTCGCCGCCGATCCTGCGCACGTCCAGCCCGTTCCTGACGAGGATATCGAGATCTTCCAGGTGCGGACCGCAGGCATAGAACTTCGTCTTTCTTCCTCTTCCCGGGGGAGCGCCGATGATGGCGGCGTCGACGAAGCGACCTCCCGCCGCCGCGACTATTCTCCCGATTTCTCTCTTTGTCTCCGGCGAGACCGCGTTGCAATCGACGTAGACCGGGGACTTGCGGACTGCCTGGAGCGCGCCGGCGACGGCCGACGCTGCTTCTACCGCCCTGGCAGGGACCAGGATCGAAAGAAGAATATCGACGCTCTGGACCAATTCCGCGTAGGATGCCACCTCCTTGATCCCGGCCTGGCGCGCCAGCGCCCTGGTCCGGTCGCTCCTTCCCTCAAGGCAGGTGAGCACCTCCACGCCGTGATCGACCAGGACACGACCAACCGAGTGGCCCATGTCTCCCGGACTCAGAATGGCAACTGCCTGTGCCGTCATATCTGCCTCCTACGACCCGTTGAGCGGTCGGATGACCAGCACTGGAATCCTGGATTCCCGGATGGTCTTGTCGGTGGTGCTGCCGAGGAGCGCCCGCTTGATCCCGCTCCGGCCGTGGGTGGTCATGACGATCAAGTCCGCCCCCTCCTTCTGGCAAAACTCCATCATGGAGTGGAACGGCGAATGGGCGAATAGCTGATAAGAAGCCTTGACCCCGCTGGCTTCAACGTCTTTGACCTTTGAACTCATGTATTCCCCCGCAGCGGACAGCAGGCGCCTGTCCTGCTCATGCGCCTCTCTTAGCAGCAGCTCCAGCCTGGTGTGGGGCTGATTACCCTTTGCGGCGGGCGCGGGCACGCTGGGAAATACCGTGTCCACGTTCTGGATGAGCAGGATGTCGGCCTGGAAACGCCGCGCCACCTCGATGGCGTACGGCAGCGCCTTCTCCGCCAGCGGCGATCCGTCCAGCGGCACCACGATTCGCTTGAACATTTATTCGTCCTCCGTATTATGGCCGGCGTCTTTGACCGCATCCGGCAATGATCGACATGTTCACCACAGAGACACAGGCGTTGCCGAAAGACACAGGTGCCCGGCAAACTCCAAATTCCCCTTGTCCCACTTTGAAAAAGGGGGAGCAGATTGCGAGGTTGGGAGCGGTGGCTATGCCCCGTGCATCTTCAAAGGGAATCTTTCCGGGTGCTCAATGATCTCTGCGGTAAGATCGACATCCAGGTCCGGCCAGTAGAAATGTCCCGGGTTCGGCTCCTCGACGTTGAGTATCTCTCTGACCGGGGCGTCTCTGAACCACGGAAAATCGTCGTAGGACATGAACAGTTCTTTGTCCTCTGCCAGGAGCCATACCCCGTTGCCAGAAATATTCGTGATTTCCACTGCCCGGGCGCTCTTCCCAGCGTTCTTGAACTCATCCAGACGCTTCTCGATAGCTGGTTCGATTTCTCTCAATACGAAGGCAAGAATAAGTGCCACAATGCCTCATCGATGAAAAGTGATACGGTTTCACTCAAACGCACAGAACAAAGGGCACTGAACAGCCGGGAACCGTGGGAACTTGGTTTCATGGCCAGGACCAGCGGCTTGAATATGTGTGTCGTGCTTCTTTTCAGGCGAAGAGAAAAGGATCGATGGCTCTCCTCTCATAACCACGGGGCCTATTGTCTCGTTTGCGTATTCTACACCAAACGAGGCAGGAATTGCGCGGTGCTAGCGGCGGCAAGCCCGCCAAGCACCCGCGCCAACACTAAACGTCGCAGCCATACGAATTTCCCAAAAGATGTGGCAAGAGGGTGACGAAGATCGCCTACTATGAAGAACCCCCGGCGGGGAGTCCGTCCAGGATGGTCGTCATCAGTCCGGATGGGACGTTCTTGCACGATTTTCGGAGCGTCCTCGGGGGTTTTACCCGCTCGCATGCCTGGATGCCTGACGGAAGCCAGATCGTCTACGCAGGCTCGGCCACCCAGGTCTTGGCGCGAAATCACGACGGAGGCGGCACCGACACCTTGCTTTTTGACGCTGCAACGCTGGGCGAGGACGCCGTGGTTATCACGGACGTATCGCCGGATGGATCCAGGGTGCTTGTTTCCCTGGCCGTCCGGTCAATCTGGTCCATCTGGACCATCGATTCCACGGGGCGTGGCGACCCTCGCCCCGTGGTTGACGGAACTTCTCCTTCCGACATGGCGTTGTTCGGCTACTTCTCGCCGGATGGGACGGAGATCGTCTTTACGCGGCGCGCCAACAACGTGGACGCAATGGCCATTATCGGGGCCGACAGAACCGGAGAGCGACCAGTACCCACCGGTGTTTCGCCTTCGTACGCCCGGGATTGGGGCCGGGATAACAGGATTTACTTCATGGGTCCATACCCGCACCAGATCTATTCGATTAGTCCGCACGGGACTGAACGGATCCAGCACACTAACGATGGGTTCTCCAACCTTGAGCCTGATCTGAGCCCTTGATTTGTTTCGGCCTTTCTACCGCCGAAGGTCGAAACTACCTGGCAGTCTCCTTCATCACCCGGCCGAAGATTTCCATCCAGCGGTCCTTGACCTGCATCCATTCCTCGGTTTCCAGAAAATACTTCTGGCCCGGGACGGGGATGAGCGCGGGGTCAATCCCTTCAGTGGAGGCATCGAGCCTGGTGCTGGGATTACCGTAGCTGGTGGCGAAAATGGACATGCCTTCCTTCGTCAGCAACCAGTTCAAGAAGACCGCTGTGGCGTTGGGGTGGGCCGGCCTGGGGGAGATACCCATCGCCCCGGAGCTTCCGCTCAGGCGGTTGTCCTCGACGACTGGCGCCATTTTAAGGGGTGCTCCGGCCTTGATGAAAACGGGCAGCGTGGTCTGGGAAGGGGCGAAGGCAACGGCGTACTTGCCGCGGGCTACCGATTCGATATGAAGCCGGTTATCCCTGGTGATTACCACCTCCTGGTCCTTGATCAGTCTCCGCAGGAAGTCCACCACTTCCGCCTCGCCCCAGAGGTTCTGCCCGGCGTGGATCAGGGATGAAGCCCCAGAGGTGGACGGATCAAGCATGGTGATCTTGCCCTTGAACTGGGGCTTGAGCAGGTCCTTGTAGGTGGTTATCTCCCGTTCCCTGACCAGGTCCGTGTTATAGGCAACCGTCTTGATGGCGCTGCCGATGAGGGCAAGAGTTTGCCCGTCTTTGTCATAGAAGGGTATTGCTCCCCCCATCCAGACCTTCGGGTCAAGGACCTCCGGCAGTGTGAGCAGCGGCTTCATCGGACCCAGCATGCCCTGCGGCTTCATGTAGGAGAACATAGTGGTGCCGCCGACGCCGAAAACGTCGGCGAGGTGGAGCCCGGCCCGCCTTTCGGCCTCGAACTTGACTGCCAGCTCTTCGCCCTTGCCAAAGGCGGAGAACTCGAGGTCGATGCTGTACTTCTCCCGGAAGGCCCGGGTCAGGGCGGTCCTCACTTCTGAAGTCCACATGCTGTAGATTGTCAGCGATGCTTCTTTCTTTGCCTCAGCCACCAGGCCGTTCCATTGTTCCTGCCAGCCCCCTTTGCCCGACTCTGCGGCGCCGGCGGCCGCGGCCGGGCCGGTCTGCGCTGCCGGGGGCGGCCCGGCGGTCTGAGTGCAGGCGGCCAGGATCATGCCTGCCAGCACCACGGCAATTGTCGAAAACAACAGTCTTTTCATCTTTCCTCCTTGCTCAGGAAATAGGCTGTCACCCTGAGCCGGAGCCCTGAGCAGAGCGAAGGGGCAGTCGAAGGGTCTTTCGTCCACCTCCCCCCGGTGGAAAGATTCTTCGACTCCGACTCGTCCCGATACTATCGGGACTCGTCTTCGCTCAGAATGACAGCGCACGCCATATTTCGTGTGTTTCGTGGTTCAACCTCGTCCCTGTGTACTCCACGCCTCTGCGGCGGAATCTCTCGCTTTGGGTTTGATAATGGTCGTTCACCAGATAGATTGACGTGGGCGAAATTCCGCGCTGACAGGCACGGGGGCCTGTCATACCGGTTGCCGCGGGCACGGATGCCCGTCGTACCGGTCAGGCGAAAACCATCAGTCTGGTCAACTTATTCACATCACCGAGCCTTTCTATGTTCCAGATAGTATCGAATATCTCTTGAATCCGGTCAGCCCCCATGTACTTAGCAGCCATCTGCCTGAACTTTTCTTCCAACTCGGCGTCGGTGAGGGGGTCGTCGCCGAGGCCGTGGGGGGTATCTACCCGCTTCTGAAACCGCCGGCCATCCCTGGTCGTGATCTCAGAGATACCATTATAGCCGAAGTCAGGCATGGTGGGATCGGCCTCGACGCTAATCCTTTCGATGAGGTCGAGGACCACCGGGTCGGCGTATTTGGCCGGTTCGAAGGCCTCCGGACCGAAGGCCCTGTCTTTAATCACGATGGCATTGGCGTAAAAGGCGCTGTGGTCGGCGCTTTCGCCATTCCTGGGGTATTTCTTGGACGCGGTGGTGGTATGTCGCGATTCCCGGCCCGTGGTCCTGATGCGCACCGACTCGATGTCCTCAGGCTTGAGGTCATTCTCCTTGACGATGGCCAGGGTGGCCATGACGTGCCCGTGGGTGGTGGCGTTGGCGCATATGAACTTGTGCCTGGTCTGCAAAATCCGCCAGCCGCTGAAATCCACCATGCGTTCCAGGTCGATTTCGCCGCTGAAAACCACCCGGCCCCAGCCGGACTGCCCTTCAACCACCCGGACCGGGCCGGTGAACCCCTTCTTAGCCAGCAGGCAAGACAGAATAGCGTCATGGACCACCCAGACGAAACGCAAATTCTTGGCCATGAGATTCTCTTCCCGGTCGGCGTCCAGTATCTTCAAAGGCAGGCTGTGACTGGCGCAGACGCCGATGGCGTTGGCGATCTGCTCTTCGTTCAGCCCCATTAGTTTACCTAATGCCGGGGGCATGTTCAAGCCCCCGCGGCTGTCATTGCTCATCCCGCTCGATTCCGCAGTCTTGCCGGTAAAGGCGCCGGTTACCCTCGCCCCCAGCTCGTAGGAAATCACCACGGAGGTCAGCAGGTCCCGCCCTGTGGATTTTTCCCGTTCGGCCACCGCCAGGATGCCGGGTATGGAGTCGCTGTTATGGCCGCCTCCTCCCCAATCGTTGTAGTCCAGGTAGCGGACCAGGAAACCATTGGCCAGCGCGGCGTTGAGCGCGGTGGTGCGCAGCCCGCAGCCGAAAACGGTGGCTTCCCCCGGGCCGCCCAGCTCCCGCGCCAGGGCCTCCATGATGGGACGCCCCGGCGCTTCGTAGGCCCCTATGGCGCAGCCCAGGGCATCCAGCAGGCAGCGCTTCGCCTGGTGCACCACCGGTCCAGGAATCAATTCATAGTTGAGGGCAAGGGCGTAGCGGGCGAGCTGATGGGCGATGCTCGACCGGTATACCAGGTCCAGATGCTGCCAGGCCAGGTCACGTTGGAAAGTCATCTTGGTTCCTTTCTATTTATGCGCCCCGGTTGGAATTCTCATCTTTGCCCCCATCTCGAGCGCTCGACGCAGTATGCCTTCTGAGATGTGGGACTTGAGTGAGCTGATGTCCATCGACTATGCTGAGGCAACATGGCGGACAACCGGTGGCACAGGCGTCCCCGCCTGTGAGCCATGGATTTTGAGCAAGGTAAACTCATCTGTCAACGACGAATGGCACGCCTCCGATTCGTACTCCAATGATGCTCGTTCGCGCAATAAGTCCCCGTCTCAAAGTCCGCAGCTCACAGGCACGGTGGCCTGTGGTACCGGCCCACTGTGTCCAGCCCGAGATGTGGGACACAGTCAGGGTTGGAATTGAGGTCCTGCCCCACCCTCGCAGGCTAAAGACCTGCGACTACAACCCCGATCTCACTGCAAGAGCGGAGCGAATATCTCCTTTGCCGTCGTTCGCAACTGATCGTTCAGGTTCATTATTTCTTCGTCCTCCACGATGAAGGTCTGCCCCGGGCTGGCCACCAGGTCTTCCAGTCCCGCCGTCGAGACGTCTATCCTGGAACTGGGCTGCAAGTTCACCTCGCTGAACAGGGCCTGGCCTTCTCTGGTGAGCAGCCAGTTGATGAACACCCTGGCCGCGTTGGGGTGGGGTAACCGGCCGCCGGGCAATGCGATGGTCCCCGAGGCGGCGACCAGCGTGCCTCCCTCTTTCGCCCTCACGATGGCTATGGGCGCTCCCATCTTCTTGAAGTCCATTACCTGGGCGTTCAGCAACCCGATTCCCAGCGGGTACTTTCCCTTGGCTACCCATTCCACCTCGAGACGCAGGTCCCTGGTTATCAGGGGTTCTTGCTTTACGAGCTGGCGGAGATAGTCCCTGGCCTTGTCGGGTCCCCATTGTTTGATTATCAGGGTAATGAACTTGTTCCCGCCGCCGGTGCCGGTCGGGTCGTCGAAAACGATCTTCCCCCGCCATTTCGGCTCCAGAAGGTCGGCCAGGGCTTTGATATCGCCTTCCCTGACCATGTCGGTGTTGCGGTATATGAAGGAATTAAGTTCGGCGCTGAGGGGTATGGCGTATTTCTGTTCGTTGTCGAGGAAAAGCTTTTCGCCCAGGCGGAGTTTGGCATCTCTGGACTCCGGCAAGATAAGCATCGGTTCGATAGGGGCCAGCATACCCTGGGGCTTCATTACCCCCAGAAACGTCTGGGCGCCGTTCCCCAGAACGTCCGCCAGATACAGCCCGGCGATGCGCTCCCGCTCCAGTTTTGCCGTCAACTCCAACCCCCTTCCCACGCCGGTGAACTCCACGTCTATGCCGTAGCGCTCCTGGAACTTCTTCCGCAGTTCGCCTTGCACCCGGGGTGACCATACCGTGTAGATGCTGACCGTCCCTTCACGTTTGGCCGCCGCCAGCACCTTCTCCCATTCCGCTTCCCATCCGGTCTTTTCAGGAACTTTCGAGGTGACCGCTCTCTGGTCTGGCGTGGGGGCCTGGCTCCGAGGGGGGGTGCAGCGGTATGCGAGAGAGCCGAGCAACACCGCCACGAACACTACAACAATTGACGCCGCTTTCATTTCTTTGGTGCTCCTTCTTTTTGATCGCAGGGACGCGAGGGGTCGCCCGGAACGTCCCGTTGGCATTATACCATTTCACGCATGTGCCATTTGCCGGCTCCACTTTTCCCCACCCGCGCAGGCTAAAGGACCTGCGGCTACGCCTCCACCCGCGCAGGCTAAAGCCCTGCGGCTACAAGCGCGCCCGGTGCGTGCCAATCTGGATCGAACCGATACCTTCCTTGAACTCAATCTTTGTCCCGAAAGGTAGAGACAGTTCAGCCAGATGGTCGATTATGGCCCTGGCTGCTTCACCCCCGACAAGCCCGGGAATGCCGGCCCTGGAACGCGGCCTGTGGCTCATGGTAACCGGGTAGAGCTTCAGTTCGGCCAGGTTGCCATCCCCGCCCAGCGAACAAAGAGCAACTACGGAACCATTGACCCGGTCGCCGGAGCCGCCTGTGGGGTTCAACGGCTTCGGCAAGGCCGCCCGGGCATCAAAGCCGTCAGCAGTGGTCATCTCCGGTCGCCTGATGTCTGGAGGGTATCCCGGCCTCAAGTAGAAGTCCGAAGGCAACCTGGTTACGGTGTTGCTCATGCCGATGAAATCGCCGGGATCGTAGAATACCGGCCTTCCCTTATAGATTTCAATGCCTCTGAGCGGGGAATGGCTTCCCTGGGCGATGAATACATGCGCCCCGGCATCGACGCAGGCCCTGGCAAAAGGAGGAAGGAACGCCGGGGGCGCGCTCAAACCGCCGTCGGGATGCCACTCGTGGGTATGGATTGTCACCAGCACGCAGTCCGCCTGCCTCGCCGCGTCCCTGACAGATGCCAGATTGCCTTCGATGTCCCCTTCATCAGCCATGGTGGATATTCCCGGCCCGTCACCTTCGACAAACCTGTGAGTAGCCATCCACAGGCCGGGTGGATTGAACAGCCAGGTCCTCCCGATCTGGGTGACGCTCCATCCCAGTTTGAAGGCAAACTCCTTCGCGGCGGCTATCGTGGCGGCGTCGGCTACATAGTAAAAGCGCAGGGGGTTGAGCCCTGGTCTGCCCTTGACATCCCGCCTCGTTTCCCCGGCCCTTGCCCAGCCGGTAAACGATGAACACATGGCAATGAGGGCGACTCTCCCTTTGGGGGTGTCCAGGTAGGCCGGCTCCCTGGCTTCCCCGAGGCTCCGCCCGGTGCCGGCGTGCACCAGCCCCGCCTTTTCGAGGGCTTTCCACGTGGAGTAAAGGCCGCCGTAGGAGTAGTCCAGGGTGTGATTCGAGGCATCCGAGACCAGGTTGAACCCGGCCCACTTCAGTTCATCGGCTACGAAGCGGGGCGCCCGCATCCAGGTCCAGCCGGCCTCGGCTGCCGGGTAGATTTCGGGGCCGTCGTAGTCGTGTATTACCGTCTCTAAGTGTGTATACGCGGCGTCCGCCTCTCGAATCAGCTTGATCGCGGCCAGGAAATTGGCATCGTCGTGAACTGAGAGCCGTCTATTTATGATTGTGTGACCCGTGACCGCAATAGAAAACCCGGATGCCATAATCACCTCAAGATATTAACTCGGGGATGTGCAGAATAGTCTTTGATGCGCCCCCGGCGAAGCGGGGCATGGGCCGGACATCCACCCCGCCCAAGCGGGGACGTCCCCGGGCACTGGATTAGACTCATGCCAGGCGTTCGAGGGACTTCCTCACGTTGTTCAGGACATCTATGGTGAAGCTTCGCTCTTTCCGTGACAGCAGCCATTCCACCAGGTTGCGCCTGCCCTTTTTTTCGCGGATGGCGGAGAACCTTATTGAAGTCCTGTTATCACCTTCCTCCTTCAGCGCGAAGCTGACCCGCAGCGTGGGTTGGACCAGTCCCCATTTGCTTTGTCCGCGGATGAGGCAGACGAGGGAGTTGGGCGGGTCGAGTTCGAGGACGCCGGCAACGTTGAAGGACAGGCGGAAGAACGGCATGGGCACCCGGAGAACGGCGGAGAAGTTAGCTTCGTCGGCGGCTTCCATTTGCTCCAGCGGCAGAGACCGCATCACCGCTATGCCGAGGATATCCCATACCCTTTGCCGGGAAGCCGGCAAATGAAACTGGTTTTCAACAATCACGCTGGACATTGTTATTCCGCTTCCCCCTTTGACAAAAGGGGACAGGGGGGGATTTCTCTGGCAGCCAGGGCTTTTCAAATCCCCCTTAATCCCCCTTTTTCAAAGGGGGACAAGGTTCGGGCATAACCTTGTATCAACCCCACGGCTTCTGGGCGGCGGCGTTCTGGCCCGCGATCTGGCCAAAAACAATACACTCGGCGATATTGCCCGACCCCTGGTACATGAATCCCCAGACCGAGCCCAGCTCCCCGGCCGAGTACAATCTGGGTATGGGCCTGCCCATGGCGTCCAGCACCCTGGCCCGGACATCCCGGCGCGGCCCACCCTGGGTGTTTATGAGGCTCGGCCAGAGGACAACCGCGTAGTAGGGCGGCGTGTCGATGGGCGCCAGGGTTTCCCGGGACCGCCCGAATTCCGCGTCTTTGCCCGTCCTGCAGGACTCATTATACTGCAAAACGGTCTCTTCCAGTATTCCTTCGTCGAAGGAAATCTTATGGGCCAGCTCTGCGATGTTCTTGCCCTTGACGATCCACCCCTTATCGATCTCGGCAGAGTTGTCCTTGCTCCACTTGTAGAGGGTCCGGTTGAATCCGCTGTTGCCGGGATTTATCGGCGCTTTCCGCCTGCCTGGTTCGTCAAAGATAGCGTACACCGGTATGTGGGGATAAATAAAGCGGTCGGTGTCAAACACCGAGACGCGAGCCGCTATCTCATGCACCTCCAGGCCGGTCTCATTCAGGAATCTCCTGGCATCGCGGTCAACGAAAATGAATCTCTCGGTGAAGAAACGGATGATGAAGGCGGCCTGGAAGTCAGGGACCTTGAGCCCGAGTTGCCCGGACGTCGCCGGCATGTGCCAGACGCCGGCCCCGGCTTTCTGGGCCATCCGGATGCCGTCGCCGGTGTTGCCGGGATTGCCGAAGGCATAGAACGGACGGCAGGGCAGGAAATCATTCTTCGTCGCTTCGTCGTACTCAAAGCCGCCGCAGGTGAGGATTACACCCTTCCTCGCTTTGAAGGCAAGTTTCTGGCCGTCCCGCCGGGCCGTCACGCCGATCACCTCGCCGTTCTGACCGGTGATTAACTCCTCGGCGGGCGCGCCCGTCACGATGTTTATCGGCCTCCTGGCCACGTTCCCGGAGAGGAGCTTCCACAACCGCTCGGCGTTAGGCTCGTCAGCCGGTCCCTTGACATTGTATTTCACCATGAATTGGGAGTTCGGCAGTTTGGGAAAGCTGGCCTTCGGCGAAGCGCCGGGGTACGAGACCTGCAGGGCCATCTGCGGTTGTACGTCGCCGCCGGCGCTCCTGATCCAGTCCCCGTTCTTCATGGCCTTTTCCACGTAGGTCCGGATTATTACAGGTTCCGTGGTGCCGGCGCAGATGGTCTCCATGTACCCGGCAAACTGCATGTCCGTCGGGTTAAGAATGCCGCCCCCGCACACCCGGGTGTTGCCGCCGCCGGAGGGCATCTTCTCCAGGATTGTCACCGCAGCCCCGTTGTCGCTGGCGGTGATGGCCGCCACGGCGCCGGCGCCGCCGTAACCCACGACCACGACATCCGTCTCTATATCCCACTTTTCAGGAAGGTTGGTGCACAATTCTGGTCTCCTTGGGGGCAATAAGATGTTTCACCACAGAGACACACAGGACACAGAGAAAGCTTTCAGCTTTCAGCTATCAGTCCCACCCTCCCCGGGATCGGTCGTCTGACGGCTGAAAGCTGATAGCTGATGGTTCACCGCTATTGGCTCTGTGCTCTCGGTGTCTCCGTGGTGAAAATACCTGTCATTACTCCGGAGTCAGGCATGACCTATCTGGCGGCGACGCTCTTCCCCGCCCCCGCCCCGATGAATCGGGGCGGCTACGCCCCCCGGCGTCTCTGCGGTGGGAGATCGCTACACCATCTATTACGCGTGTGCTAGGAGACTCCTGAAAAAGTCCCTTTTCAAAATAGTGGAGGTAAAATGCGAGGGTGGTCCAGCCATCGACAGTC
>JACQUA010000247.1 GCA_016210565.1 Chloroflexota bacterium
CCCCTGCTCAGGTCAAGCAGGAAATGCTCTCGCTTATCGGGGGATTGCAGCGGCAAGGCCAGCGACTGCCCGCCCATGGGAAAGTCGCTTCGATCCTCGTTGACGCGATGCTTCTCCATGGCAATCAGTACATCTGCCTCGGCTTGGGTGAGATTGAGCTCTGCCATTAGGACCCTCAGTTTTCGATCTTCCGGCGGATCGCCGCCCGAAAGCCGACGAGCCCGTCCTCGGTGCGCTCGGCTCCGGGCTCGCCGGGCGCGATCTCGAGGCCGTGCATGACCCGCCAGCCGAGGCTTTCGAGCCAGGCGAGGGCTGCCTGTTCGACGACGGATTCGGAGAAGTGGCTCAAGGCGCCAGAGCCTCCTGTAGAGGGACCTTCGGGAGCTCGTCCCACGTGCGCCCCTCAAGCAACCGACCAGCCTTCTTTTTGTTGAAGCCGCCCCACTGCTTGAAAAAGAATGGCATCCGAGCCCTTTGGCATTGCGCCTTGATTTCCAAGACCCAGTCCTCCTGCATCGGCCGTGCTCTAGGACCCGATTCGCCACCGACGATGACCCAGTCGATTTCCCTCAGATCGAGTTTTGGAAGCGGCCCAAGCAAAGGCTCAAACGACACGAACTTGATCGCTGCCCCGGTTTCTCGAAGGTCGTCGATACGGAAGACGTAGTCCTGCTGCTCGACGCTGACACCCATCCAGACGTTATCCGGCCAGTTGATGGCGGGCGACATTTCCAGAAGGCGTCCTGAGCGCTTGGTCAACAGCTGGAACTGGTGCCATGAAGCGCGGCGCATCACATCAAATGCCTTATAAATGAACAAAGCGGGTATATGCTTGTGAAACAGATCGCTCATCGAGTTAGTGAAAATAAGTTGTGGTTTCCTCCAGGAAAGCGGCAGCTCCAGGATGTCCTCATGCAGAGTGAGCTTGAATCCGGCCGCGTAGCGCGGTTGCCCCATGCTTTGGAGCCGCTTGGACATGCGCTCGGCATAGCAGAATTTGCAGCCCGGGCTGATTTTGGTACAGCCCGTAAGGGGATTCCAAGTGGACTCTGTCCATTCGATGGACGATTGTGCCATTATGCTGCCCCCTTGTCCCGATATTTATTGAGGATATCCCGAACGATCCCTTCGGCAACGGGCTTCTGAGACGCGAAATAAAGATAGTAGACAACGGCGTTTTGCGAGTTGCGCATGGCAATCGGATGGGGAACGTACTTGAACCCCGCGACTTCATTGAGGCGCTTACGGAATGCCTCCGCGATAGCCTCGTTGGATGCTTTCTCCTCCGCTGGAGGTCCGAACAGTTCTCCTTGGGCCGAAGGTGCATACGCAACTTTCTTCCACGATTCATCACCCCAATAGGCGTTCATCCGTTGAATCTGCTCGGGTGCCACGCCCTGACGGTCACGCCAGAGAACGTTGCGGTTCATGTCGGCAATAGGAAAGTTCAAGAAGATATCCACCGACCGCATGCGGCCGGCTTCGGCAATGACCCTCCAGTCGAGATGCAGGCCGTAAGGATCCAAGATGCAGAGCGCGCGCCTGTAGTCTTCCCATTTCGCCTGCGGTAGCACTTTGTCCAGCAAGACTCGGTTGCAGTCCCCGTGATAAATCTGGACATCGGACCGTTCTTTTGCGAGGTTCTCCAGTGCTACTACCTTTTTTTCATCGAGATCGATGAAGTGGTATTGCCGAAACGGAGGTTTGACCAAGAGTGCGTTCATAGGGCTTCCCGCGACGAATTCACCGGAAGTCCGCGAGACGTGAACGCCCGCACCCGCGAACGCGTCGATGTAGATATGCTCTAGCGCTGGTTTCTTCTGTGCGCTGAGGATTTTCGAGTAGGCCGCAGCATACTCCTTGATGATGTCGAGCTTTACTTCTGACCAGTAGCCGACTTGGTCGAAGGGCATCCCACGCGAAGTCATGTTGTTGCCTCCACGATCTTGTCTGCATCTCTCACTCGTAACTCGCCAGAGATGAGCTTGGGCAGCAGCGTGTCGCGCAAGGCGGAGAGGGTGCGGGATTCAAACAGTCCGGCCCGGATCCGCTCCATACTCGGGCCAACGCGGGTTTCGAAGGCCTCGATCAGCTCAGCTGAAGGCACCGCAACCGATACGCCAGCGAGAGTATCGCGCGTGATCGTGTCGAACACCGAACCGTGCGCGTGCTGCCGTAGGCTGGCAACCAGCTCTCGCGTTGCGAAGTACGTGAAAAACCCGCACCTATCCTCCTTGCCCTGAAGGCCATAGCACGACTGGTTCATGGCCATGGGCACGCCTACGAGCGCGATTCGCCCAACCGTACCTCGGGCGGAGATGATCGTTGTGCCGACCGGAAGAATCCGGGTTGATGAGTTCTCGACTCCTTCCCGCGTGATCTTCTTCTCGGTATCCACGACCCACACATCTGCACCGTTCGGAGCATCCACGACCGAGAACCAAGGGATCTCGCCGTCCCAATATTCGGGCACTGAGGTCTTCGGCGTACCGCCACCGATGATTTCGACTATGGCCGCGAAGGGCTTCACCTCCCACCCCTTCGGGATTTCCCCCAACTCTGAGTCCTCGAAGGAATCCGGGAACAGGTCGGCGAGGGGCTTGGGCAGGCCGGGGTCGCGGCCGTCGGCCTTTGCATGGACGGGGTCGAAGTCCACGAACCACGACTTGAAGAGCGCCTGCGCCATCGCTTCCAGCGTCTCGTTCATCCGCCGGTTCATCTCGATCTTGTTGTCCATCGTACCGAGGATGTGGGCGATGGCGCGTTGTTCTTTTCGCGCAGGCAACGTGATGTGCATTCGCCGCTGGTCCGTCAGACTGACGTATTCGGCCATGTCGGTCTGGCCCGCAACACTCTTGAACTGTTGAAAGAACTCGCGACCGAACATCCAGTAATAAAGGAAGCGAGGGTCGATGAGATCCCTGTCAACAGAACGCCAAAAACATAGCTGCGGGGAATAGACGAATCGCGGAGTGTCGGGTCGCACAAATCCAAAGCGCCCAACGGTCCCTTTCGATGTGAACACTACATCGCCCGGCTCACTGACCTTGTTTCCGACGCGTTGGAGATTTTCCTCGGGGAAATGATCGGCGTCCGCAAAGTGGAATCCCACATTTATATTCCCTGCCCGGGCGAACGGAAGGCCGCTTGAAGATAACTCCTCGTTCTTCGCACGGTAGCCA
>JACQUA010000252.1 GCA_016210565.1 Chloroflexota bacterium
CGCCAGCTCTGGTCCGAATACCTGTCATTGAAACCTGAGTTTCAGAAGGTTTACAAACACGTCACCTGGAAGTGGGCTTGATCAAATCACATAACTTTGTTACAACGTCGAAGATTCAAAGATTCCAGATCGTAGCGGCACGCTGCCGCGTGCCCGCCGGATTGCAGATTGCAGATTGCAGATTCAATCACCCATGCGTCGGCGGCGGACCATCAAGGATGAAAATAGACTGTCATTGCGAGCGAAGCGCGGCAATCTCCTGGATGGCTTGACAGACCGTGGGATTGCTTCGTCCCGGCGAAATCGGGACTCGCAATGACATTTTCATAGGAAGATTCCCCGCCCCACCCGCTATTGATTGCTTGACTGCTTGACCGATTGACTGCCGGCGGCCGACTGCCGACAGCCGACTGCTGACTGCTTAGACTGCCCCGGTTTGACAGCGGGATTTCCGTCCGCCATAATAAGTTTTTGAAGCGCATGCGCTGAAAGGGAAGCTTATGGCCAGAATTCACTCCTCTAAAATCACACCCGAGCATTTCTATTTTTCCAGGCGGAAATTCGTGTCCGGGCTGGCCGCCGTGGCGGCTGGCGCCCTGCTCTTGCCGGGTTGCCGCGCAGGCAGCACGCCGCCGGTGCCCGGCGCCGGCTTCTGCGATGGAGCAACGGCCGGGGCCGCGGCGGATGAACTCGGGGCGGCGCTGACACCCTGCGACGACGTTATCAGCTATAATAACTTCTACGAGTTCTCCCTGGACAAAGAGGATGTCGGCTTTGCGGCCAGGGAGTTCGTGACCTCGCCGTGGAATGTGACGGTGGGCGGGCTGGTGGGCAAGCCGCGCACCTTTGGCCTGGAAGACCTGTTGAAGGGGTTTCCCCAGGAGGAGCGGATTTATCGCATGCGCTGCGTTGAAGGCTGGTCGATGGTCATCCCCTGGCTCGGTTTTCCCCTGGCGCAGTTGTTGAAACAGGTGGAGCCGCTGTCCCGGGCCAGGTACGTGCGCTTTGAAACGCTGCTGGACCCGAAGCGGATGCCCGGGCAGACCTTCGGCGCACTGGACTGGCCCTATGTCGAGGGCTTGCGGCTGGATGAGGCCATGCACAACCTGACGATAGTGGCCACGGGACTCTATGGAAAACCCCTGCCGCCGCAGAATGGAGCGCCGGTGCGGCTCGTCGTGCCGTGGAAATATGGCTTCAAGAATATCAAATCGATCGTGAAGATAGACCTGGTGGAGGCCATGCCGGTGTCTTCCTGGTCGGCGGAGGCGCCTCACGAATACGGTTTCTATGCCAGTGTCAATCCGGAGGTATCCCACCCCCGCTGGTCCCAGGCGAGCGAACGGCGGATAGGCGACCCCCGGCTGGCCGGGGGTCGGATGCGCACGCTGCTGTTCAATGGCTATGGCAAAGAAGTATCGCCGCTTTACGAGGGCCTGGACCTGGCGAAGAACTACTGAAGAAGTAGTGAGTAGTGAGTAGCGAGTAGTGAGTAGTGAGTAGCGAGCAAGTGTAGGGTGGGTTAAGCGCCGAGGTGGTGTGGAGAAGAGCAGGGGCGGCGCGAACCCACCACTCGCAGTCGGCGGTCAGTAGTCGGCAGTCGTTCAGTCCGTAGTGGCACGCGGCCGCGTGCCCTGTCAGTCGGCAGTCGGGGTGGGGAATCTTGAATCTTGAGTCTGCAATCTGCAATCTGTAATCTGCAATCCGGCGGGCACGCGGCAGCGTGCCGCTACGGGGGGAATCTTGAATAGATCGCCTGCCTGGTTCCGGCTGCTGGTGCATCTGGGCGCATTGACGCCTTTGCTTGTCCTGGTCTGGGACTACACGCAGGGCCAGTTGACGGCAAATCCGGTGCGGGAAATCCAACTGCGGACCGGCAGACAGACGCTTTTCCTCTTGACGCTGTCTCTGGCCTGCCGGCCGGTCTACCGCTACGTGGGGTTTCGGTGGGCGATGACGGCGCGCCGCACCCTGGGTCTTTATGCCTTTGCCTATGCGGGCTTGCACCTGCTGAACTTCATCGGCCTGGACTATGGGTTCGATCTGGCGCTGGTATGGGAAGACATTGCCGAAAAGCGGTACATCGTGGCGGGTTTCGCCGCCTTTCTGGTGTTGCTGCTCCTGGCCGCAACTTCCACCCGGGGCTGGCAGGAACGGTTGAGAGAGAACTGGGGCCGGCTGCACCGTCTGGTCTACGTGGCGGGCCTCCTGGGCGTGTTGCACTATCTCTGGCAAGTCAAGGTGGTCGTCCGCGAGCCGCTGATTTATGCCTTCATACTCCTCGTGCTCCTGGCGGCGCGGGTAACGAGATTCAAGATTCGAAGCACCGTAGGGTGGGTTAAGCACAGCAGGGCTGCGGGGAAGCAGGGTGGCTGTGCGAACCCACCAGAACGACAAAAGAAGAACAAGCTGTGAAAGCCAACCAGTCGGGATGGTGGGTTCGCGCAATCGCCCCTATCAGCACTGCCCCTATTTGCGCTAAACCCACCCTACCTGTGCGGAGGCACGGGGCAGCGTGCCGCCACGGCTACTCGCTACTCCCCTGGCTTGCCATGACCGGCGATAGGGACTATAATTATTTCTACGAGAGAGTACCACCCGCCATCCCTCCCGAAGAGAACTCCTCCGTGTTTCCTCCGGCAAGACCGGTGTAGAAGAAAAGAGCCACAGACATGAAACAGCCCATGGTACGTTTTCTGGTTGTTCTACTCCTGGGCACGCTGTTGTTCGGCGCTCCCGGCGCCGCTTGGCCTGCCGTGGCGGCTGATGAGGACGGCGGCGCCCCCTCGTTAGCGGACATCATTTCCATGGCGGCAGAGGCTAACGGTAAACTGCAATCATTCAAGTTCAACGTGGACATGGCCGTGGTCATGGAAGCCAGCGGCGGGACCTCGCCGGCAAGTGTGACCATGGTAATGAACGGCGCCGGCGCTCTGGATATGGGCGGGAAAAGAATGCAGACGGTGATGACCGTGGTCATGGATGCGCCGGGCCAGCCCAGGTTCGAGAGCCAGGCGGAGTCGTATGTGGTCGACGGATGGATGTATGTCAAGATGACGTTACCCTCGATGGGGACGCGATGGGTGAAAATGAGACTGGACGAAGACCAGTGGCAGCTCCAACAGTCCCAGTTCTCCCCCGGTGGGGAGTGGTTGCAGACTGCGGCCGAAACTCGCCTGCTGGGATCTGAGGACCTGGATGGCACGCCCACCTACGTGGTGGAGGTGGTACCGAACATGGAGACGTTAATGAAATGGCTGTCCCACCAGCAGGGTGGGGCTATGAAAGATCTCAGGGAGGCGGGTCTCGATGTGGCCCGGCTGATAAAGAGAATGTCCGTAAAAGAATGGATAGCCCGGGACAGCTACCTGTTTATGAGAACGGACATCGAGGTGGCGATGGAAGTCCCGGGAATACTGGGGAGGGAGTCCGAGAAGCTCAGCGTCCTCACCAGCGGCGTTGTGAGGGCCTATGATCACAATTTGCCCGTCTCGATTGTCCTGCCCGACGATGCCGCCAGCGCCATCGAGGCGCCAGCGCCTTAACAGTCGAGCAGTCTAAGCAGTCAAGCAGTCGGCAGGGTGTAGGGTGGGTTAAGCGCCGAGGTGGTGCGAGGAGCGGGCGTGGCGGCGCGAACCCACCACTGGCAGTCGGCAGTCAAGCAGTCTGGGGGGATGGGAATCTTGAATCTTGAATCTTTAATCTTTGAATCGGATGCATACCTGGGTATGGGAGTGGATGTATACGATGGAATCTTACCGTGCCGGGGGATTTCCCCTAGAATTGTCCCTGGAAACCTGAACACGCGTGATATGACCGCGTGCCCATTATCAAGGCCGGGAGGTCCAGTGAAATGCCGATATCCAAGGCTCAATTCAATGAGGGTAGTGACGAGACCCGGTACCACCTGTTCCGTTTTTTGAAGGACCGGTCGGATGAGGCGTTCACCGTTGACGAGTTGGTGGACCACCTGAAGGCGGAGGGAGTGGTCGGTTATGGCGCCCGGGGGTTGGGAGATACGGCGCTACTGTTGACAGCGGGTGCCCTGCTGGATGATATGGTACGCTCCTCGTTCGCGGAAAAGAAGATCATAGCAGGGAAAGCGTACTTCAGTTTCAGGCCGGAGCACAGTTTGGCGCGGCTGGCCACCAGTCTCTGGATGTTCTACTAATACAACCAATGAGGCGCATGTTCACCACAGAGACACGGAGACGATGTGATCACACAAACCAGCGCTGGTTGTTCGCTAAACAAGTTTCTCCGTGCTCTCCGTGTCTCTGTGGTGAAACCCACCGCGCAAGGCTGAAGCCATGGACTACGCCACCCCGCAAGCTACTTCGCCGCATTTTCCAGGGAACGGACTGCATCCATATGCACCTCGTGTATGCGGCCCCTATCGAACTCCACGAACTCCAGGAGCATGTCGTCTTGCTCCTGGGCCGTGAAGTAGTCCATGCTGGGTACGAAGAACTGCTTGTCTTCTTTTTCGATGTGCCTCGGGTAGAACCTGGCCAGTTCGCCCGCCGCAATAATGGCCTGCTCCAGCGCCTCACTGTCGCCCGGCCTCCATCGCTCTGCCGCCCCGGCGAGATCGCCGACGAGCTTCCGCCCCTCATTGTGCTCCCGGGCCAGCTCATCCATCAATCCCCGGTGCTCCTGGACCATGTGTTTTCCTTCCAGCGCCTTGAACAGGATATCCTCCTCCTTGCCATGGTGGGTGCGGTCGGCATATACCCGGATAAAGTCCACAAAGCGCCTTAGAAGTTCACGGTCAAGGACGCGGGCCTCTTCCATTCTGCGTTGTTCCCGGGCCAGCAATTGTACGACGCGCTCGATCAACCGGTGTTCCATCATCAACATGCCCACCGGTTGCATCTTGATCGTCCTGGCGACCCCGTAAAGACGCTCCACCCGTTCGATTCCCCTTTGCAGACGCTGCTCCGCAACTTTGCGGTCCTGCACGTTCATGTACAGGACCAGGATTCCTTCCGGTACCGGCTCGGCCCGGACCTCAAACCAGCGTCTGGAGCCATCCGGATAAACAAGCTCGGTCTCAATTCTCTGGTCCACCCGCTGTTCCATGCAGTCCCGCAGGCGGGCGTACAGTTCTGTCTTCTCAATACCGGGGAGAATATCCATCATGGTGCGACCGAGCAGTTGTTCCCGGGTGTAGCGGCCCTGGCGGGCGACGGCTTCATTGGCATAGATGTACCGCCAGTCGAAGTCGATAATCAGGCAGCCCTCCAGCATGCTGTCCAGGGTGGTGCGGAAGCGTTGTTCGCTCTCCCGGAGGGCTTGCTCGGCCTGTTTTCGCCCCGTGATGTCCACCACAATGCCTCGAATGCCCGCCACCCTGTCTCCACGCATGATGCGGCTGGAATGCACCACAACCGCTAACCTCGCCCCGTCCTTTCGTATCATTGTGTACTCGCTGGCGCCAATTTCCCCCTCGGCCAGGACCCGCGAAAACCTCTGTCTGGCGATATCTTTCTGGTCGGGCACGATAAAGTCAAACGCGTTGATTCCCTGGCTCAGGTCTGCAGCAGTGAGGTTAAAAGAGACCAGTACCTTCTTGTTGGCGTAAGTAACCCTGCCCGCGGTGTCCGTCTCGAAAATGATCTCAGGAAACCCATCGGCGAGGTCCCGGTACTTCTGTTCGCTCTCTCGAAGTGCTTTTTCGGCCTGCTTGCGGTCTGAGATGTCAGCGACCGACAGCCGGTAAATAAGCTTCCCCCCATTGTACAGGGGTACCGTTTGCAGTTGGGCGTAAAAGATGCTTTCGTCACCCCGGCGCATTTCGAGTTCCGTGCTCAGCCTGCTTCCGGTCTGGCGAACTTCGGCGAGGTGAGAGCTGAACTGTTCGTAACATTGAGGCTCGATAAGGGAGGAAAAGGGCGTGTCCAGCAGCTTCGCCCTGGGCGTGTTCAGCATGTCAATGCCGGTAATATTCACGTTCAGAATGACGCCCTGGCTGGTGAGGTTGAAATATCCCACCGGCGCGAAATCGAAGAGGTCAAGGTACTGCTTGCGTGTTTCCTCCAACTCCGCCATGGACTGATGCAGTCTCGAGACCTCAGTCTCAAGCTCTCTCAGGGCAAAGGCAAGGTCGCGCAGGAGCTTCTGAACGTCTGCGGCTGGTATCACCCTGAATTCCTCGGTCGGTACCGAGACTATTCTTCCCGCCCGCCGGAGCAAGTCACCGGCATCAATATTCTTGACTTCGTTACTCATGTTTTTGGCCCCACCAACAACGGGAAATTCCAAATTCCAAACGCCAAATTCCAAACAATCGCCCGTCCCGACGAGTCGGCGGCCCAAATAAGGCTGAAAATGGCCAGGGACATACCCGTAGCGGCACGCGGCAGCGTGCCCCCGCGGTCAGACCCCGGAGCCGCCGCAGGGTTCTTCCAGACGCCGGAGGATATCCAGCTCTCACAGGCGGGGACGCCTGTGGTACCGGGTGACATTTTTCGAATTTGGAATTTGGTCCTTTCTCACATATTGTGGTCGATCAGGAAGAAAGCTTCCTCTTCGTCCAGGGCGTGGCGCTCGATCCTGGCCAGCAGGGCGTGCAGCCCGTCCTTTACCTCCGCCCTCAGCCTCTCGTGCCCCCCGGTCTCGCCGGACTTTTGTAGCTCTTTCATCTTCCTGCGGATATCTGTGAAAGCCGCGGCAAATTCCCTGTGCTCGGTGATAAGCCTGGCTGAAAAGTCCGTGGCGCCCCGGCGGTCAAACTCCGGGAGAAGTGTTGCTTCTTCCCAGGCGACATGGTCTTTGACGAGCCTGACGAAGGACCGGACCAGTTTCTCCAGTTCTTGGAAACGCCCCGCGCCGGTGTTTGCCATGATGTCCTCGAGCTGGTAAGCTACATCGAGCACGTCCATGTCCCCGGCGACCACTTTGTCCAGGAGGGTCAAATGCCGGTGTATCTTCTTGTGCTGTTCCAGCCATTGCGCGGTGTTTAGCTGTTCTCTGGTGGTATCCATCCTGCGGTCCCTCCTGTGAAGGTACAACAACCGGTACCACAGGCCATCGTGCCTGTGAGAGATGAACCTTTCCTACGCCCCGCCCCCGCAGTCCCATCCTTTGCCACTCCAAAAACCGGAAGACTGCTATTATTCTAGCGGGCCTCCCCTTATGTCCGGTATACGTAGCAGTACGTAGTTTGTCCGGTCGCGTTACCTATCTTCCGCCACTCAAGCAACACGCAAAGAGGTTAGAAGCTGCGTAGGGTGGGTTCGCATCC
Organism: Chloroflexota bacterium; assembly: GCA_016210565.1. Taxonomy (GTDB): domain Bacteria; phylum Chloroflexota; class Dehalococcoidia; order JACQUA01; family JACQUA01; genus JACQUA01. The sequence continues at coordinate 7,247 of JACQUA010000252.1, forward strand.
CGATGAAATCGGGACTTCGCTGCCGCACCACTGTGCCTGACCCACCCTGCGCGGAGTTGTCCGTGTCGTGCCGGGTTGACCGCCAAGGTTTCGACACCCGCTCCGCTTTGCGAGAGTCCGCAAGGCGGACGAGGGGTGTCGCTACGGACAGTTCACTGCGCTGCCCGCCGGGCCAGGAGCTTCTTGTCGATCTTCTGGCCGTCGGCCACCATGGGCAGGCTGTCCAGTATCTCCATCCGCTCCGGCAGTTTGAAGGGGGCGATTCCCTTCGCCTGCAGGAAGGCGGTCAGCTCGGCAAAGCCCGGACGGTAACCCTGTTTCGGCGCCACGAAGGCGCAGGCTCTTTCTCCCATCACCGGGTCGGGCATGCCGACCACAGCCGCCGCCGCCACGCCGGGGTGGGTGACCAGCAGGGCTTCGATTTCAGCGGGGTAGATATTCTGGCCGCCCCGGATGATCACATCCTTCTTCCGTCCCACGATCATGAGCCTGCCGGCGGCGTCGAATTTGCCCAGGTCGCCCATGCGGCACCAGCCATCTCCCCAGACGGCTTGCGTCGATTGCGGGTCTTTGAAATACCCCGAAATGGCCGTGGGCCCCCGGCCCCATATCTCGCCGACCTCACCCTCCGGTACATCGCGGCCGGAATCATCCACCAGCCTCATCTCATTGCCCGGATTCGGATAGCCGACCGTGAGCAACCGGGCGTCCTGCGGGTCGTCCGGCCTTCCCATAGAGATACCGCTGAAGTCCACCGAGCCGTAGGACTGGATCAGCTTCGCGCCCAGGCGCTCTTCGGCTTCCTTGCCAACGTGGTAGGCCAGGGGAGAACCGGTAACCCGGACCAGCCGCAGCGAACCGGTGTCATATTTCTTGGCCGCCAGAACGGAGGAGAGCATGGCCAGTTGGGCGGGCACGGCCCCGATCACCGTGACTCTTTCCTTTTCGATGACACGGAGGGCGTCTTCGGGGCTGAAGTGCTCCTGCATGATGATCTTCGAGGCCGAGACCGGGGCGGCGAGGTGGGCGGGCATGGTCGGGCCGAGGCCGGCGGGGCTGAGGCCGAAAACGATGTCCTCCGGAGTGAGACTGAGAATCTCCGCGGTCACCCGGCCCAGGTAGACATTGCAGCAGACGGGGAATTCCGCCAGCCGGGGCGCGCCGGTGGTGCCGCTGGTGTGCAGGACCAGCGAATACTCGTTCCAGGGCGTCTTCTGACGTTGCGGGAAGCCGTACGGATGGTCTCTTTCCAGGGGCGTCTGTACGATGTTGCGAACGGAGACGCCGCTCTCTGAAGTTCCTCTCCCTCGATGGGAGAGGCCGGGAGAGGGTGATTCCGGTACGTCCGCTCCGGCGAAGATGATGTGTTTCAAAGAAGGGAGTCGCGGCTGTATTTCCCGGACCATGGCCAGGTGGTCGAAACCCCGGAACTCCCGGAGGATGACCACGGCCGCCGCCCCGGTGAATCGCAGGATGTGCTCCATCTCGGCATGGCGGAAGGTGCGCAGCACCGGCAGGCAGAGAAGCCCGGCTTTTTCGCAGGCAACGCGCAGCAAGGTCAGCTCGACGCTGTTGGGCAACTGGAGCACCACCAGGTCATCCTTCTTCATGCCCAGCGCCAGGAGGCCCAGGGCCATCCGGTCAATCCAGGTCTTAGCTTCGCCCCAGGTGAGCCGCAGGCGCGAGTCGATAATTGCCTCGCGTCCGGGGAAACGGGAGGCGTTGATGTCCCACAGGTCGGCCAGGGTAGTCTCCGTCCAGTAGCCGGCGCGGGTATACTGGTCGTATAGTTCGCTGGAGTAACGGGTAGGTCTGGCCATTTCATTGAACCCCCATCCCCCGATGGGCATAAGCGCTGACTTGAGTCAACAAAGAATGAAACCACGAATGGACACGAATAAACACGAAATAATACCTGAATAACCGTCCAGCCGGATGCGGAGCACTCTGCCGCTCGATTCGTGTGAATTCGTGTTTATTCGTGGGTACTGTTCTTTCGCTAAGTTAGCGCCTATGCCCTCGATGGGAAAGGAGAATCCCGATGGACGAGCCTCTGGTTTACTTGAGCAAAGCCGCGAATATTTCCCTGGCGTGACCCATCATAACGTCACGGGCCAGGGTGGTCTCCTCGGTGTCAGGGTATATCTTTTCGTCGGGAGCGGGTATGAACAGGGGGGAAATTCCTTCCGTGGAAGTGTCTGCCCTGGCCCCCGGGTTGCCGAAAGCCTTGACAAAAAGGGCCGCTCCATCCTTGGTCAGTATCCAGTTCACGAAGACCTTGCTGGCGTTAGGGTGGGCCTGCTTCCTGGGTATCTGGATCCCTCCGGCGCCGGCGCCCACTTTGACTCCTTCGGAGACCTTTATCGTCTGTATGGGAGCGCCCATCGACACGAACTGGGAAGTCTGTTCTATCAGCGTGGCCATTCCCACGGGGTACTTTCCCTTGGCCACCCATTCCACCTCAAGACGCGTGTCGCGGGTGAAGACCGGTTCCTGGGGGATCAATCTCTTCATGTAGTCGCGGGTCTGTTCGATGTTCCAGACGTTGTAGGCGAGGAAGGTGTACATGGCGCTGCCGGTGCCGGCGATGGTCGGGTCGTTGGAGGTTATCTTGCCTTTCCACTTCGGGTCCAGAAGGTCCTGGAAGGACTTGATTTCGCCGGGTTTAACCATGTCGGTGTTGACGAGGATGTATCTCTGGGCGGCAGCGATCATAGCCAGGTGGTAGCCGTCTTTGTCCACAAAGGGAATGGACCCCTGTCTCCATGCCTTCGGATCCCGCACTTCGGGCAGGAAAATCATCGGTTCCAGCGGGGCAAGCAGCCCCTGGGGTTTCATGGTTACGATCCCGGTGGTCCCGCCGGAGATCACGACGTCGGCGTTGAACATTCCGGCGTTCTGCTCGGCCTGCATTCTCTTGGCCAGCTCTTCTCCCCGGCCGACCAGGTACTCGACCGTAATGCCGTATTTCTGCTTGAAGCCCTCAGCCACGGCCTTCATGACATCGACGCTCGGTGTGGAGTAGATCATGAGCTGGCCTTCCTTTTTGGCCGCCGCGACCAGGGTTTCCCACTCCGCCTCCCAGCCGGTTGGCTTCGGGGCGTCACCGGCGGGTCTGGCGGCGCCGGTGGGGGCCGGGGTGGAGACGGGCGCCGGCCCGCCGCAGGCGGACAGGACGCTGCCCGACAGAAGCATCACTGCGATCACCACACTGATAATCCTGCACATTTTTTCTTCCTCCTTGCATTGAATTACGGACCGGCAGCACCCCGATGCATCGGGGTGAGCCTTGTACTTTGAGAGGATAACTTGTTGTGCGAATGGGCATTATTGCAGCACGAATCAGAGGCGTGCTATTCGTCGTTGAAAGATCATAAGCCTGCCTGGTTTAGAATCCGTGGCTCACAGGCACGGTGGCCTATGGTACCGGGCGCCCCACCCGCAAGTGGTACCGGGAACCCCACCGGCCTGTGGTACCGGGCGCCCCACCCCGCCCGGCAAGGCTAAAGCCATGGGCTACGGCGCCACCATCCGGCTGATTTCTTGCTGCAATGCCTTCTTATCGGTCTTCTGGCCGTCGGCCACTGTCGGCAGCTTTTCCCGGAGCTCCAGCCTTTCCGGCAGCTTGTAAGGGACGATGTTCTGGGACCGGAGAAAGGCGACGATGTCTTCCAGGGTCAATGTCTTGCCCGGTTTTGGGGCTACATAGGCGCAGGCCTTCTCGCCCATCACCGGGTCAGGCATGGCGACGATGGCCACATCGGCCACCGCCGGGTGCTTGACCAGGATGGCCTCGATCTCCGAAGGGTAGATATTCTGCCCGCCGCGGATGATCATGTCCTTTTTGCGGCCCACGATCATCAGGTTGCCGCGCTCGTCCAGCTTGCCCAGGTCTCCCATGCGGAACCAGCCATCCTCCGTCCAGACCTGCCGCGTCCCTTCCGGGTCCCTGTAGTAGCCGGAGTCCCCGCCCGGCCCGCTCAGCATCACCTCGCCGATTTCGCCCCGGGCCACTTCCCTGTCGCTGTCATCCACCAGCTTGAGCTTTGCCCCGGCGTACGGCTTGCCCACCGTTAGCAGCCGTGTCTCGCGGTCCGCGTCCGGGTCGCCCATGCAGCCCACGGAGCAGCCCACGCCGCTGTAGTTTTGAATGATCCGCGCGCCGGTGAATTTGCTTTCGGCCTCGACGCCCACGCTGTAGGGCAGCACCGCGCCCATGCACAGCACCAGTCTCAGGGAGGAGACGTCGTAGCGGTCGAAATTGGGATGCCGGATCATCTGGACGATTTGCGTGGGCACCAGAGGCAGAACGGTGATCCGCTCTTTTTCGATCAGTTGCAGCCCCTTCTCCGGTTCCCAGTGTTCCAGCATCACGGCTTTGGCCCCCACCAGAGGGGCGGAGTAGTACGAGCGGCCGTTGGCCCCGCCCGGCGCCGGCGTGAAGATGCCGAAGACATCGTCTCCGGTGAGCTTGAGGTTCCTGACGCAGGCCCTTTCCCGCACCATGATCGTCATGATGGGGTTTTCACTCAGTTTGGGGAACCCGGTGGTGCCGCTGGTGGGGAGGATCATGGAGAACTCGGTGGGAGGGCATCTCGTCTGCTGCAGGTAGGTGACAGGCCGCCGGTGGGCGGTCTGCCGCGCCAGCTTTTCCACGGATACGGTTCCTTCGGGCGCCTCCTCCCCCACAACGAAGATATGGCGCAGGGCCGGCAGGTCCCCCCTCAGTTCCCGGACCATCTGCACGTAGTCGAACCCCCGGTACTGCGAGGGGATGATGATGCCCACCGCCCCGGTCATGGCGAGGAACTGTTTGATCTCCTTGTGGCGGTAGCTGCGCAGGACAGGCAGGAATACCAGGCCTGCCTTTTCGCAGGCCTGGCGCACCAGGCAGAGCTCCACCGAGTTCGGCAGTTGAATGACGACGGGGTCGTCCTTCTGCAGCCCCATCTCCCGGAAACCCAGCGCCAGGTTGTCGGTCCACTCCTTGGCCTGCGCCCAGGTGAGTCGCCGGCTCTCGTCGACAAGGGCCTCTTTGTCCGGGTAGTACCGGGCGTTCCGGTCCCAGACGTCGGCGAAGGTGGTCAATTCCCAGACGCCGTTCCTGATATTCTGTTCAATAAATTCCGGTGTGAATCGTGTTGGCCTGGCCAATTTGTTCCTTCCTGAGATGGGTTGATGGCTCTATTATACGAAAAGTCCGTTGCCTTTTTCTCAGCGCCATCGGAGGCAGTGGAACCACGAATGAACACGAAGGGGAGGGAAGAATGACGAAATCGGAATGACGAATGACCAAACGAAGTTCGAATGATGAATGACCAACAGCGGAGGTGATCCCGGTTTTGAACATTCGGGTTTTAGACATTGATTCGTCAATCGAATTTCGTCATTCGTCATTTCGTCTGGTGTCTATTCGTGGCTCAGGTCCCAAGGCGGGTCTACTTCTTGACGTCCTCAAAGCGGGTGAGATGGGGCGCTTTGGTCCACCCGGAGATGGGCAACTGCTTCCCGCCTTTTATCTGGAACACCTTGGCCATAACGGCGGCGGCGTGGTTCTGGGGCGAGAGACTCAAAGGTCCGGTGAGGCCGCCGGTGTCCACGTCTTTGATGTTGTTCTCGAGAGACCGGTAAATGGCGGTGCCGTCTATGCTGTCGGGAGCCACCCTGTCTTTCTCTATGGCGGCCTTGACCGCTTCGACAAACAGCTTGCCGGTCATCCAGCCCACCTGGTTCCGCATCCAGTTGACCGATTCGCCCCGGTATTTGATCTGCATGTCTTTGAGCCATTTGACCCCGGGCAGGTCGTCTTCGTACAGGGACGAAAAGAAGTGCACGAAGTACATGCCCTCGGCGGCTTCTTTGGCCAGGTTGATGAGCACGTCCGATTCCATGGCGTTGGCCACGCCTACGAACTTGATCCTGTCCTTCAGTCCGAGCTTGGCGGCGTCTTTGAGCACCACCTGCCAGGCCGACTGCGGCCCTACGGACATGATGTAGTTGACCCCTGCATCTCTCAACCTGAGGAGCTGGGGAGTGGTGTCCGCCGGGGCAGGGCTGGGGTAGAACTCCGTCGGCAGCACGTCAATGCCTTTTTCCACCGCGTACCAGTTGACTATGGGCCCCGAGTGTCCGTAGTCCGAGTCCCAGGTAAGCCAGGCCATCTTGGGTTTGCCCGTCTTGCCCTGTGCCTTCCAGTCCTGGAGAATCCATTCGAAGGCAGCCCCGGCCCCATCGGCGTAGGACGCCTCGGCGCTGAAGGCCCAGCCGGGGGGGTTGAGGACCTTGGGAGGACCGGGCACGAGGACCACTATTTTATCGGCGGCCGCTTTGGGGGTCAGGGCGTAAGCGGCCCCGGTCATCTGTATCCACACTGCCTGCACCTTCCTCGTCTTCATCAGTTCGTAGCCGTTGATGCTCCTCCCCACGTCAAAGCGGTTATCGTAGAAAATGGTGTCGAATTTCACCCCGGGCGCGTAGTTGGTCTCGTTGGCCCATTTGAAGAAGTCTTCGATGCCCCAGTTATCGCCGATGGCCCCGCTGGCGGTCGGCCCGGTCAGGTCGCTGACGATGCCCACGGTGACGGTGGCTGCTGCGGCTGGCGCCGTTGCCACCCGGCAAGCGGCGGCCAGCGGCATTACCACCATCACTGCGGCGATAAGGGAGAACAGGGCGAGAGGTACTAGCTTTGTGTGGTTCATCGTTCATCCTTTCTTTCAGGACTGGTCCGGCGCTGAGTGTCAACCGCGGGGCTTGTGGCCACTCCGCCGGGCGAGAGTCCGCGCGGCGGACAGGTCTTTAGCCTGCGGAGGCGGGGTGGGCCCGGCGCGTTCCCGTAGCGGACCTGCTCTTCGGTTGGCCGGCGGGCGCTTTCACCCTATCGCTCCATATTGACACCTGCATTTGGGAGGAATATAGCAGAAAGGGGAATTTGCTGTCAAACTTCCCCGCCCGGGGTATAGCCCACGTCCCACTTTGGAAAAGGGGGATTAAGGGGATTTGAAAAGGATGTTTGGAGACTACGAGGAAATCCCCCTCTATCCCCCTTTTGCGAAAGGGGGAGAGGTCTGCCGCTACGCCAGCTTCCTCTCCTCCAGGATTGCACGTTGCAGCGACTTGAAGTCCAACGGCGGCGCCGCCACGTCCGCCCTTCTCTTCAAATAAGCGGCCCCGTTCTTGCACTTCGCCACGCAGACGCCGCAGCCAATGCACCAGTTGAGGTCCACCGTGGGATAGTCGCCGTCCAGTTTCACCGCCCCCACCGGGCAGTTCTTGACGCACTCCCCGCAGGAGAGACATTTCGTTTCGTCAGTGTAACGCAGGTAGTAGGTGGCCATCAACACGTCCCGGGGTATCCGCCGCCTCTTGATGCTGCCCACGGACCAGCAGCAACAGCTACAGCAGTTGCAGGTGTGCTTCACCTGCCTGACCGCGTTGTCCACCAGATGGACCATCCCTTTATCTTCCGAGTCCTTGATGATCTGAACGGCTGTCTCCTTGCTTATCTCCCTGCCCAGGCCCTTATCGATGACGTATTCCGCCAGCTCATCGTATTTCAGACACACTTCCATGGGATAGCCGCAGGAGGCGCCGCGGCGGCAGAGGACGAACATCCTGCAGCCGCAATGGGCCACGGCCACCGTCCGGGCCTGTTCCACGGCTCTTTCCATCAGGTCATAGGGATATACGGCCTGCATGTCGCGGTCCACCGACTTCTGCACCGGGACGTAGCGCAGCGACTTGGTATTACTGCCGCCGTAGGCTTCCCGGGTGACCGCGGGGTCTTTGAAGTAGTTGCCGATCATCTGCGCCATCTTCCGGGCCGTCGGACTGTCTTCACCCTTCCAGAAGAAGGACTGGGGGAAGCCGAAGCCGATCTGGTGCAGGGCATAGCCCTTCTGCCCGCCGGCCGTCCGGCCGGAAAAGATAAGTCCCCGCGAAGCCAGCCGCTCCAGGGTTTTGGCCATTTTGTCTTCCGGGATGCCGGTCCCGGCCCCATCCGTAGCGACACGCCCTTGTCCCGACGCGTCGGGACTCTCGCCAAGCGGAGCGGGTGTCGAATCTGCCTTATCTTCCGGGATGGCGGTCCCGGCCTGATCCGTAGCGACACCCCTTGTGGGTGTCGAAGCGTCCCCCGGCCTGTCTTCCGCGACGCTCATGCCGGCCCTGATCTCTGCCAGCGAGAATGCCTCCATGGGCTGCACCCGCGCCGGCAGGGCCAGGGCGACCTCGGCCTCGAAGGGACTGAAGTTCTCCCTGAGAATCGCTATCAGCTCCTCGCGCTGGGGGTAGCCCATGCCGAGGGCGGCGAGGTGCGTTGCCAGTTGGTGGTAAATGTCTTCAGTCAAGCCTGCGTTCCTTGTCACCGTATCAAAAGGTCCATCCTGCGAAACCACCCTCATTCATCTGGCCAGATTACCGGCCTCATCGTCTGTAGTGTCTACTTGTCCGTTTCCTGAAGGATGGCTTTGATCTTAGCATGGAGTATCCTGTTGATCGTTTCTGCGATATCCTGCAGGGACTCTTTATCTCCCCTCTTAGACATATACTATGTTCCGTTTGATCTCATTGGCGACGTGCTTGATCCTGATGCTCTGGATTCCTGCCGGCGTCAGGATTTCCACTTTTCTGCCGAACAGGTCTTCAAGGAAAAACACGAGTCCCATGAAGTTATCAAAGGTCGGCTCCGCAAATTCCACGAACAAATCTATGTCGCTGTCCGGCTCTTGTTTTCCTGCCGCGAAGGAGCCGAACAAGCCCATCCGCCTTACCTTGAATTTATCGCGGATATCGCTACGTTTCCTCAGGGTTCCCAGGATATCTTCACGGACAAGTGTCTCAGGGCTCGTTTTCATTGAAGCCTCGGCCACGTGTTGTTATTTAGAATGATCACCCTTGCGCAACGCCTCGCCTTGCAAAGGATATCTCGTCAGGCGAAGCCGAAGAGCTTCTGCCGGTGGAAGTGCAGGTAATTGTCCGAAATGAAATTCAGGGGTTTCCTGGCCGCGCTGAAATTCTCATGGAGAAGCTGGAAGACCTCTGCGGCTTCGCTGTCCTTCAGGGACGGGTGTTCCGCGGCCAGCCGGTAGAAGCGCCGGCCTTCTTCTTCGTAGTCCTCCAGCCCGCGGCGGCGCCGGCCCGGGGTGCGGGGATGCACTTCGTCGGAAGACGGGTAGCGATAATTGAAGGAAAGGTGTTCCGGGAACATCCCCAATGTGAACAGGCAAACATCGGCGATTCTTTTGTAAAAACCGAGCCTTTGCTCCTCGGGCAGGGACTCGCAAAAACTGCTGAGGCTATCGATGTCCATGTTGTTGAACCGCATTTTCCGCCAGACCCCCTTGCTGAGCCTCACCGGGATGGCGTAGCTCTCGATGCGGGTGAAGGAAGCCAGCATGTTCACCAGGTAGCGCAGTACCGGCTCGCGCACCAGGAGGGCGGCCACCTCTTTGACGTCAAAGACCGGCACGGTCTGATGGCCGGCCCTCTCAACGGTGTGGGTGGCTTGCCCCAGTTCTCTGAAAGTCCGGCGCAGCAGGACCTCGAAGTATAGAGCGGAGGATATTTTCAGGAAGACGTTTTCGTCCGCCATCACCTTCTTGAACACCTTTTCGTCGGCCACCAGGCCCTTCCGGAAGGCTTCATCTTCGTTGATCAGCCTCTTGAGCCGGTCCTTGTCTCTGAAATCCGGTGCAGCGCCTTCGATGACGAAGGTCTGGTCTGCCTCGGTCAATGGGTTCAGCATTTCCGCTTTTGGCATATTGGTCCCTCCACATCCTGCGGGTCAAGGGTTACGTGTCTGCACGGGTCGAGTGTTGCGCAGGGAATCGGCCAAAGTGTCTCTCATTTTCGGTTGCTACCGGTATCAGGGGTATTATACAACAACTGGAATGACGGATGACGGGCTCACAGGCACGGTGGCCTGTGGTACGGGTGGCTGACTGAGGCTGGCTGGCAAGTCCGGGGTCGCAGCAAGTGGGGCTTTCACAGGCGGGACGCCTGTGGCACCGGACTACTCCCGGAGGAATTGCGCGGGGGTCCTGATCTTGATGTCCATGTATTCCTTGAGTTCCCTCAGGGCCTGATCCCCGGTAATAATGACTTCGGCCTTCAATGCGACGGCGCATTCGATGAACTTGTTGTCCGCCGCGTCGGTCCGCACGGCGAATATTTTCGGAGTCCTGGTCGTGAACAGCGAATTGAATCCCCTTCCAAAAACTGAAAGGAGCTCCTCTATCTCCCGTTTATCGAGCCCGACCCGATGAAGAACTTCCACGTACTCGTCAAGAGTGTCCTTTGAAAGGCAGATGGTTATTGTCCCTTCTTTCCACGAATCGATGATCTTCCGGGGATTACCGCCGAACAGAGATGAGACGAAGACATTGGTATCGATGACAACACGCATTATTTCTCTTTCCGCACCGCTTTGATCGCCCTGTCCACATCCCGTTGGGTCACTCCGAGTTCCTCCAACCGGCGGTCGATCTTGTTCCAGAGACTGTCGATGTACGGGCCGATGTCCCGGTCTTTTATATACGATTCAATAAGGTCGCGCACCATCTGGCTTGAAGTCTTGCCCTCCATCCGGGCCAGCTTCCCCAGCCGCTTTTTCATCTCAGAGTCTATCCTCACAACCATTTGAGTGGTCATGTCTCACCTCTCTTGTTGTATAACTTGTATGCATTGTATTTCATGTATGGCGGAGAGGTCAAGAAATGACGAAGTTCGAAGCCTGCTCCGGCGCCGGGCCGAGGTCCTCTGTCATTCTGAGCTTCAGTAGGCAGCGCAACGCTGCCGGACATGACCCATGACATTCGATTCTATTGAAAGCGGCGACGACGCCTGTCATTCTGAACGAAGTGAAGAATCTTTATTTGCCGGCGGGGACGAAAGACCCTTCGCTTCGCTCAGGGTGACAGCATAACGCCATGTCATTGAAAGCGAGGACGAGTCCCGATAGTATCGGGACGAGTCGGAGGCGAAGAATCCTTGGCTTCGCTCAGGACAAGTTCTTTCCGGGGCTGGGACGAAAGGCCCTTTGCCTTCGCCTTCGCTTCGCTCAGTGCTCCGGCTCAGGGTGACAATCACCGGTGGATTGACTTTGCGGCGGGGCGATGATTAAATATGACCTGGGGGGTCGTTACGACCGCAAAGGAGACGAGCGTGGCCGAAAGAATAGTCAAAACAAGCTGCAAGGGCTGTCACGGGGGCTGCGGGGTGATCGTCACCGTGTCCGATGGCGTCATCACCAGGATAGAAGGGAACCCCGACTGGCCCACCCGGGGAACGATGTGCTCCAAGGGTCTGGCCGCCGTCCAGCATGTCAACAATCCGAACCGCATCCTGTATCCTTTGAAGCGTTCAGGGCAGCGGGGCGAAGGGAAATGGCAGCGGATAAGCTGGGACGAGGCCCTGGATGCTATCGCGGCGAAGATCAAGCAGTGCGTTGCCGAGTCCGGCGCCAATTCGGTCTGCGTCGGCCAGGGCACCAGCCGGGGCTACACGCAGTACTCCGGCCGTTTCCGGAACACCATCGGCACCTGCTCCCAGGTGGGCGCGGGACACGTTTGTTTCTATCCCCGGCTGGCGGTCTTCGGCCTGACGGTCGGCGGCAGGCTCTACTGCGATTACCACGGCTGGGGCGGCCAGTTTCCGAAGACCCATATAGTGTGGGCCAAGCAACTGGAAGTGACCAATGCCGATGGCGAAATGGGCGTCTGGTTCCTCGATTCCCTGGAGCACGCGAAGAACCTGATCGTAGTGGACCCGCGGGCCACGGGCATCGCCGGTCGCGCCACGCACCTCCTGCAGCTCCGGCCGGGGACCGACGCCGCCCTGGCCCTGGGAATGATGAATGTCATCATCAACGAAGGCCTCTACGACCGCGAATTCGTGGCCAACTGGACCCACGGCTTCGATAAACTCCGGGAACGGGTGCAGGACTACCCGCCAAGCAAGGTGGCGGAGATTACCTGGATTCCCGAAGAGAAGATCGTCCGGGCGGCCAGGGCCTTCGCCATCGACACCCCCGGCTGCATCCAGATTGGGCAGCCGACGGAGGCCTCCAACAATACCACCCAGAACCTCAGGGCGATGATCAGCCTGGCGGCGATAACCGGGAACATCGAGCGCCCGGGAGGCATGGTCAACTGGATGCCCACGCCGGTGGGACCCACCGAGGCCTTCGCTGTGGAGGTCCCGGTGCCGGAGGAAAACAGGCAAAGCGCCACCGCCGCCGGCGTGTACAAGCTCTGGGCGCCGGGTCGGGGCCACGCCGAGACCTTCTTCCGCGAGTTGAATGAAGGTAAACACCCGATCAGAATGCTGCACCAGCAGGGCGGCGACATCCTGATGTCGGTGGTGGATACCAAAGCGGTCTTTTCCGGGCTGATGAAGCTGGATTTTATCTCGGTGGTCGACCAGTTCATGTCTCCCCTGGCCGAATACGCCGACATCGTGCTGCCGGCGGCCCACTGGCTGGAAACGGACGACATCTGGGACATGCATCCCACTTTTTATGTTTCGGCGGTGAACAAGGTGGTCGAGCCGCCCGGGGAAGCCTGGCAGGACAGCAAGATCATGAACGAGCTGGGCAAACGGATCAACCCGGCCCTCTGGTTCAAGGATATCGAAGCGGCGCTGGACCACCAGTTGCGCAAGGCCGGGGTGACCTGGAAGCAGTTCCGGGAAATGGGATTCATTTCGCGCACGGGCAAGGACCAGAAGTACTACAAGTACAAGACCGATTACTGGCGGAAGGGTGGCGGGTTCAACACGCCGACGGGCAAGGTCGAGCTTTATTCCACCGTCCTGGAGAAGCTGGGCTACGACCCGCTGCCGTATTACATCGAGCCGAACGAAAGTCCCTATTCCACACCGGAGCTGGCGAAGGAGTACCCACTGGTGCTTTCCACCGGGGGGCGCGCACCCTATTACTTCCACAGCCAGTACCGGCAGATTCCCTATCTGCGCCAGTTACAGCCGTATCCCCGCCTGCAGATTCACCCGGATACGGCGAAGGGGCTGGGGATCGCCGAGGGGGACTGGGCCTGGATCGAGACCCCCCGCGGCCGCATCAGGCAGAAGGCCAGTTTGTTTGCGGGCGTGGACCCGCGGGTGGTGATCGCCCAGGCCTCGTGGTGGTACCCGGACATGCCGGCGCCGGAGCATGGCATGTGGGTGAGCAACGCCAACGTCCTGACCAGCAGCGACGGGCCTTTTGATCCGGCCATGGGCTCCTCCAGCCACCGGGCATTGCTGTGCAAAGTGTACAGAGCAGACAGAGATAGAGATAGAGAACCGTAGCGGCACGCGGCAGCGTGCCCCCCCGGTGGCACAGGCGTCCCGCCTGTGGAGGCCGGATTTGGGCAATGTCAATTGATTGCGTCGATGAGCATTACGCAACCCGTCATTCCCGCGAAGGCGGGAACCCAGAGAAAGCGATGTTCAACCCGTTAAGGGTAGGTTGAAGGAGAAAGAGTCATGAACATGAAGGGACCATATTCATTGGGGCAGTCTCTTTGGCGCGTCGGAGAGGGTCGTCGGGGCGTGTATATGTTATGTGCGGACGGGGCTATTCCGGCCAACCCCCGCTATGTGGGACGCTCCGACACAGATCTAAAAGTCGAATTAGGAGGGAGGAAACGTTGCGGAGACAGTATTACCGGTCATATATGCGGGTTCTTCTGGTACGAATACGCTGGCTCTCCTGTCGCGGCTTACGGGCGCGAGTGCGAGCTTTGGCATAGATATGGGGGCGAGGAGGGCAAGCTTGAAAACAGGTACCATCCCCAGCGCCCCAAAGGGCGGGATTGCACATGTCCTCGGCCGGGTTGCCGCTTTGGCCCGCCGCGGATCAAGCCAATTAAAAAGATGTCCACAAAGATATAATGTTGACCGGCGAAGCCCTGGACGCGATCAAGCGGGAGCGAGTCTCTTACCTGTGGTCTGAACTCGAACGGGTGAAGAATGCCTTGATTTTGGAGGGCGCGAGCAAGATTATTCTCTTTGGCTCCGCTGCAAGGGGAGAACTGGGCTTGTTCAGCGACATCGATCTGATTGCTGTCATGCCCAGCAAGCTTCCCTACGTGGAGAGAATGACGAAAATATACCGCAAGTTGCATCCGGGCGGCATGGACCTTTTGGTCTATACCCCGGCGGAGTTTCGCCGGATGAGCCGGACCAATCCGTTCGTCAGGTCAGCTATCAGAGAGGGCAAGATACTATATGAATCCAGATTGTGCACGAACCGGGGTTGTAGCCGCTCCGCCTTACGGAGCGGGGGCGGGAGAACCGATGCAGCCGATGGCGTCATACACGAAGTCGTATGGACAGAAGGCGGGAAGAGGAAGCCACGGTGGTTCCGCCAGGCTGAAGAGGACCTCAAGAGCGCCGAGATACTCTTCGAAAGCGGGAGGTTCTATATGGTCTGCTTTGTAGCCCAGCAAATCGCCGAGAAGGCGGTTAAGAGCTTTCTCTACTATAAAGGCCGCGAGATAGTGCTGGGGCATTCCCTCGAACAACTGTGCCGCGAGGCCGCTCGGTTCGACAGGAAGTTTGAGGCATTGAGGGGAGAGGTCTCGATCCTCGACAACTTTTACATACCGGCGCGGTATCCCAACGGCTTGCCCGATAGCATTCCGGCATTGGTGTTCAACAAGAAAACGGCGGGGGAAGCCTTGAGACTGGCCAGGAAGACCCTGGAAACGGTGCGCGGCAAAATAGGGCCTCTGCAAGAGTCATAAAGGAGCAAGAAATGATGAACTTCGGTAACTTCGGCTGGGGGTGGATGATCTTCGGCGGCTTCCTGATGATTGTCTTCTGGGTTGCCATCATCGCTCTTACTATATGGGCGGTGCAGCGCCTGTTCAAGACGGGGCAGGGTGGTGGTGGCGGCGGCGCTGGCGCTGGCGGCGAGGCCGGGCTGACGCCCCTGGAAATAGCCAGGCGGCGCTACGCCCGGGGCGAGATCACCAGGGAGCAGTTCGAGCAGCTCAAGCAGGACCTGAGCTGAACGCAATTGCCAGAGCGCAAAGTTCGTCCGTCGTCCTCAGCGGCGAGCTGAACATTCGTCCAGAATGCTAAATCGCAAACGATGTTACCAAGCAGCGCAGATTCAATAGCATATAAAGTGGTCCTTCCCCGGCAACTTTTATCACGCGTGGCAGCGTGGCTGGTGGCCATAATCTCGATCACTGCAATTTCCGCCGTGTTTGGCACAGTGGGCTGCCGCCAAGCCGACACCGGAATTCCCACACCATCAACGACTGTCAGCAAGATAGCCTTCGTCTCTGAGCGGGACGGCAACTTGGAAATATATTTTATGAACCCTGACGGTACCGGGCAAACGCGTCTCACGAACAACCCGGCAGAAGATTGGGAGCCCGCTTGGTCGCCCGATGGCCAGAGGGTAGCCTTTCGTTCCGGGTGGGCCTACGCAAAGATATATGCCATGAATGCCGACGGCACCGGACAAAACAGCCTCACCAACAACTCAGCTGAGGATGATTTTTCTCCTGCCTGGTCGCCTGATGGCCGGAAGATAGCCTTCAGTTCTTCTTCCCGTGATGGTAAAGCGGGAATATTTGTAATGAACGCTGACGGCACTGAACAGACCCGCCTGACTAATAACGGTGCTGAGGATGTATCTGCCGCTTGGTCGCCCGATGGCCAGAGGATAGCCTTCGTTTCTGATCAGGATGGCAAACGGCAGATATACGTAATGAACGCCGATGGCACCGGGCAAACCCGCCTCACGAATCACCGCGGGATGGATGGGTCTCCCGCCTGGTCACCCGATGGCAAGAAGATAGCCTTCCAATCTTATCGGGACGGTGCCTGGGAGATATATGCCATGAATGCTGATGGCACCGGGCAGACCCGCCTCACAAATATCCAGGGTGGAGAAGGCTCTCCGACATGGTCAACCGATGGCAAGAGGATAGCCTTTCAATCTTACCGGGATGGCAACTATGAGATATATGTCATGAATGCGGATGGTACCGGCCAGACCCGCCTCACCAACAACCCAGCCGGGGATTTCTCGCCCGCTTGGTCGCCGTGGTTAAGACAATAGATAAGAGATTCACTTCGCTGAGTAAAGTCACAATCGCTTGTTTTGTGCCAACGTTATTGGCTGCCCGGTTTGAGCCTTTGGCTCTTCCATAGATAACCTCGAAGAATCCAATCGGTGCACCGCTTGTTTCTTGCACCCACATGCCGCCAGCACGGGTGAAGGCATGTGCGCCCCGCCCCCGCAGTCTAAAGACCTGCGGCTACACCGCCCCCCGCAAGGCTGAAGCCATGGGGTACACCGCACCCCCGCAATGTTCAGTGGCTGTGGATGGGGAAAGAGGTCTGCGAAGGGGGCGGTTCGGGGAGGACGCGGGCGGCCAGGGTGAATTGTCCGTTCTTCACGGCCACGATGGTCACTTCCTTGCGGGGGATGCGGCTGCCATTGTCGTAGGAGATGTTGCCGGTCACGCCGGGGAAATTCCGGGTTGTGCTCAGGCCGAACAGGACTGACCTGGAAGCGTCCGACCTTGTCCTTCTCATGGCATCCGCTACCACCATCACCGCATCATAGCCCAGGGCGGCGAAGGCGTTTTCGGGAGGGTTGCCGTACCTGGCTTCGTAGGCGGCGACGAACGTCCTCTGCTGCTCTGTCAGTGAGTCGCCTGCCAGGAGGCTGTGCGTGGTGAAGTAGACGTTGTGGGCTTTGCCGCCGGCGGTTTCCACCAGCAACGGGGTGTCGTAGGCGTCGCCGCCGAAGAAGGGCTGGGTGATGCCGGCGGTGCGGAACTGCTTGACGATGACCCCGATGTCGTCCGGCCCCGAGGCGATGTACAGCATGTCGGGGGCCGGGCTGACCTGCTTGAGCCGGGCGACCTGCCGGGAGAAGTCCCTGTCCCCGCCATAGTACCTGTCTTCGAGCACAACTGATCCCCCGATCTCCGTGTACCTCTTCCGGAAATGGTCCGACAGGAGCACCGTGTACTCCATCTGCATGTCCATCAACAAATAGGCCGTTTTCAGTTTCAGCTCGCGGAGGGCGTAGTCCGCCGCCGCTCCGGCCTGGGCGTTGTCGCCGAAGGCGGTCAGAAACAGGTAGTCCTTGACCTGGTCCGGCAGTTTGGGCGAGGTAGCCCCGGAGGTAAGAAAGACCACGCCGGCGCCGGCGGCGATGGGGGCCGCGTAAAGGACCATGTCCGTATCGCTGAAGCCGATGACGGCCGGTACCCCGGCGTTCTCCACCAGCCGGCGGGTCGCCCTTTCGATGGTGTCGCGGTCGGACTTGCCATCGTACAGGAGAAGCTCCACCCTCCTGCCCCTGATGCCGCCGGACTCGTTCAGCTCTTTCACCGCGAGCTTGGCGCCGTTGGCGGAAGGTATGTCCAGGGACGATTGAGCGCCCTCCAGGTTGTAGATGGCGCCGATGCGGATGGTCTCGCCGGAGAACTGGTCGCAGGCGGCGAGAAGCAGGGTCAGGCTCGCAAGCAGGGAGAAAACCAGGTGTCTTTTCATCGGTGACTGTGACTCGTTGGCGAGGAATGGCAATGATGGTCAGAATACAGGCCTCTCATAGGCACGGAGGCCTGTGGTACCGGAATCCCGACGCCGATGCAGCGGAATCGCTACGGGACGCCCTTCGGTATGATATTGAATCTTCTCGCCTGTTCTTCCAGCGCGGCCCGGAAATCGGGATGGGCGATGGAGATAAGCGATTGCGCCCGCTCCCAGACCGTCTTGCCCTTGAGGTTGACCATGCCGTATTCCGTGGCGATCCAGGAGACGTCCGTCCGCGGCACGGTGACGATCGTCCCGGGGGACAGGCCGGCGACGATTCTCGATCCCACCTTGTCTTCAGCATCACGATAGGTCGAAGGCAGGCAGATGATGGCTTTGCCTCCCGGCGACGCATAGGCCCCGCGGACGAATTGAAGCTGTCCGCCGGTGCCGCTGATGTGGCGGTAGCCATAGGACTCCGAGGAAACCTGGCCCTGGAGGTCCACCTGGACGGCGCTGTTGATGGAGACCATCTTGCAGTTCCGGGCGATGATATTGGGGTCGTTGGTGTAGTCTACCGGGAAGCCGGCGATCATGGCGTTGTGGTCGAGGAAGTCATAAAGCTTTCTGGAGCCTATGGCGAAGGTGCAGACGGCCCGGCCCGGGTGGAGCGTCTTCTTGGCGTTGGTGATGACGCCGGCGTGAAACATCTCCATCATGCATTCGGTGAACAGTTCGGTGTGGATGCCGATGTCCTTCACCCCCTGTTCGATGAGCAGCCGGCCCACCTCATTGGGCAGACCGCCGATGCCGAGCTGCACGGTCGAGCCGTCCTCGACCACTCCGGCCACCCTCCGGGCGAGCAGTCTTTCCACTTCGGTGGGTGGGGATTGCGCCAGCTCGCCGACCTGGAACTTGCTGTTCTCCACAATGTGGTCTACCTCGGAGATGTGGATACGTTCATCGTAGCCGCCCATGATCCAGGGCATGGAGGGGTTGACCTCGACCACGACGGTCCCGGCCATGTCGCAGACGGCCTTGTTCTTCTCCACCGTGCCGAAATTGAAGAAGCCCTCCCCGTCCATGGGCGTCACCCCGACAAAGGCCACGTCGGGCCGGTGGGCGGCGCCGGTGCGGTAGAGTTCCGGTCCCTCGCCGAGGTTGTAGGGGATGTACGAGCAGCAGCCCAGGTCATGGAAAGCGCGGGAGATGCCGGAAAAATGCCACTCGTTGTAGATGAAGCGCCGGCCTTCCGGGTCGGCCTTCAGCACTTCAGGCTCTTTGAGGCAGAGGCAGCCGCGGATATTGACCTGTTCCAATTGCAACGCCCGTCCGGCCAGGGCTTCGTCGACCAGGGAAGGGAAACTGAGGATGGCCCCGTAGTCCACCCACGCGCCGGACCGGACCAGGGCTGCCGCCTGCTCCGCGGATATCAGCTTCTTCCGGTATTCTTCCCGGTAGTCCATGGTGGCTAATTATCACACGAATGGAATCGCACAGCAAGGGAGCCTGAGTTGAACCGCGAACGACACGAAAGCAGGTAATGACGGGCAACCGGTATCACCCCGATTCATCGTGGCCTGTGAGCCATGGATTCTGAACAGGGCAGGCTCAGTCCGTTAACGGCGAATGGCGCGCCTCCGATTCGTACTGCGGTAAGGGTTATGCGCACGATAAGTCACCGTCTCAAAATCCGGGGCTCACCCCGATAGATCGGGGTGGTACTGCCGCCGCCTGCGCCACCCGCGCTGCCGTTGGTGCTATAATATTGCTTTATTTTGAAAGGTGGACCGACTGTACCCATGCCAATCGAAGAACTGACCGGCGGCAGCATTACCAGCCCCCAGGGATTCCTGGCGGGGGCCACCTACGCCGGCATAAAGAAACCAGGGGATGGCGTGCTCGACCTGGCTATTCTGACTTCGGAAGCGCCCTGCCACGCCGCGGCGCTCTTTACCACCAACAAAATCAAAGCGGCGCCGGTGTTGCTTTCCCGCGAGCGCGTGAAGAGCGGCGGGACCCTGGCCGTCGTGGTGAATAGCGGCTGCGCCAACGCCTGCACGGGGCGGCAGGGTCTCAAGGACGCCAGGGAGATAACGGGGGCGGTAGCCGAAGGGATGTGCGCCCGCCCGGAACAGGTGCTGGCGGCCAGCACCGGGGTAATCGGGGTGCCCCTTCCCATGGAGAGGATCAGACAAGACCTGGGAATGATCGTGCTGGCGGCCGATGGCGGACACGGGTTCGCCCGGGCCATCATGACCACGGATACCCGTCCCAAAGAGATCGCCGTCTCGGTGAGGGCGGAAGAATCCCCCTTGGTCCCCCTTTCTCAAAGGGGGAGACGGATTGCGGAAGAATCCCCCTTAGGCCCCCTTTTTGAAAGGGGGAAAAGGGTTTCCTTCACGGTTGCGGGCGCGGCCAAGGGTTCGGGGATGATCCATCCCGACCTGGCCACCATGCTCTGCTTCCTGACCACCGATGCCGTGGTGCGGCCGGACTTCCTGCACCGGGCGTTGACCAAAGCCGTGGGCAACTCGCTGAATATGGTCAGCGTTGACGGCGACAGCTCGACCAACGATTCGGTGTTTCTCCTGGCCAACGGAATGGCCGGCAACGAGGAGATCGGGCCGCGAAGCCCCCTGGCGGGAGTGTTCCAGGAGGCGCTCGACCGTGTCTGCATTTACCTGGCGAAATCTATCGCCCGGGACGGGGAAGGGGCGACCAGGCGCATCGAGGTGCAGGTGAAGGGGGCCAGGAACACCGGCGATGCCCGGAAGGCGGCGCGCTGCATTGCCGGTTCGTCGCTGGTGAAAGCGGCGGTCCATGGCAACGACCCGAACTGGGGACGCATCGTGGCCGCCCTGGGGCGGAGCGGCGCGGAGGTGAGGGAATCGCGGATAGATCTGCGTCTGAACGGCTTCGCCCTGATGAAAAAAGGGGAGCCGCAGCCTTTTGACGAACAGGAGGTCAGCCAGAAGATGGCCGCCGAGCAGGTGGACATCGCGCTGGACCTGCACCTGGGGAGGGGCCAGGCCACGGCCTGGGGCTGCGACCTTTCGGAAGAATACGTGACCATTAATAGTGTATATACAACGTGAAAAACAGGAAATTCCAAATCACAAAATCCAAATCACAAACAAATTCCAAAAGCCAAATTCCAAACAAGCTCCAGGTTCCAAAATCCAAACAGATTGGAAATCCCAAATCACAAACAAAACCCTATGAACCAAACCCAAAATCCAAAACCTTACGATCTCGAAGCGCGACTTTCAAGTTTGCCAAAGACGTTATCGGGCTGTCGCGTATTTTGCCTAAGGCACTGGCAAATGTCGAAGTGGCAAGGCAAGTAGTCAGGTCGGCCGGTTCGGTTGGAGCTAATTACATCGAGGCCAACGAAGCGCTGAGCAAAAAGGACTTTGCCATGAGGGCGAAGCTATGTCGTAAGGAGGCAAAAGAGACCAGGTATTGGCTCGGGCTTCTGGAGCCAGGCAGCGAGGGTGTGGAAAGCAGCGTGAAGGTACTCATTGCTGAGGCCAATGAACTGACAAAGATATTTAGTGCCATCGTTGAGAAGACGAAATAGTTTGGTGATTTGGCAATTGGAATTTGTTTGTGATTTGGATTTTGTGATTTGGAATTTTGCCAGGATAAACGATGATTCAAAAACGCATTACTGTAGTAAAAATCGGTGGCAGCACTTTCAAGACCGGAGATACTACCCTGGAGGACCTGGTGACTCTCCAGAAAGAAGGGCATGCCCTGGTGGTGGTGCATGGCGGCGGGGATGCCATCACCGGCTGGCTGGACCGGCTGGACATCAAAAGCCCGTTCCACGGCGGCTACCGGGTGACCGACCAGAATACCCTGGTGGTGGTGGTGGCGGTGCTGGCCGGGCTGGTGAACAAGCTGCTGGTCTCGGCCGTCAACGCCCTGGGCGGCCGGGCCTTCGGCTTCAGCGGAGCCGACGGCAGGCTGGTGGAGGCCAGGGTGAAAAACGAGGACCTGGGGCTGGTCGGAGAAGCCGATAGAGTCAACACCGAAGTCATAGATATGGTCCTGCGGGGCGGGTACATCCCGATTATCGCCCCGGTCGGCTGGAGGCCGCCCGGGGCCGGGGCTGGCGAAACGCTACTTAACCTGAACGGCGACACCATGACCGGGGCGCTGGCCGCGGCCCTGGGCGCCGAAAGGTTGATCTTCCTGACCGACGTGGATGGCATCCTGGGAAAGGACGGCAAATTGATAGAGACGGTGTCGGCGGATGGGATCAGCGGTCTCACGGCTTCAGGCGTCATAAAGGGCGGTATGATTCCCAAGGTCGAGGCTTGCCTGGCGGCGCTGAAAAAGACCGGCGTAACCCGTATAATAAATGGCACGGTCCCTCATGCCTTGCTGAACGAGATGCGGGGCAGGGGGAGGGGAACGAAAGTAGTAGCAAGTAGCAAGTAGAAAGGGTAGGAAGGGCAGGAAGAGTAGGAAGAGTAGGAAGAGTAGGAAGAGTAGCCAGTAGTCACTAGCCTCGCCCCGCCGGGGTGGAGAATCTTGAATCTGTAATATTGAATCTGGAATCGTCCCATGGATTGGCAAGAACTCGAAAAGAAATACTATATGCAGGTGGTGAAGCGCCTGCCGGTGACGCTGGTAAAGGGCGCCGGGGCCAGGGTGTGGGATGAAAAGGGAAAGGAATACCTGGACTTCGTCGCCGGATGGGCGACCAATCTGCTCGGGCACTGCCACCCGGCGGTGGTGGAAGCGGTCACCAGGCAGGTGGCCACGCTCATCCAGACCTCCAACCAGTTCTACACCACTCCCCAGGTCCAACTGGCGGAACTGCTGGTCCAGAATAGCTGCCTGCAAAGGGTCTTCCTGGCCAACAGCGGCGCCGAAGCCAATGAAGGCGCGGTGAAGCTGGCCCGGCGTTACGGCCAACTGAAGCTCGGCGGGGCCTACGAGGTCATCACCACCTTCAATTCTTTCCACGGCCGCACCCTGGCCATGACGGCGGCGACCGGCCAGAAGAAGTTCCAGGACCCCTACCGGCCCGTCCCGGAGGGCTTTGTCAACGTGGAGTTCAACAACATCGAGGCCATCCGGTCGGCGACCACCGAACGCACCTGCGCCGTAATGCTGGAGCCCATCCAGGGCGAGGGCGGGGTGAACATCCCCCACCGGGACTACCTGAAGCGGGTGCGGGCCTGGTGCGACGAAAAAGGGTTGCTTCTTATCCTCGACGAGATACAGACCGGGCTGGGCCGCACTGGAACTCTCTTCGCCTATACGCAGGCGGGAATCGAGCCGGACATAATGACCCTGGCCAAGGGCCTGGCGGGAGGCGTGCCTATCGGAGCGCTCCTGGCCAAAGAGCAGGCGAGCGTTTTTGCCCCGGGCGAGCATGGCTCTACCTATGGGGGAAACCCGCTGGCTGCGGCGGCCGGCTATGCTACGCTGAAGCATATCATTGATCACCGGCTGCCCGAGAAGGCCGCCAGCCTGGGAGGTTACTTCATTTCCAGGATCGAGGACCTGAAACGGGAATTCAGCATTATTACTGAGGCGAGGGGGAGGGGACTGCTGCTGGCCCTGTTTTTCGGGAAAGACATAGCCGGGGAACTGACAACGCGCTGCCTGGAGCGCGGGCTACTGGTCAACCCGGTCAAGCCCAATGCCCTGCGTTTCATGCCGCCCCTTATCATCAATGAAAAGGACATCGACGAAGCCGTCGGGGTCCTGCGCGACTGCTTGGCCGGGCTAGTAGGCAGTCGATAGCCGGCAGTCCGTAGCGGCACGCTGCCGCGTGCCCCTCGGCAGTCAGACGTAGGGTGGGTTAAGCGTCCCCATTGTATCGGGACCCGAACCCACCACGCTGGACTGACCTTTGAACTTCCTAACCTTCGAACCTGATGAACTTTACAAGTCCGAGGTCGGAGGAATCGGGGCCGCGTGCGTGGGGCTACTGGCTACTCGCTACTGACTACTGGCTTCTGTTTGTCAGACTCAGGATCTTTCACGCTCTAATGGTCCTGGGAGGGCTTTCTTTCTTGACAGCCTGTTCGGGGGGTGCGAGCATCGAGGAGAAGCCGGTGTCCTATCCGCCTTCGGTGGAGGCAGGGGCGACTTATCTGGCTTCGCGGCGGCATCCCGATGATGAAGCGGCTGAAAGACGCTACAGGGAGGAGCTGGCAGGACTGCACGATTGGGTCAGGGAGAAGGATTTCGCCATCGTCTACAACACCGGCGGGTTCGGCGGCGCCGCGCTGGGGGGGGATGGGGAATGGGGAAGCGTGGTGAGGGGAATCACGGCGGTCCTGGAACAGGCGGGATTCTCCGCGACTGTGATAGAGCATCACCGGTCGAAAAACGCCGTTCCAGAGTTCCTGGGTGAAGTCGCCGAGCTTGCCCGCGGCTATCCGAAGAAGGCTGGACTGCTGGCGGAGAAGCTGGACTTCTTGCTGCATTACCACCCGTCTCTGAAGGTCATCGTTACCGGCCGGAGCCACGGCGCCGTGTTTGGCAACGAAGCGTTGAAAGGACTGCCCGGCCGGCCGCGGGCCTACGGCATCTTTGCCGGAACGCCGTTCTGGTACCGGGACGCTCTTGATGCAAGAGCGCTGGTAGTCAACTACAACGGAGTCCAGCCGGATGCTTTCCATGCCGGCGACCCGTGCACCATCCTGAAGGCCAACCTTCATTTGCCTTTGAGCCAGCCTCCGCCGGGGGGAGCAATTCAGGTCTTAAAGTGGTATATTAGTATGCCGGGTCACGAGTATAGCTGGGAGTATCCGCGCGTCCGGTCTGAAATCGAGGCGTTCCTCGAAAAGATTGCCAAAGCGAGACCGGATTGAACCTGCCTGAGCGGGTCAAGTCCCCCGGTACCACAGGCCTCCGTGCCTGTGACGGCCGGAGTTCTGGCAAGCTCGAAAAGTGCTCGGCAGGCCTCAGTAGCCCGCGATTCCTATCCCACACAGGCGGGACGCCTGTGCCACCGGTTCCTGAGCCGAATTCTTCGGAGGTAAACGAAAATGGCCGATAAAGTAGTCTTAGCTTACAGCGGTGGTGTGGACACTTCCGCCGCCATTCCGTGGCTGAAAGAGAAGTATGGCTATGATGTCATTGCCCTGACCTTCGATGTGGGGAACGAGAAGGACTTCACTCTCATCCAGGAAAAGGCGTTGAAGGCCGGCGCCATCAAGGCCCAGGTGGTGGACGTGAAGGACATTTTTGTAAAGCATTTCATTTTTCCGGCGCTGCAGGCGGATGCCCTCTATGAGGGCCAGTACCCCCTGGCGACCGCCCTGTCGCGCCCGCTGATGGCCAAGATGCTGGCGGACGTGGCCCGGGAGGAAGGCGCGGTCGCCGTAGCCCACGGCTGCACCGGCAAAGGCAACGACCAGGTGCGTTTCGACGTGGGCATCATGGCGCTGGCGCCGGACCTGAAAGTGATTGCGCCGGCCAGGGAGTGGGGGATGAACCGGGAGCAGACCATCGCCTATGCCCTGGAGCGGGGGATTCCCCTGCCGGTCACCAAGTCGAGCCCCTACTCCATCGACGAAAACCTCTGGGGCAAGAGCACCGAGTGCGGCGTGCTCGAAGACCCCTGGGTGGAGCCGCCGGAAGACGCCTTTAGCTGGACAAGGCCCCTCGCCAAGACCCCGGCCGAGCCGGAGTACCTGGACATCGGTTTCGAACGGGGCCTACCCGTCAGCCTGGACGGTAAGGCGACGGACGGGGTAACTTTGATCAAAGAGTTGAACCGCATAGCAGGAGAACACGGCGTGGGCCGGATCGACCATATTGAGAACCGCCTGGTCGGGATCAAATCGCGGGAAATCTACGAAGCCCCCGCAGCGATCACTCTCATCAAGGCCCACCTGGCCCTCGAGGCGATGACGCTTTCGAAGCAACAGGCGCGTTTCAAAGAGAGGGTGGCCTCTGAATACGCCGACATGATATACAACGGCTTATGGTTCACCTCTTTCCACCAGGACCTGGCCGCCTACGTGCAGAGCACCCAGAGGCATGTTACCGGGGTGGTGCGGGTCAAGCTGTGGAAGGGCAACAGCGCCGTTGTCGGTCGGAAGTCCCCCCGGTCTCTTTACAATTTCAGCCTGGCCACCTATGATAAGGGCGATGTTTTCGACCAGTCGGCATCCCCGGGCTTCATCCAGATATGGGGCCTGCCGGTGAAAATCCAGGCCCAGGCCCAGCTTTTGCGGCAGCCGGAAGGCCCGCTGAGCATCCCCGGGAACCTGCCGGCGCGAAGGAAAGGCCGCGGCAAGAAGAAGGCGATTTGAGAGTAGACAGGAGACAGCAGACAGGAGGCAGTAGGCAGTAGCCCGGCCCCTCCCCGGTTGGTGGCCGAGGCTGACAGGTGACGGCTTGCTGCCGTGTTTTGTTCAACCTGCGGGCTCTTCATCTGGGGTGGTGTTCCCTGGTGCGTTCCTCCGGAGCGCGCTCCAAATGGCTTTCGAACGGCCGCGGCGCGCGTTTGGTTGCCAGGTGTGTGGTATAATTTCTCCTGAGTGGGCCTATCGATGGAAAAGAGAGCAACGGTAAAAAATTTCGAAGTCATACTCGAACCCGAAGCGGGTGGCGGTTACCACGTTTATGCGCCATCACTGAAGGGATGCCATTCCTACGGATCTACAAAGGAAAAAGCCTTACGCTATATCGCTGAGGCAATTGCCCTCTGGTTGGAGACAGCCGAGGAACTGGGTATCCCGATCCCGGAAAGAAAGACAGTTGCCGTAAGGATGCCGTGAGCGCACGGCTGCCTGTCCTGAGACCTGATGATGTTGTGGCCGGTTTGGAGAAAGCCGGGTGGTACGTTCGCCGCCAAAAAGGGAGCCATCTGCATAAACTTGGCTCCATGAACATAGTCGTAATTCCGATGCACCATCGGGACGTGCCGAAAGGGACGCTTCGAGGCATCGTAGGTGATGCCGGGTTGATCGTCGAAGAATTTGCAGCCCTGGTGAAGAAGTAGTACGGCGGCCGGACATGCGCACGGAGAGAAAGACAGATTTCAGGGAAGATGTTGTCAAAGCGAAGAGCTGGATTCCTGCAGCCGTTGAGCACCGGGACAAAGGCGATTATTACTGAAGCGTGCCGACGTCTTCGAGCACGCCGGCCTGACAGCGCCGGGTTGAAGTGCGTTCATGGGATAGCTTGCCCAGTGCGACCCAATCAGGGATAACACAACGGGAACCAAATGAACGGTGGCGCTGCCCTGCTTGCGGTGCTTCTGATAGCCGGGATAATTACTTTTTTCGCCGTGGTGTGGTTGCGAGTCGACAAGCCGAAGCGGCCAGGGGGGGCGATGGGGCCTGTCCAGACCCAGCCCCCGAATACGTCCGGGGCCGCCAGTGGAGCCGACATATCCTGATCAGAAGAAATCTGATCCTACACCGCCGCCCGATCCACCGTTGCCCCCGGGCCGCAGGCCAATCCCACGGAACGCACAGGGTCGAATACGGTTTACGATCGTGGCAGTGTCAAAACTTGGTCGGGGGATCTGCGTGGCGGGAATTCACGAAGGGGAAGACAAACACGAATGGATCAGACCTACAAGGCAAGTCAGCAAAAAATGGCGCGGACTGGACAAGGCTGACCTGTATGATACACAAGGCAGACTAATCACCGAGGTGGGAAACATCGTGGAATGGAAAATAGAGGAAGAGTTGAGAGCGCAAGGTCCACATATTGAGGACTGTCACCATCCCGAGAATGGAACTAAGATATTGAGGAAGAGGTTGAGCCACAGTCAATTCCTGGGCGTATTAGCAAAATACGAACATTTCGACTCGCGAGATTTTTCAACATTTCTCGGCGATAGTCGGAGTTTAATCCTGATACGACCCGATGCCGTTGATGCCGTCGCATTGAACAGACTGCGGGTTGACGGAGGATTCCAACCGCGAATGGTCTTCCGCTTCGCGGGCTATTCGGTCATCGATGGCCAACTGGATTATCCCGTGACGGACCTGAAGAGGGTTGATTTTTGCCAGGGCTGCCTAAAAGAGGGATCGAACGAGAGCTATAGCTATGGATATTTCCGTCAGAAGTTCGGGCTGAGAATGGAATACCTCATTTTGGGTTCCGGGCAATGGTATAGGGGCAGACATTGGCCACTCATAATCGGCGTGGTCTGCAATAAGCCGCTTCCTCCGGTGGAGTAGTCTTCGTGCCCCGTTCCCGTGCACTGCGAGGTGGTTTGCGCCAGTCGTTTTTGTGGTATTATTTGATGGCCTCGGTGGCCCAGCATGACACAATGCTAGAAGAAAGAAAGGTCGGCAAGTCCCACGTCGCGACCCGCAGTTAGGCCCATTCATTCCGCTGTGGGCTGTCCCGGGCAGCGCCTTTTGCCTCCTCTTGCCGCGGGAGCGTTCCCGGTCCGCGACCGGGAACGCGCTCACATTCCCAAACCTTGATTTCCGGTCTTCGTGGGGATATGGATCTTGGCGAACTATCTGCGTGACCGCTTCGAGAAAGAGCCGGATAAGCTGGCCCAGGCGTACGGGGCTTCCATCCCGTTTGATAGGCGCCTGTACCGGCAGGACATTGCCGGCTCCATCGCCCATGCCCGGATGCTGGGCAGGCAGGGCATTATTTCGGACAAAGAGGCCGAGTTCATCATCATGGGGCTCGTTGCCATCCGCAAGGAGATCGAAGAAGGCGCGTTCGTCTTCAGGACCGATCTGGAAGATATCCACATGAACATAGAGGCCAGGCTGGCCGAGAAGCTCGGCGACGTGGCGGGGAAGCTCCACACCGCCCGCTCGCGGAATGACCAGGTGGCCGTGGACGTGCGGCTCTTCGTCAAGGAGACCATCCCGGGTCTGCTGGAGCAGCTCAGCGGTTTGCAGTGGGCGCTGCTGGAGCGGGCCGAGGCCCATAAGGACGTCATCCTGCCGGGCTATACCCATCTGCAGCGGGCGCAGCCGGTGCTCCTGGCCCACCATCTGCTGGCGTATTTCGAGATGTTCCAGCGGGACAAAGAGAGGTTCCAGGACTGCCTGAGGCGCACCGATGTCATGCCTCTGGGGAGTGGGGCGCTGGCTGGTGTCCCTTACCCGCTGGACCGCCAGTACGTCGCGGAACAGCTTGGCTTCAGCCGCATCAGCGAAAACAGCATCGACGCCGTCTCCGACCGCGATTTCATCGTTGAGTTCCAGTCGTGCGCCAGCATCGCCATGATGCACCTGTCCCGCCTGGCGGAAGAACTGGTGCTGTGGTCCACGGCCGAGTTCGGCTTTATCGAAATGGACGATGCCTACGCCACCACTTCCAGCATCATGCCGCAGAAGAAGAACCCGGACATGGCCGAGCTGGGAAGGGGAAAGACAGGGAGGGTCTACGGCAACCTGATGGGCATACTAACCGTGTTGAAGGGGCTGCCGCTATCGTATAACCGCGACCTCCAGGAGGACAAAGAGGGCCTTTTCGATACCGTTGACACGCTGGAAGCCAGCCTGGGCGTTTTCACCGGCATGATCAAGACCGTCAAGTTTAATAAGGCGCCGATGCGGTCGGCTGCCGGATCAGGCTATATCCTGGCGACCGACCTCGCGGACTACCTGGTGAAGAAGGGGCTTCCCTTCCGCCAGGCCCACGGCGTCGTAGCCGGCCTGGTGGCGCAAGCCATCCGCGAGGGTAAACCCCTGGATAAACTGGCGCTGGAAGAATACAGAAAATTCTCGCCGCTCTTCGGCGAGGATGTCTACGGAATCACCGTGGAGGCTTCGGTGGCGGGCCGGAATGTGCCGGGAGGGACCGGTCCCGGGCAGGTGGAGGAGGCACTGGAGAGGGCGAGGAAGCGAATGACGACCCCCGACCGGGTCGGGGGCGAATGACGAATAACCAGTCAAACGGGGAACGACGAATTCCGAAGTCCGAATGACGAATGCCCGGGGAATTCAGAATCCAGGAGCCAGAAGTCAGAATGGGTGCGTCAGGGGGGATTCTGGCTTCTGAATTCTGGATTCCGCTGCGTTACTTCGTTTTGCTGGCCGTGCGCAGGCACCGGGTACAGATCTTGATGCGCCGGCTGGCGCCGCCCAGCATGATAGTAGTCTTTCTGATGTTAGGCAGCCAGCGGCGGCTGGTATGCCGCTTGGAATGGCTGACATTGTGGCCCCAGATGGAGCCTTTGCCGCAAATATCACATTTGAGGGACAATTTAGTAACTCCTGGTCCGTTTGCGTCCTGGCGCCGGGAAGAAATCAAAAATCAAAACGCAAAACTCAAAATGACAAATCAAGATGTAGAAAGTGACAGCCGCACACGCCGTCATTCTGAGCGAAGCGAAGAATCCTTCACGCGGATTCCCGGAAGCGTTCAGTGGCAGTCGAGCGCTGAAAGCTGTCGGCTGACAGCCGATAGCCGATAGCTGACAGCCCATACATGAGCTAACCGCTAATCCGGCATAATAGCATAATATGGCTACCAAAGCAAGCAGCGAAGTCAAGGTCAGGTCCTTTTGCACCGGTTTTGACCTGCGGGAGATGTTCGCCGTGGCCAGCCGGTGGCTCGAAAAGAACGCCGCGGCGATTGACGCCCTGAACGTCTTCCCGGTGCCGGACGGGGATACCGGTACCAACATGCTCTTCACCATGAAAGCCGCTGTAGAAGAGGCTTCCCGCGTCAAAGAGGACAACGTTTCGCTGGTGGCGCGGGCGCTGGCACACGGCGCTCTCATAGGGGCGAGGGGCAATAGCGGCGTTATCCTTTCCCAGATGTTCAAGGGCCTGGCCCTGGGTCTGGACGGACGCCCGGTGGCTTACCCTCTGGAGATAAGCCAGGCCCTGGAGGAGGCGGCAAGAGCCGCCTACAGGGGATTGAGCAAGCCGGTGGAAGGGACGATGCTCACGGTGATGAAGGATGTGGCGGCGGCGGTCAGGGAAGTCGCTACGAATTCGAAAGACCTGACGAGCCTGGCGGTCATCGCCGTCCGGGAAGCCAGGGACTCCGTGGCGCGGACCCCTGAGCTGCTGAGCGTTCTGAAGGAAGGGGGGGTCGTGGATGCCGGCGGCCAGGGCCTTTACATAATACTGGAAGGGGTATTGCACTATTTGAAAGGCGAGGCCGATAGCATCATTCTGATGTCCCCCGGAATTGCTCCGGCCAGCCTTCCGCCGTCCCTGAAGGCCGCGGAAGGCAGGCAGAAGCTGTATGGCTATTGCACGGAGTTCATCATCAAAGGCGAGAAGCTGAACCCGGACCGGGTCCGGAGGAAGATCGAGGCCAGGGGCGAGTCGGTCCTGGTGGTAGGTGATGATGCCGCGGTCAAGGTACATATTCACACGACGGACCCGGGTTCGGTGCTGAAAATCGGGACTGCCGCCGGCTCGCTTCACGATTTGAAGATACAGAACATGGATGACCAGCACGAAGACTTCGTCCAGATGCGGCGCGGCCTGGCCCGCCCGGTCAGGATAGCCACGGTGGAAGTCGTGTCCGGCACCGGGCTGGAGGCGGTTATCCGGAGCCTCGGCGCCACTGCCATCGTCCCGGGGGGGCAGACCATGAACCCCAGCACCCAGGAGCTGCTCGGCGCTATCGAGTTTGTCCCTTCGGACAAAGTCATTGTCATGCCCAACAACAAGAATGTTATCCTGACCGCGCAGCAGGCGGCTTCCCTGTCGAAGAAGGAAGTGAAGATATTGCCAACGACTTCCATTCCCCAGGGCATTGCGGCGCTGGTTGCCTTCAATCAGGAGGCGGAACTGGACCGGAACATCGCCGAAATGGATAAGGCGTTTCGCCAGATCAGGTCCATTGAGATATCCAGCGCGGTGCGGGGCGCCAGGATAGGCAGAATCAGAATAGGGAAAGGCCAGTTCATCGGGTTTGTGGATGGCGACTTGAAGGCCGCCGGAGAAGACAGGAGCGAGGTCATTGAAAAGACCCTGGCCGCGGCCGGCGTGGAGAAAGCGGAATTGCTCACAGTTTACTTCGGGGCAGGCATAACGGCGGAGGGAGCGGAGGTCACGGCGGCTTCGTTGCGAGAGCGGCATCCCAACCTGGAAACGGAAGTGGTTAGCGGGGGCCAGCCACACTACAGCTACATAATGTCGCTGGAATAGTTCCAAGGTAGGGTGGGTTAAGCGCAGACTGGGCGTGGTTGCGCCGGGTGGCTGCGCGAACCCACCAAATTGCCAGGGCGACGGAACATCCCTGGCATCGATCGGGTCTTGGTGGGTTCGCGCACCCGCTTCTTGCCTCCGCTGACCCCCTGTGCGCTTAACCCACCCTACGCTCCGACTGCTGTAAGCCGAAAGCCCACTTTTAATGTATAATCTCGTGGAAGTTATTCCCGAAAGGCAGCGACATGACAGTTAAGATTGTTACCGACAGTTCCTCAGACCTGCCGCCGGCGCTGGCGAAGAAACTGGGCATCACGGTGGCGCCCCTGTACGTCCGGTTTGGAGAAAAGAGTCACCGCGACGGGGTGGATATCACGGCGGATGCGTTCTACGAGAAGCTGGTAGCAGGCCCGGTGTTGCCGGTTACCTCAGCGCCGTCACCCGGTTCTTTCACCGAGCTTTACGAGGGGTTGGCGAAGGAGACGCGGGAGATTGTTTCCATTCACCTCTCTTCGAAGCTGAGCGGGACGTATGAAGCCGCCCAGGCCGGAAAGCGCGAAGTCACGGCCAAATGCCGGATCGAAGTTGTCGATTCCCGGCAGGTCAGTATGGGGGTGGGACTGCCCGCGATTCTGGCGGCCAAAGCTGCCGCTAAGGGGGCAGGCATTGATGAAGTAGTCAAGATGGTGAACGGGG
The DNA here is from genome assembly GCA_016210565.1 of Chloroflexota bacterium. Taxonomy (GTDB): domain Bacteria; phylum Chloroflexota; class Dehalococcoidia; order JACQUA01; family JACQUA01; genus JACQUA01. The sequence continues at coordinate 39,526 of JACQUA010000252.1, forward strand.
CCGTTCCCGGGATTTTCCTGGCGGGCGCGCTGGACACGCTGGAATTCCTGGAAAAAGGCGGTCGCATCGGCAGGGCGCAGGCGATGATGGGCGCCATGCTGAATATCAAGCCCATACTTTCGGTACAGGACGGCGAGGTTGTTCCCCTGGAAAGGGTGCGCACTCACTCGAAGGCCGTCAACAGGCTCTATGAGCTTCTGGAGGAGCACCTGCCGGCGCGGGAAATCAGCGTGGTGTACAGCACTGAAGCGGCGGAGGGGCAAAAACTCCTGGAGCATGCGAAGAAGCTGGCGCCGGGTCAGGAAGTATACTTTGCCCGGTTCGGTCCCATTCTGGGGACCTACGTGGGGCCGGGCACCCTGGCGGTTATCGTCTTGAAATGATGCAGGAATGAGGAAGTCCGAAGCCCGAATGACGAATCGATGTCACCCTGAGCGGAGTCGAAGGGTCTTTGGCGCCGGCCCGGAAAGAACTTGTCCTGAGCGAAGCGAAGGATTCTTCGACTCCGACTCGCTGATGCTCGTCTTCGTTCAGAATGACATTTTTACGTCATTTACGCCATAGACATGGACATCGACCGTTTGCGTAAGGTCCTGGAGCACGAGGCCAGGCTGGGTTTTGACGACCGGGCGGTGATCGGCGGCCTCGAAGCCTTCATAAGAAACTGGCTGAAGGATACGGGGCAACTAGCCCGAAATCCCTCGCTGGCACTGGATCGGTTTCTTCCGGTGAATTCCAGCTATGCCGCCATGGACAAAAAGGGGCGGCAGGAATGGGTGGGGTGGGTCATGGACTTGCTGGAGGAATTAGAGGCCCCGGCGGCGCTGGCGGCGGCCGCCGCCAGCGCCGCCCCACGTGCCGGCAGTCCCACCACCGCCGCCGGCAGCAGCGCCGCGCCCGTCGCCATCGCGCCCGAAATCCCCCTTAATCCCCCTTTGAAAAAGGGGGAAAGGCCTTTGCAAAGGGGGAGGGTCACTGGCGCGCCTACCGAGAAGAGTCCCCTAGATTATCCCATCACCGTGTTGAAAGGAATCCACGACAAAGTGGAGGCGAAATTCGCCAAGCTGGGGGTCAAGACCGTGCGGGACGCCCTTTATTTCTTTCCCCGCCGCCACCTGGACTACAGCCAGCTTGCTCCCATCTCATCTCTGAAGCCGGGCCAGGAACAGACCGTCATCGCCACGGTCTGGGAAGCCCGGGTGGTCAAGCTGGGAAACATGCGGTGCACCGAGGCGACGGTTGGCGACGATTCCGGCAACATCCGGGCCATCTGGTTCAATCAGCCCTTCCTCGCCGAGAAGTTCCATGTCAACGACAAGATCGTGTTCAGCGGGCGGGTCACCGACTTCCGGGGCCAGCTTCAACTGGACAATCCGGCCTGGGAACACGTAGAGGACAAAGAACTGATCCACACCGGCCGGCTGGTGCCCGTCTACCCGCTGACGGCGGGCCTGTTCCCCAGGCAGGTGCGCCGCCTGGTCAAGGAGGTGGTGGACCGCTGGTCGGCCCTGGTGGAGGACTTCATCCCTTACGACATAAAGAACCGGTGCCGCCTTTTGAACCTCGACGAGGCAATAGCCCAGGCCCATTTTCCGGATAGCCTGCAATTGAAAGACAGAGCCAGGGAGCGCCTGGCCTTCGATGAGTTGTTCCTGCTGCAACTGGGGGTCCTCTCGCGGAAGCAGAAGTGGCAGGAAAGCCAGCCGGGAACAGCCATAGCCGTGGACCGGGAGGCGCTGGACCGTTTTCTGAACAGCCTGCCTTTCAAGCTGACTCAGGCCCAGGCCCGGTCGCTTCAGGAAATCCTGGAAGACCTGGCCCGTCCGGTGGCCATGAGTCGTCTCCTCCAGGGGGAAGTGGGCAGCGGCAAGACCGTGGTGGCCATGGCGGCGCTGCTGGCGGTGGTCGCCGGTGGCCATCAAGGGGCCGTCATGGCGCCCACGGAAATCCTCGCGGAGCAGCATTTTCGCACTTTTACCCATCTGCTGTCCGATGCCGGCCACGCGGCGGGGAATCCCCCTTTATCCCCCTTTGCAGAAGGGGGAGAAAACCTCGCCACCTTTGCAAGGCCTCCCCTTGCGAAGCTGACGGTGGCGCTCCTGACCAGCAACACCAAAGGGAAAAAGGCCCTCTACGGCCAGATTTCGGAGGGCGCCGTGGACCTGGTGGTGGGCACCCACGCCGTGATCCAGGAAGGCGTGGAGTTCCACCGGCTGGGGCTGGCCGTGATCGACGAGCAGCACCGCTTCGGGGTCGCCCAGCGCTCGGCCCTCAGGCAGAAGGGGTTCAACCCCCACATGCTGGTGATGACCGCCACGCCCATCCCTCGCAGCCTGGCGCTCACCCTGTATGGGGACCTCGACCTTTCGGTGATCGACCAGTTGCCCCCGGGCCGGCAAACGATAGCCACCAAATGGGTATCGCCGGAAAAAAGGCAGGCCGCCTACCAGTTCTTGAGACAGGAAATCGGAAAGGGCCGGCAGGCCTTCATCATTTGTCCCCTGATCGAAGAATCCGAGGCCGTCGAGACCAGGGCGGCGGTCGAAGAATACAACCGGCTGTCCCGGGAGGTATTCCCGGACCTGCGCCTGGGCCTTCTCCACGGCCGGCTACCTCCGGCCAAGAAAGACGAGACCATGCGCCTGTTCCGCGACCATGCCATGGACATACTGGTGTCGACGCCGGTCGTGGAGGTGGGCATCGACATTCCCAATGCCACGGTGATGCTGGTCGAAGGGGCCGACCATTTCGGACTTTCCCAGTTGCACCAGTTCCGGGGAAGGGTCGGCCGGGGAACGGAAAAAAGCTACTGCCTGCTGCTGGCCGAAGACCCTTCTCCTGAAGGGCAGGAGCGCCTGGCCCTGATTGAAAAGACCCATGATGGGTTCAAACTGGCCGAAGAGGACCTGAGGCTGCGGGGTCCCGGCGAGTTCTTCGGCACCCGCCAATCGGGAGTACCCGATTTACGAATGGCCCGGATTTCGGACGTAGCTCTCCTTGAAAAAGCACGAAGGGAGGCACAATCATTGTTTATGAAAGACCCGCGATTGGAACTGCCGCATTATCTGCCCTTGAGGAGAGAGATGGCCAGGGTCTGGAAGGAAGGCGGCGAATGGAGCTAGGCCTTTTGAGAAACAAGATCGCCGGCCTGGTGGGGCAGGCCTTGAAGGAAGCCCAGGAAAAGGGGACGCTCCCCAGGGTGGCTTTGCCGGAGGTGACGGTGGAGCATCCCCAGAACCCGGAGCACGGCGACTACGCCACCGGTCTGCCCCTGCGGCTGGCCCGGTCCATGTCCATGAGTCCCCTCGCCATCGGGGAGAAGCTCATCGCGCAGGTCTCTGCTTCGGAGGAAATTGAAAAGATCGACCTGGCGCCGCCCGGCTTCATCAACTTCACCCTGAAGGGGCGCTGGCTGACCTCCCAGGTGGAGACCATCGGGGAGCAGGGGGAGGCCTATGGAAATGTCGATGCTGGCAAAGGGGAGAAGGTGCAGCTCGAGTTCGTCAGCGTCAATCCCACGGGGCCGCTCCACGTGGGGCACGGCCGGGGGGCCATCCTGGGCAGCGTCCTGGCCAGCGTGCTGGCGGCGGCAGGGCATAAGGTCCAGAAGGAATACTACATCAACGACGCCGGCGCCCAGATCGACGCCTTCAAGAATACCCTGTGGGTGCGCTACCAGCAGCAGTTCGGCGTCCCGGCGGAGATGCCCGCCAGCGGCTACATGGGGGGTTACATGGTCTCCCTGGCCCAGCGTATTGTGGCCGAGGACGGCGACCGGTATTTGCACCTGCCCTCTGAGAGCGCGGTCAAGGAGTTGGGCGAGAAGGGCCTGCGCTATATGCTGGACTGGATCCGGGACGACCTCAAGCTCCTGGGAGTGGAGTTCGATATGTGGTTCAGCGAGCGGTCGCTTTACCGGGACAGCCAGTACGAGAAAGCCATGGCCGTTCTCCGGGAGAAGGGTTTTGTTACCTTGAAAGAGGGGGCGACCTGGTTCGCTTCCACTGCCCTGGGTGAAGACAAGGACAACGTGCTCATCCGCGGCGACGGCACGCCCACCTATTTCGCTTCCGACATTGCCTATCACTACAACAAGTTCTGCGAGCGCGGCTTTGACCGGGTAATCGACATCTGGGGCGCCGATCACCAGGGTCACGCGCCCCGGATGAAGGCCGCGGCCGCGGCGCTGGGCGTGAACCCTGCCAGGCTGAAGATCATCATTTCGCAGATGGTGGCTTTGAGGCGGGGGGAGGAGGTGGTGAAGGTCTCGAAACGGAGCGGTGAGCTGATAACGCTGCGGGAGGTGGCGGACGAGGTGGGGGCGGACGCCTGTCGCTTCTTCTTCGTCTCCCGGACCGCCGATAGTCAGATGGACTTCGACCTGGAGCTGGCCAAGAAGCAGTCCGAGGAAAACCCGGTTTACTATGTCCAGTATGCCCACGCCAGGATTTCCAGCATCCTGCGGCTGGCAAAGGAGCGGAAGATGGACTATCAGGACGGGGACGTCTCGTTATTGACCACCCCGGCGGAGCAGGTATTGATTCGCAAGATGGTTATGCTGCCGGAGATAATCGAGCTGGTGGCCCGCACGCTGGAACCCCACCACCTGCCCTACCATGCCCAGGAGCTGGCCACGGCCTTCCACAAGTTCTACAAAGAGTGCCGGGTCATCTCCCCGGACGAGTGCCTGTCGAAATCCCGTTTGAAGCTGGTCGAAGCGGCCCGCATCGTCCTCGCCCGCACCCTGCACCTGATGGGCATGACCGCGCCGGAGACGATGTAGCCAGGATTGTCATTCCCGCGAAGGCGGGAATCCAGGCCCGGGTACCGCAGACCGCCGTGCCTGCGGGCGATTTTGAACGGAGCGAAGCCACGTTCTTTGCTTTGGAGTAGACAACGATAGAATATGGCCGGACGATGCGGGCAGCATTTGGGGTGTTTTGCAGGATCTCGTTGCGCGTGCTATCCTACAGGCAGACAAGGGATCGGAAATCCGGTCCATCCAGAGGGCTGAACATGAGTCGTAAGGAAATGATTCTCAAAGAAATGGAAGAAGTGCCTGACCCATTGTTGGAGCAAGTCGTAGATTACATCAGGTTTCTGAAACTGAAAATGGCGCGGGAAAAGTTCGAGTTGCCTCTGTTAAGTGAGTCCTCGCTAAAGAAAGACTGGCTCCGGCCTGAGGAAGATGAAGCTTGGCAAGATTTGTAAAAGGAGACGTGGTCGTCGTTCCCTTTCCGTTTTCTGACTTAACGCAGGCGAAGAGGCGGCCAGCCCTGGTTCTGACCGCGGTGGCCGGCAATGATTTTCAGAGAAGGGCCTGTGGTGGAGAGCGACGAAATTCGCGAGGGAATCATCATTGATTATGGCAAGGACGGCAGGATTGTTTCCGTGGAGGTGCTGGATGCTTCGGAACACATCCTGGACCCCCGGACAATGACTTACGAGGTCAGAGGGGCGGCGTAGGGCATTGCTGGAATGTCCTTCGAACGGGAGAGCCGGGCCCGGCGGTCGGTCTGTTTCCGGGCCGGAGGAACTGGTACGAACGCAAGAAATGGTGCAGAATGACAGCCAGATGCGCCATTTAATGCGTTTGCATTAGACCCAGAGGATACTGATTTCATTCTCCATGTTCTTGAACTCCCTGTCACCCGTTATCAGTTCACCGCCGCGATTCCTGGCCAGCGCTGCGGCAAAGCAGTCTGCGTAGGACATCCTTTTTACTGCCTTGATCCGTCCGGCCTCTTTGGCAAGCGGAACATCTACGTCGATCAAGTCGAGAGGCAAGGCGCGTATTATGTTCTCTACCTCCGCCAGCTTTTTCTCCCCGTATTCGCGCAACACGAGGTAATATATCTCCGCGAAGTTTACCGAGGTCATCAAAAGGTGATTGTCCGCGTGCAGCGCTTCGATGAAGTAGCCTTTGACCTTTTCGTACCCAGGTTCTTTTTCCAGGAAGACCATCAAAGCATGGGTATCCAGGACCCTGGTCATCCGGCGTCTTCTTTCTGTTTGTCCTTTGCCCTTTCTTCAAGCAGCGCCCGTGTAAGTTTCCCTTTGCCGGGCAGGATTCCGGAGATGCTCTCGAAATAATCGGGCGTCATTGGCCTGATTACCAGTCCCCCCCCATTTTCTTCAATGAACAGCCGGGTACCCTTCTTGATCTTCAATCTCTTCCGCATTGGAGCGGGGATCACGATTTGACCCTTCGTGGTGACAACAATCGTAGTCATGGAATTGTTCTTCCTCTGGCGGATAGTATACCACAGCGATAAAGGTAAGTCATTACATGACTCGTCTTACTATTTCAGAATGTAGTACTCCCGGGGGTTTATGCTGGCGAGGCTATTACTTTTGGTCTCTGGCAAGGACCTTGAAGAAGGCGCGGTTGGAGTCCCGGAGGCGCAGAACCACGATGCGGGAGAGCGACTTCATGATCTCATAGCCCGTCGCGGTGTCCCGGTCCATGAACTCCAGGAGCTCCTGGCCGCTGATGGCCAGGACTTTGACCGGGCTGGCGCAGACGGCATCGAGCCCATAGGCATAGTTGCCGGTGAGGGTGGACCAGCCGAACGTCCCGCCGATGCTGATCGTGGCCAGAACTACTTTCACGTCGGCCTCAGGCACGCGGGATGGCCTGACCAGCGTTAGATCGACTTTCCCCTCGCCGACGATGAAAAGCTCGTCCGCCTGGTCCCCGACTTTGATTACCAGTTCCCCAGGTTGAAACGACCGGGTTCGGCAGGCAACCCGGGTCGCCAGGTGTTCCAGGACATCGTTGCGGAGACCCAGGAAGATCTCGCTTCTTCTCAGGATGTTGATCTTTTCCTGCAGTTCATCCATTCTTCGTTAACTTCAGCAGTTCATGCGGTTAGCAAAGGAAAAACGACGAAGTCCGAATGACGAATGACCAAACAAAACTCCAAGAACCAAATTCCAGGTTCCAAACCGGGAGTGAGACACCGTCTTGGTGATTGAAAGTTCGGGTTTTGGCATTGCTCAGAGAATGTCACCCTGAGCCGGAGCCCTGAGCGGAGCGAAGGGGCAGTCGAAGGGTCTTTTGTCCCCACGCCGGAAGGATTCTTCGACTACGACTCGCCCCGATACTATCGGGACTCGTCTTCGCTTTCAATGACATCGCGTTATGCTGTCACCCTGAGCGAAGCGAAGGGTCTTTCGTCCCTCAGTCCACCTCGAAGGATTCTTCGACTACGCTCGCTGCGCTCGCTTCGCTCAGAATGACAGCCGTCGTCGCGGTTTTCAATAGCATCGAATGTCATTGCATCTGTCCGGCAGCGTTGC